>NZ_JBHVRW010000007.1:0-370267 GCF_042885475.1 Streptomyces sp. NPDC058051
AACCAGGTTGCTGCGACAACCCGGCGGTGAAGGTCTCTCACCTCACTCGATTCCATGGCGCCTCGTGGCGCACCCACGCGATACGACAAGCTCGCCGTCCGCTATGAGGCAACCGTCCTTGTCGCAGCCATCAACGAGTGGCTGTGACCTCGGCCGTCACGTGGTGGGCGCCACGGCTCCACGTCCTGGGCAGAGATCGATGGTGCGCACAGCGGGCGGCCGGGTCCTGTCGCTATGCCCTGCGACGGCATCCGGCGAGGAGGGTCGCGACCATGTGCTTGGCGTCGGCCTGGTCGTAGTCGGGGCCGGTGATACAGAGGTTTCCGATGGCGCGCATGAGTGTGTAGGCGGTCATACCGGGGCTGAGTTCGTCGGCGGCGGCGCAGGCGTCGAGCAGCATCGCGCAGGCCGGGACCAGGGTGTCGAGCATGAGGGCGTGGAGGTTCTCCAGCCCTGGATCACCGGACCCCAGGGCGGCACCGAGGCCGTGCTTGGTCACCAGGAACTCCACGAACGCGTCCGCCCAGCGGGTCAGGGCGGTGAACGGGGAGGCTGATTCCTCCAGGAGCCGGGGCGCGAGTGCGGTGCAGGTGTCGATCTGGTGCCGGTAGACGGCGGTGACGAGGTCCGCCCGGGTCGGGAAGTTTCGGTAGATCGTGCCGACGCCGACGCCGGCGCGTTCGGCGATGTCGCGGATGGGGGCTTGGACGCCCTGGTCCACGAAGACCGCCGATGCGGCCGCCAGCACGCCGCTGCGGGTGCGCTGCGCCTGTGCTTGACGTACTCCGCCCGCTTCAGGCACGAGACCCTCCTTTACTCGCGGAACAATGTTCCGCTAAATTGGCGGAACGGCGCTCCGCCAAAGTATGGCAGAGCGATCCCGTGGAGAAAGCGCAGGGCACCCCATGTCTTCCAGCCACCTCAACCAGCGGATCGTCGCGGTCAAGCCCATCACCGTTCCCGCGCCCGGCCGCAGCGTCGACCTCCAGGTGAAGGTCACCGCCCCACTGTCAGGCCAGAACCTTCCCGTCATCGTGTTCTCCCACGGCAACGCATGGTCCCTGGACGGATACGAACCCCTCGTCGACCGGTGGGCAGCCGCCGGATTCATCGTCGTGCAGCCCACCCACCTGGACTCCCGCCGCAACGGCATCGGGTGGGACGACCCGCGCTTCGCCACCATCTGGCGCGTCCGGATCGCCGACCTCCACGCGGTCCTCGACGGCCTCGGCGACATCCTTCTCCAGGCCGGCGGCCTGGAGACCCGCGTCGACCATGAGCGCATCGCGGTCGTCGGCCACTCCTGGGGCGCTCAAACCGCCGGCGTGATCCTGGGCGCGCGCGTATTCGACGCCGACGGCATTCCCGGAGAGGATTTCTCCCACTCTGCGGTCTCGGCCGGCGCGCTGATCGCCGCGACCGGAACCGGCGACACCCTCACCCCGTTCGCCGCCGAACACCTTCCGTTCATGAGGCCGGACTACTCCACCATGACCACCCCGGCCCTGGTCATCGCGGGCGGCAAGGACCAGTCCCCGCTCTCGACCCGGGGACCGGAGTGGTTCACCGACGCCTACCACCTCAGCCCGTCCCCGAAGAGCCTGCTCGCCATCGTCGAGGGCGAGCACACCCTGGGCGGCCTCGCCGGCGAGAAGGTCGCCGAGACCTCCGACGAGGACCCCGCCCGCGTCGCCCTCGTCGCCGACGCGATCTCGGCCTACCTCCACGACGCCTTCAAGCTCGACGACGCCGCGTGGACCGCCCTCAACAACGCCGCTGCGGCGGGCGACGGCACGTGGAGCATCGCCGGCAAGTGAACCCACCCAGACCGCGCTGCCGACCGAGCCAGGTGCGGTTGGTGTGGGCCTGCGGGACCACACCAACCGCGGCTGCCTGCGCCGACGCGGAATCGGCTGCACGATTCCGAAGAAGCCCGGCCTGATCCCCCACCGCACGGCGGCTCGCGGTGGCCAACCGCCGCGAGCGCCACGCGGCCGAGTGACCAGCACGTGACCGGCACTTTCGATACGCGGCCCAGAGGGACGCTCGGAATCTCGGGCTCAATAAAGGGGAACTGGCTTTCGGAGGCCCGCTGTTAGGGTGGCCGAATGGCATCGGTCAAGAAGATCCAGGTCACCTTCGATTGCGCGGACCCCGAGCGCGTCGCCCGGTTCTGGTGCGAGGTGCTCGGGTACGTCGCACCGTCGCCTCCGGAGGGGTTCGATACCTGGGACGCCTACAACGACTCGCTGCCGTCCGAGGAGCGGGGTGCATGGTTCGCGTGCTCCGATCCCACGGGTGAGGGCCCGCGCATGTATTTCCAGCGCGTTCCCGAAGGCAAGGTCGCCAAGAACCGGGTGCATCTCGATGTGCGGGCCGGCACCGGGCTCGTGGGTGCGGAGCGGCTGGCCGTGCTTGAGGCCGAACGCGATCGGCTGGTGGCGCTCGGCGCGGTGTGCGTGCAGGTGCTGTATGCCGACGAGAACAACGAGTCGTGCATCACGATGCAGGACATCGAGGGCAACGAGTTCTGTCTCGACTGAGCATCCTCCGGTACGGCGAGAGGGGGCCCGCGTGGTGCGAGCCCCCTCTGTGCGTGCTTTGCCGGGCCGGACTGCTTCTTGAGGCTCCGGACTGCTTCTTGAGGCTTCGGTCTACTTCTTGAAGCTGTAGTCCATGATCTTCTTCATGTCCGCGGAACGGGTGGTCGCGCTCGTGGAGGCGAGCACCGTGCCGATGACCGTCTTGCCGTTACGGGTCGCGGCGAAGACCAGGCAGTACTTCGCCGCCGGGCCGGAGCCGGTCTTCACGCCGATCGCACCGCTGTAGCTGCTGAGCATGGTGTTGGTGTTGGACCACGACATGTAGCGGTAGCCGCCGGACTTCGTGGTGACCTTCTGCTTGGTCGACTTGGTCTTCACGACCGTGCGGAACGTGGAGCTCTTCATCGCGCTGCTGGCGAGCTTCGTCAGGTCGCGCGGCGTCGAGTAGTTCGAGCCGTTCCCTATGCCGTCGAACGAGTCGAAGTGGGTGTTCTTCATCCCGAGGGACTTGGCCTGGGCGTTCATCTTGCCGAGGAAGGACTTCACCCGGGCCGCGCGGGTCGAGCCGGAGCCGAACTTGTCGGCCAGCGCGTACGCGGCGTCGCAACCGGACGGCAGCATCAGGCCGTACAGCAGCTGGCGGACCGTGACCTTGTCGCCCACGATCAGGCGGGCCGACGAGGCGCCCTTGGCGACGATGTAGTCGCTGTACGCCTTCTGGACCGTGACCTTCGAATCCAGGTTGAGGTTCTTCTGCGCCAGGACCACCTTGGCGGTCATGATCTTGGTGGTGGAGCCGGTGGAGCGACGGGTGTCCGCGGCCTTGCTGAACAGGGTCTTCGCGGTCCCGTTGTTCATCACGTACCCGCCCTTGGCGGTGATCGTGGGAGTGGGCGTCGCGGCCTGCGCCGTGGAGGCGAACGCGCTGCCCGCGATGACGGCACCCGCGGTGAGGGCCACGGTGGCAGCGGCGGAAACGCGGTTTATGCCCTTAATGCCGATTTTCAACTTCTACGCTCCAAATGCCCCTGGAATGCGGCCACATGAAGGTGCCGCTCGGTGATGAGACTCATGAGGCCGGGGGAAGGATGTGCTGATTCCTGTGGCGATTTCCGGCCCGGGTCTCTTGTTCGGGTGGGATGGCCGCCTTGAGGTCCGTGTCGGCTCGCTCGGGCCTGCCGTGATCCGCCCTGGTCCGCGCATCGGCCCGCCCTGGTCCGCGCGTCGGCTCGCCCTGGTCCGACCGCCCCTGATCGCCCTGCCCCTCCGCGGCCCCCTTGGTCTGCCCTGGTGGGGGCGGAGGTGTCCGGATCGCGGACGCGTTCGCGATGTACGCATGTTGTATCTATGCTGTGTACATGCCTGCCGCCGCACCCCCTGCCGTGAAGCCTCCTGTGAAGTCCCCTGTGAATTCCTCGGCGAAGACGGACGCGCAGTCGTCCGTGAAGCCCGCCGCCAAGCAGCCCCCCGCCGCCGAGCGCGTCTACGCCCACATCAAGGAGGCGGTCCTGGACCGCCGTTACGAGGGCGGCACGCTCCTCACCGAGGGTGATCTCGCGGAGGCCGTCGGTGTCTCCCGTACGCCCGTGCGCGAAGCGCTGCTGCGGCTGGAGGTCGAGGGGCTGATCAAGCTGTACCCGAAGAAGGGTGCTCTCGTCCTCGCCGTCTCCGCACAGGAGATCGCCGATGTGGTCGAGACCCGGCTGCTCGTCGAGGAGTTCGCGGCCCGCAAGGCCGTGCCCGCCTCCGTGCAGTTGATCGGCCGTCTCGAAGAACTCCTCGACGAACAGCGGCGGTCGGCCGAGGCCGGGGATCTGGCCGCCATGTCCGTGAAGGACCGCTGCTTCCACGCCGAGATCGTGCGCAACGCGGGCAACGACATCCTCTCCCGCCTCTACGACCAGTTGCGCGACCGGCAGTTGCGGATGGGCGTCGCCGTGATGGAGGCGAACCCGAGCAGGATCGCCGCCAACATCAGCGAGCACGGCGAGCTGCTGGAGGCGATCAGGTCCGGCGACGCGGACGGGGCCGCGCAGGTCGTGCGGCGTCATGTCAGCCGGGTCAAGGTGCTGGTCAGGGGTGAGGACCGGTGAGCTCTGCCGCCGCTCCCACTCTGTCCCTGCCCGGAGATCCCCCCGGCGGCCGGCGTGCCGTCCGGGTCTGGGGCATCGGTGTCGCCGTCTACTTCGTCGCCATCATCTTCCGCACCAGCCTGGGCGTCGCCGGTCTCGACGCCGCCGACCGGTTCGACGTCAACGCCTCCGCGCTCTCCACGTTCTCCATCCTTCAGCTCCTCGTCTACGCGGGCATGCAGATACCCGTCGGCCTGATGGTCGACCGGCTCGGCACCAAGAAGGTCCTCACGCTCGGGGTCGTCCTGTTCACCCTGGGACAGCTGGGCTTCGCGCTCTCCCCCTCGTACGGCATGGCACTGGCGTCCAGGGCGCTGCTCGGCTGCGGCGACGCGATGACGTTCATCAGCGTGCTGCGGCTCGGCACCCGCTGGTTCCCGGCACGGCGCGGACCGATGATCGGGCAGGTCGCCGCGCTCTTCGGGATGGCGGGCAACCTCGTCTCGACGCTCTTCATCGCGCGGGCCCTGCACGGCTTCGGCTGGACGACCACGTTCGCCGGCAGCTCCGTCGCCGGGGTGATCGTCCTCGTGCTCCTCCTGCTGTTTCTGAAGGACCACCCCGAGGGCCACGAACCGCCGCCCGCCGAGCACGCGGGCGCCGCCTACGTGCGCAAGCAGATCGCCGCCTCCTGGCGGGAGCCCGGCACCCGGCTCGGCATGTGGGTGCACTTCACCACGCAGTTCCCGGCCATGGTGTTCCTCCTGCTGTGGGGGCTGCCGTTCCTGGTGGAGGCGCAGGGGCTGAGCCGGTCCACCGCCGGTGAGCTGCTGACCCTGGTGGTGCTCTCCAACATGGCGTTCGGACTGGTCTACGGCCAGATCATCGCCCGCCACCATGCGGCCCGCGCTCCGCTGGCCCTCGGGACGGTCGCCGTGACGGCCCTGCTCTGGGCGTCGACCGTCTTCTACCCGGGCGACCGCGCGCCGATGTGGCTGCTGACCGTCATGTGCGTGGTGCTCGGCGCGTGCGGCCCCGCCTCGATGATCGGCTTCGACTTCGCGCGGCCCGCCAACCCGGCGGAGCGTCAGGGCACCGCCTCGGGCATCGTCAACATGGGCGGGTTCATCGCCTCGATGACCACACTGTTCGCCGTCGGCGTGCTGCTGGACGCGACCGGGGACAACTACCGGATCGCGTTCTCCTCGGTCTTCGTCCTGGAGGCACTCGGCGTGGTGCAGATTCTGCGGCTGCGCTCCCGCGCCGCGCATCGCGAGCGCGACCACCATGTGATCAGCCGGGTGGAAGCCGTGCACGTACCCGCGTAGCGCGTCCGGCGTACCGGACCGGCCGTGTCTGTCGCGCCGATCGGCGGCGTCGTCTGCCGCGGCGGACCGGCCGCGTCCGTCTCGCCGGTCTCACCGCATCGGCCGCGCCCGTCGCGTCGAGGACGGGTGCGGCCGACTCGGTGAGACCGGGTGCGGGAAGGCCGGGTGCGGGGCGCGACGCCGACTACGGCACCACAGCACCACAGCACCACGGCATCACGGCATCACGGCGTCATGACGTCATGACGTCACGGCGAAGTTCTGAAGGATCGCCGCCGCGAGATCCTGGTCGCCCTCGACCTTGATCCGGTCGGCGACCGTAGCCGCCCGCACCCGTCCGCAGGCGAGACGGGAGTACGTCTCCCAGTCCATCGCCAGCGTCACCGCGGGGCCGAGCGACGGCGAACCGTCCACCGAACCGCGGCCCTCCGCGTCGACCCTGACCGTGCGCAGGAACTCCACCGACCCGTGCACATCGAGCACGATCGCCGAATTGGCCGGCGCGCCGGCGTCCTTGGCGACCACCTTCGGCAGTGCGGCAAGCAGCGTGTCCCGGGCGATGGTGGAGCCGGGGGAGTCCAGGTTCCCGGGCCGCCCCAGCGTCGCCCGCAGGTCCTGCTCGTGCACCCAGACGTCGAAGGCCCGCATCCGCAGCGCCAGTTCGAGGGTCTGCTCGGCGCCGAGCGGCGCGCGGACCATGGTCTCGGGATCCCGTGTCTCGTTGCGCAGTTGGCGTGCGCGGCGAATGATCGTGTACTCCAGCTCGGAGGTCATCTCCGGCGCGGTGTGGTGACGCCGCACGTCGACCTGCATCTCCATGTAACGCGCGAAGTCGTTCTGCACGTGGTAGAGATCGCGCGGCAGTGTGTGGATCGGACGCGGGTCGCCGAGCTGCTCGCACTCCATGCCGATGATGTGGGAGACGACGTCACGCACCGACCACGCGGGACAGGGTGTACGGCGGTTCCACTCTCCCTCGGCGAGTGGTTTCACCAGCTCGGCTATCGACTCGATGGAGTGGGTCCAGGCATCGGCGTAGGTCTGGAGGCTGGGATGGACGGTCACGGGACCCCTCGTGCGGTTCTGCGGTGCATGGGCTGGAGTGCTGGGCGCGGGCGGCGGGCTGCGTGGGAGGTTCGGTCGCTCAGGGCGTCCGGCGCTCTAAGTTACGCTGCGAGCAGGCACCCCGGCAGTGCTTTCGTGTGACGATCGTAGGCCCGTGTTGACGGCTCGAATGCCAGGACGGTGGTAGTGTGCACGCCTCCCTCATCCAGATCGCAGTAGACCCGGACGAATCCGTCAATTCCCGCAGGCAACGCGCGGCTTCGTTGGTCGCGGCCCAGCGTGGCACGGATCTGGTGGTCCTTCCCGAGCTCTGGCCGGTCGGCGCGTTCGCGTACACCGCCTTCGAGAGCGAGGCCGAACCGCTTCAGGGGCCCACCCACGACACCATGGCGAAGGCCGCAGCCGACGCCGGGGTCTGGCTGCACGCGGGTTCCTTCGTCGAGCGCGCCGCCGACGGCACGCTGTACAACACGGCGCTCGTCTTCACGCCCGAGGGTGAGCGGGCCGCCGCCTACCGCAAGATCCACCGCTTCGGCTTCGACAAGGGCGAGGCGGTCATGATGGGCGCCGGTGAGGACCTGGTGACGGTCGCCCTGCCGCAGACCACCCTCGGTCTCGCCACCTGTTACGACCTGCGCTTCCCGGAAATGTTCCGTGGCCTGGTCGACGCGGGTGCCGAGACGCTGATCGTCGCGGCGGGCTGGCCCGAGCGCCGCCGCGCCCACTGGACGCTGCTGGCCCGGGCCCGTGCGGTCGAGAACCAGTCGTACCTCCTCGCCGTCGGTACGGCGGGTACCCATGCCGGGATCCAGCAGGCCGGGCACAGCATCGTCGTCGACCCCTGGGGCGAGGTGCTCGCACAGGCCGGCGCGGACGAGGAGGTGCTCACCGTGGAGTTCGACCCGTCGAAGGTCGTGGCCACGCGCGAGCAGTTCCCGGCCCTCAAGGACCGGCGTCTGGGACTGGCACCCCCGCACTGACCCGCGGGTGGGCCCGGTGGGTCGGCCCTGGGTGTTTGTGGGTCGGCCCCGGGTGTCTGTGGGTCGGCCCCTGCGTTTCACGTGAAACCGGGGCGAGCGCCATCAGGCGGGCGGACGTCCGTCGTCCTCGGTCGCCGGGCGGCCTGTTCCGCGGGCGTGGCTCTCCCCCCCTGCCACTCCTCGTATCAGTCCTCGCGCTCCTTGTCCGCGAGCACGATGACGCACACCGCCACGGCGATGAGCAGTGCCGCGTCGGCGTCCTCCCGCACGACATCGATTCCGTACGTGTCCCGGACGGTCAGCCGGCGCCGCGAGATCTGGGCCAGGAGTTCCCCGTCGTAGTCGACGGCGAACTCGCGGTCCAGGATCTTGCCGCTGACATCGAGCTCGGTGCCGTCCACCAGCGTGACCCGGTAGTGGTTGCGCAGCAGTGACAGCCGTTTGCGCTTGACCTTGGCGAGGCGTTCGCCGTCGCGCTCGATGACCATCGTGTCGCGCAGGCTGATCAGCTTCTGCCGGATCTCGATCAGGATCCGGCCCCGCGCGTCCTTCAGCTCGAAGGTGTCACGGACCCGCATGGCCTTGCCGTCGACTAGGAAGACCTTGCGACCGTCCGCGTCCTCGATCCAGTAGTCGTCACCGACGGCGAAGAGTCGTTCGCGTACCAGGAATCTCATGGCTCACAGGTTCCCCCAGGACCCTCCGGAATGCGTGCGGGCCACGGTGATGTTGACTAGCGATATGGCAACACGTGCGCGCGTCAGGGCCCCCGAGCTGATCGGCAAGGGCGGTTGGCTCAATACAGGCGACCAGCAGTACACCCTCGCTGACCTGCGAGGGCGCATTGTGATTCTGGATTTCTGGACCTTCTGCTGTGTGAACTGCCTGCACGTCCTCGATGAGCTGCGCGAGCTGGAGGAGAAGCACCGCGACACCGTCGTGATCATCGGTGTGCACTCGCCGAAGTTCGTCCACGAGGCCGAGCACCAGGCCGTCGTCGACGCCGTCGAGCGGTACGAGGTCCATCACCCGGTGCTCGACGACCCGGAGCTGGAGACCTGGAAGCAGTACGCCGTACGGGCCTGGCCCACGCTCGTCGTCATCGACCCCGAGGGCTATGTCGTCGCGCAGCACGCGGGCGAGGGCCATGCGCACGCCATCGCGAAACTGGTCGAGGAGCTGGAGGCGGAGCACGGAGCGAAGGGCACGCTGCGCCGCGGCGACGGCCCGTATGTCGCGCCGGAGCCGGTCGCCACACATCTGCGCTTCCCCGGCAAGGCGCTGCTCCTGCCCGACGGCGGCTTCCTCGTCTCCGACACCACCCGCCACCGCCTGGTCGAGATGGAACCCGACTGCGAAACGGTTCGCCGTCACATCGGAACAGGCGACAGGGGGTTCGCCGACGGCGGGCCCGACGAAGCCCGGTTCTCCGAGCCGCAGGGGTTCGCCGTGCTGCCCGACGGCCGGATCGCGGTCGCCGACACCGTCAACCACGCCGTCCGCGCCCTCGATCTCGCCACCGGCGTGACGACGACCCTCGCGGGTACCGGCCGTCAGTGGTGGCAGGGCTCGCCGACGAGCGGCCCGGCCCGCGAGGTCGACCTCTCGTCGCCGTGGGACGTCGCCTGGTTCGCGGACCGGCTGTGGATCGCCATGGCGGGCGTGCACCAGCTGTGGACGTACGACCCCGCGACGGAGACCGTGCGGGTCGCTGCCGGCACGACCAACGAGGGCCTGGTCGACGGACCGGCCGACGAGGCATGGTTCGCCCAGTCGTCGGGGCTCGCCCCGTCGGCCGACGGGGAGCGGCTGTGGGTCGCGGACTCGGAGACGTCGGCCCTGCGCCACGTCGAGCGTGACGGCAGCGGCTTCGCCGTCCGCACGGACGTCGGCACCGGCCTCTTCGACTTCGGACACCGCGACGGAGCCGCGGACCAGGCCCTGTTCCAGCACCCGCTGGGGGTGACGGCGCTGCCCGACGGGTCCGTCGCCGTCTGCGACACGTACAACCACGCGCTGCGGCGCTACGACCCCGCGAGCGGTGAGGTCACCACCCTGGCCACGGATCTGCGCGAGCCGAGTGACGCCGTGCTGGTCGACGGCGATCTGGTCGTCGTCGAGTCCGCCGGGCACCGGCTGACCCGGCTGCGCCTCCCGGAGGAGGCCGTACGCGTCGCCGACCAGGCCCATCACACGCGGCGCGCGGCCACCGAGATCGCCCCGGGCACGCTCCGGCTCGATGTGGTCTTCCAGGCGCCCGCCGGGCAGAAGCTGGACACCCGCTACGGTCCCTCGACCCGTCTGCTGGTCTCGGCGACCCCGCCCGAACTGCTGGCGGACGGCTCCGGTCCCGGCACCGACCTGTTCCGCGAACTGGTCCTGGCCGACGGCGTCACCGAGGGCGTTCTGCATGTGTCCGCGATGGCGGCGTCCTGTGACGACGACCCGGCGAACGAATACCCGGCCTGCCATGTCCACCAGCAGGACTGGGGCGTCCCCGTCCGCGTGACCGCGGAAGGAACGGCCCGGCTGCCGCTGGTGCTGGCCGGGATGGACGAGCAGGCCTGACGGGCGGTCACGACCCGGCCGGCGTCCCGGTGTGCGCGGCGCGTTCCTCGTGCGCCGGGGCGGCGGCCCGTTCGCAGCCCACCGGCGCCGTGTCGGGCCGGCGGGTGCCGTGCGTCACAGGTGATGGCGTTCGTCCTCGGACACGACCGTGGTGTTGGACGGCACGACCATCCGGCGGCGTCGTGCGATGCTCACGTAGACGAAGACCCCGATGATGCCGACGATCATCATGATCCAGCCGACCATGTCGACGTTGACGGTGTCCATCTTCCAGTCGGTCGCGAAGGCCAGTATCGCTCCGGCACCGATGAGGACGATGCATCCTCCGAGTCCCATGATTCCCGCCTCCTCGAAGGCCCGGTGGCTCCGGGCCGGTGTACGGAGCGCGTACCCGGCCCGGTGACGGCCATGCCCGGGACCGCGGGAGCGGGCGGTGCGGGGTCAGCCCGCGAGGAACGCCGTCATCGCGTTGGCCAGCAGATACGGGTCGTCCGCGCCGCACAGCTCACGGGCGCTGTGCATCGACAGGATCGCGACGCCGACATCCACGGTCTGGATGCCGTGCCGGGCCGCGGTGATCGGGCCGATCGTGGTGCCGCAGGGCATCGAGTTGTTGGAGACGAACGTCTGCCACGGCACGTCCGCCTTCGTGCACGCCTCCGCGAACACGGCCCGGCCACTGCCGTCGGTCGCGTACCGCATGTTGACGTTGACCTTGAGGATCGGTCCGCCGTTCACGACCGGGTGGTGGGTCGGGTCGTGGCGCTCGGCGTAGTTGGGGTGGATCGCGTGGCCGGTGTCGGAGGAGAGGCAGACGGTCCCGGCGAAGGCGCGGGCGCGGTCCTCGTACGTACCGCCGCGGGCGAACACCGAGCGCTCCAGGACCGTGCCGAGCAGTGGTCCGTCGGCTCCGGTGTCGGACTGCGAACCGTTCTCCTCGTGGTCGAAGGCGGCCATGACGGGGATGTACGGAAGCTCGGCGTCCGGCTGCCCCGACACGGCGGCGAGCGCGGCGGTCGCCGCGTGCACGGAGAGCAGGTTGTCCATCCTGGGCCCGGCGAGCAGCTCCCGGTCCCGGCCCAGGTAGGCGGGCGGCTCGACGGCGTGCGGCATCAGGTCCCAGCCGGTCACGTCCTCGGCGGCGACGCCCGCCTCCTCGGCGACGAAGCGGATCAGGTCGCCCTCCTCGACGTCCCCGAGTCCCCAGATCGGCTGCATGTGCTTCTGCCGGTCCAGTTTCAGTCCGTCGGGGTTGGCCGACCGGTCCAGGTGTACGGCCAGCTGCGGTACGCGCAGCAGCGGCCTGTCGATGTTCACCAGCCGGTGCGTGCCGTCGCGCAGCGAGATCCGGCCGGCGAGACCGAGATCACGGTCGAGCCAGGTGTTGAGGAGCGTTCCGCCGTAGATCTCCACGGCGACTTGGCGCCAGCCGTACGCCCCGGTGTCGGGCAGCGGCTTGACCCGCAGATTCGGCGAGTCGGTGTGTGCCCCGACGATCCGGTACGGGGTGTGTGCGGCGGCGCCCTCCGGCACGTACCAGGCCACGATGGCGCCGCCGCGCAGGACGTACTTCCCACCGCTGGTGCCGTCCCAGGCGGCGGTCTCCTCGACCTGGCGGAATCCGGACTTCTCCAGCCGCTCGGCTGCGGTGGCCACGGCGTGGTACGGGGAGGGGGAGGCCATCAGGAAGGCCATCAGATCGTCGGTGTGACCGCGGTCGAAGCGGAGGGAGGAACTCATGTTCATCACTGTAACCAGGCGGGACCGGTAGATTTCCTCCTCGCCCCGCTTCGCGCCCCACGGCCGTGCGGCCCCCTCCGACCGGTCTCGATGCCGGTGCCTCCGCGGTCCGCGCGGCCCCCTCCGACCGGCCTCGATGCCCGCGGCCACGCACGCAAGTGCCGGCCGCGCACGCCTCCTGCCGGTCGCGCCCGCGTACCTGCCGGCCACGCCGTCGTACCTGCCGGCCACGCCGTCGTACCTGCCGGCCGCTTCCGCTCGTACCGGCCGAAACGACAGCACCGCCCCCCGGAAGCGTGTCCGGGTGGGCGGTGCGTCGATGCTCTCGGACGGGCCTCAGAAAGCCGCCTCGTCCAGCTCCATCAGCGAGTTGTCGACCGACTCGGCGAGCGCGCGCTCGGTGGAGACGCCGGGCAGGACGTTCGCGGCGAAGAACTTCGCGGCGGCGATCTTGCCCCGGTAGAAGGCGACGTCCTTCGCGGCGGCGGTCGGCAGCTTCTCGGTCGCCACGGCCGCGCCCTTGAGCAGCAGGTAGCCGACGACGACATCGCCGGAGGCCAGCAGCAGGCGGGTGGTGTTGAGGCCCACCTTGTAGATGTTCTTGACGTCCTCGCCGGTCGCGGTGAGGTCGGTGATCATCGTGCCGACGATCGCTTCCAGGTCCACGGCCGCCTTGGCGAGCGAGTCCAGCGCACCGGACAGCTCCTCGTTGCCCTGGGCGCCGGCGAGGAACTTCTTGATCTCCTCGGACAGGGTGTTCAGCGAGGCGCCCTGGTCACGGACGATCTTCCGGAAGAAGAAGT
Source organism: Streptomyces sp. NPDC058051 (assembly GCF_042885475.1). Lineage (NCBI taxonomy): Bacteria > Bacillati > Actinomycetota > Actinomycetes > Kitasatosporales > Streptomycetaceae > Streptomyces > Streptomyces sp. NPDC058051. Next base: position 13,100 of record NZ_JBHVRW010000007.1, read on the forward strand.
CCTGGCCCTGGATCGCCGTCGTGCCCTCGTACAGCGTGTCGATCTTGGCGTCACGGATGTACTGCTCGATCGGGTACTCCTGGAGGTACCCGGAGCCGCCGAACGTCTGGAGCGACTGCGCCAGCTGCTCGTAGGACTTCTCGGAGCCGTAGCCCTTCACGATCGGGAGCAGCAGGTCGTTGAGGCCGTGCAGCGCCTTGGCGTCCTCGCCCGCGGTCTCCTTCTCCTGGATCGCGTCCTGGACGGAGGCGGTGTACAGGACGAGGGAGCGCATGCCCTCCGCGTACGCCTTCTGCGTCATGAGCGAACGGCGCACGTCGGGGTGGTGCGTGATGGTGACCTTGGGGGCGGTCTTGTCCATGAACTGCGACAGGTCGGAGCCCTGGACGCGCTCCTTGGCGTACTCCAGCGCGTTCAGGTAGCCGGTCGACAGGGTCGCGATGGCCTTCGTGCCGACCATCATGCGGGCGAACTCGATGATGCGGAACATCTGGCGGATGCCGTCGTGCCGGTCACCGATCAGCCAGCCCTTGGCGGGGTGCTGGTCGCCGAACGTCATCTCGCAGGTGTTGGACGCCTTGAGGCCCATCTTGTGCTCGACGTTCGTCGCGTACACGCCGTTGCGCTCGCCCAGCTCGCCGGTGGTCCAGTCGAAGTGGAACTTCGGGACCATGAAGAGCGAGAGGCCCTTCGTGCCGGGGCCCGCGCCCTCGGGACGGGCCAGCACGTAGTGGATGATGTTCTCGGACATGTCGTGCTCGCCCGAGGTGATGAAGCGCTTCACACCCTCGATGTGCCAGGAGCCGTCCTCCTGCTCGACGGCCTTCGTGCGGCCCGCGCCGACGTCCGAACCGGCGTCCGGCTCGGTGAGCACCATCGTCGAGCCCCACTGCCTCTCGACGGCGATCTCGGCGATCTTCTTCTGCGCCTCGTTGCCCTCCTCGAAGAGGATGCCGGCGAACGCCGGGCCGGAGCAGTACATCCAGACGGCCGGGTTCGAGCCGAGCAGCAGCTCCGCGTAGGCCCAGATCAGGGAGCGCGGCGAGGTGGTGCCGCCGATCTCCTCGGGCAGGCCCAGACGCCAGTACTCGGAGTCCATGAACGCCTGGTACGACTTCTTGAAGGACTCCGGGACCGGCGCGGTGTTGGTCTCCGGGTCGAAGACCGGGGGGTTGCGGTCGGCGTCGGCGAATGATTCGGCCAGCTCGTTCTCCGCGAGGCGGGCGACCTCGTCGAGGATGCTCTTCGCCGTCTCGACGTCCATCTCGGCGAACGGGCCGGTGCCGTACGTCTTGTCGCGCCCGAGCACCTCGAAGAGGTTGAACTCGATGTCGCGGAGATTCGACTTGTAGTGCCCCATGGGAAGGCTCCGTAATCAATAGCAGTGGCGCGCAGCGCCCCGGTGAGGGGTGTGGGCCGGGCGGGCGACGAGCTGGCGGTGCGTTTATCACCTGACCTCTCCGATGATGCTACCCGTGAGTAATAAGGCGCAACCCCTCAAGGGCCTGATGTGTCCGATTACTCTTTGCGCTATGTACGGCTACGACCAGAACCCGGGTGCACAGCAGCAGATGGGTGGCGGCTACGGCGAGCAGCCGCTGTATCCCGAGCCCTCGCCGCCGTCCCTCGGGGACGCGGTGCGGGCCTTCACCACCGGCTCGCTGTCCGCCGAGGACTTCCAGCAGATCTTCGCGACGTCGAAGGTCTACTGCCCGCGCGGTGACAATCCGGGGTTCCTCGCGCTGCACAACACCCAGCAGCCGGTGATCCCGATGTTCACCACGCTCAAGGAGCTGCGGCTGTACGCGGGCAAGGAGTCCAAGTACTTCGTGATCACTGGGGCCGAGGTGATCGACCTCCTGCCGACCGGCTACGGCTTCGTTCTCGACATGGAGGGTGAGCACCGCATGGTCTTCGACGCCAAGGCCGTGGAGCAGATGGTCGACTTCGCGATGCGCCGCATGTACGGCTGACGTCCGATTCCTCCCGAAAGGGTCCGTACCGCACGGTACGGGCCCTTCTTCGTGCGCGGGAATGAAGGGCGCCTTGCGAGATGTTCACCGTTCAACTAAATTGTTCTCAGGACAATCCCGGAGGTGGCTCCCATGCCCGCAGTGACCGTCGAAAACCCGCTGACCCTGCCCAAGGTCGCCGCCTCGGGCGACGCCACGGCCCGTCCCGTGCTCGCCGTCACCACGGCGCCGAGCGGATTCGAGGGCGAGGGCTTCCCGGTTCGCCGTGCGTTCGCCGGGATCAACTACAAGTACCTCGACCCGTTCATCATGATGGACCAGATGGGTGAGGTGGAGTACGCGGCCGGAGAGCCGAAGGGCACCCCCTGGCACCCGCACCGCGGCTTCGAGACCGTCACCTACCTGATCGACGGAACCTTCGTCCACCAGGACTCCAACGGTGGCGGCGGCACCATCCAGAACGGCGACACCCAGTGGATGACCGCCGGATCCGGCCTCCTCCACATCGAGGCCCCGCCGGAGTCCCTCGTGATGTCGGGCGGCCTCTTCCACGGCCTTCAGCTCTGGGTGAACCTGCCCAGGGCCGACAAGATGATGGACCCCCGCTACCAGGACATCCGCGGCGGCCAGGTCCAGCTCCTCGCCTCCCCGGACGGCGGCGCGCTGCTCCGCGTCATCGCCGGTGAGCTCGACGGGCACCAGGGCCCCGGCATCACCCACACCCCGATCACCATGATCCACGCGACCGTCCGTCCCGGCGCCGAGGTGACCCTGCCGTGGCGCGAGGACTTCAACGGCCTCGCGTACGTGCTCGCCGGGCGCGGCTCCGTCGGCGCGGAGCGCCGGCCCGTCCACATGGGGCAGACCGCCGTCTTCGGCGCCGGTTCCTCGCTGACCGTCCGCGCGGACGAGAGGCAGGACGGCAACGCGCCGGACCTGGAGGTCGTTCTGCTCGGCGGCCGTCCGATCCGCGAGCCGATGGCGCACTACGGGCCGTTCGTGATGAACAGCCAGGCCGAACTGAAGCAGGCCTTCGAGGATTTCCAGGCCGGCCGCCTCGGTACGGTGCCCGCCGTCCACGGGATGTGACAGCCGCCGCCGGGGTGTGACACTCCGTCACTCGTACGGCGGCGCACGCGGGACACGACCACCGCACCGTGGTCGGGTGGGAGGGTGCAGATCACCAAGCCCCTCCTGCCCGACGGTGCGCGGCGCACAGCCGCCTGGTGCGGTGTCGTGCTCCTCGTCACCGGTGTCGCCGCGGTCGCCGTCTGGCTGTGCGTCGTCTTCAAGACCGCGGTCTCCCCCGTTCTGCTCGCGCTGCTCGGTACCGCACTGCTCGGGCCGGTCCACCGTCGGCTGACCGACCGCGGGATGAACCGCTCACTGGCCGCGGGGCTCACCTGCGCCCTGCTCGTCGCGGTGGTCGGCGGTGCCGGATACATCGTCGTCACCGCGCTCGTCGACACCGGCGACCACATCGTCCGGTCCCTGAAGGACGCCGCCCAGTGGGTCGTCGACCACTTCGGGATCCGCAGCAACACCAATGTGGACAGCCTCGCCGCCAACGCCCAGAAGCTCGTCGAGAAGTTCGGCGCGAGCGCCGCGGGCGGACTCCTCACCGGGATCAGCCTGATCGGCTCGCTGATCGCGACCGGCGTTCTCGCCTTCCTGCTGACCTTCTTCTTCCTGCGCGACTCCGACAGGGCCGCGGGCCTCGCCCACGCGATCGCGCCGCGCGGCACCGGGGACCTGGTCGAGGCCATGGGGCGGCGGGCCTTCGAAGCGGTCGAGGGTTTCATGCGCGGCACCACGTTCATCGCGCTGATCGACGCCGTCTGCATCACCGTGGGGCTGCTGATCCTGCGCGTCCCCGGCGCGGTGGGGCTCGGCGCGCTGGTCCTCGTCGGCGCCTACATTCCCTACCTCGGGGCGTTCATCTCCGGCGCGGTCGCCGTGCTGGTCGCCCTCGCCGACCGCGGGTTCGTGATCGCGCTCTGGGCGCTGGGGGTCGTCCTGGCGGTCCAGGTGCTGGAAGGCCATGTCCTGCAGCCGGTGATCCAGAGCCGTACGGTCCAGATGCACCCCGCCACCATCATGATCGCCCTCACCGCGGGCGCCAGTGTGGCGGGCCTGCTGGGCATGCTGCTCGCGGTACCGGCCTGCGCGGCGGCCTTCGGCATCATCGGCGAACTGCGCGCGGGGCGGGCAGAGCGAGGTGCGGGCGGAGAACCGGGCGGGCCGGCCCCGACCCCGCCCGGTGGAGGGGGCGACGCCTGACGTACCGGGTCAGCCCGGGTTCGGCCCGGGCCCCTGCCCGGCCTCGGCCCCGGCTCCGGCTCGTGCCCGTTCAGTCCTTCGGCTCCAACTCCGACTCCGGCTCCGGCTCGTGCCCGTTCAGTCCTCCGGCTCCGACTCGTACAGCTCGAACCAGATCGACTTCCCCGCCCCCTGCGGATCCACGCCCCAGGCGTCGGCGAGCACCTCCATCAGCACCAGCCCCCGCCCGCTGGAGGCCATCTCCCCGGGCCGCCGCCTGTGCGGCAGTTCGTCGCTGGCGTCCGCCACCTCCACCCGCAGGCGACGCTCTCCGTGCTCCCCCGTCGCCAGGGCGACCATCAGCGCGTCCCCGTCGGTGTGGACGAGGACATTGGTCGCCATCTCGGAGATCATGAGCACCGCCGCGTCGACCTGCTCCGGGTCCGCCCAGTCGTGCAGCAGGTCCCGCAGGTGCTGCCGGGCCGCCGCGATCCGCTCCGGCTCGGCCTGCGCGATGGTCAGTGCGGTGCGCCGCGGCGGAGCCTCCTGCGGAATCCCGCTGTCGCGCCGCAGCAGGAGGAGCGCGATGTCGTCCTCCCTGCGGTCCGCCAACGGCCCGGTCGTGTAGTGCGACGGCGGTCCGTGCACGGCTTGGACGAGGGCGTCGGCGAGCTTCTCCAGATCGGACGTGTCCCGTTCCAGGACCGGCCGCAGCCGGTGCCAGCCGGTGTACAGGTCATGGCCGCCGGTCTCGATCAGCCCGTCCGTACAGAGCATGATCGTCTCTCCGGCCTCCAGGGTGAGCCGGGTCGTCGGATAGTCGGCGTCCTCCTCGACGCCGAGCGGCAGCCCGCCCTCGGTGTGCTGGATCATCGCGGTCCCGTCGGCGGTCATCACCACCGGGTCGGGATGGCCGGCCCGCGCGATGTCGAGGACGCCGGTCTCCGGGTCGACCTCCGCGTACAGGCAGGTCGCGAAGCGCGGCCCGGTCTCCTCCCCGTCCTCGTACGCGTCGGTGAGCCCGGAGAGGAACCGGGACGCGCGGGAGAGCACCGCATCGGGGCGGTGTCCCTCGGCGGCGTACGCGCGCAGAGCGATCCGCAGCTGCCCCATCAGGCCCGCGGCGCGCACATCGTGGCCCTGGACGTCCCCCATGACCAGGGCCACGCGGCCGTTGGGCAGCGGGATCAGGTCGTACCAGTCGCCGCCGACCTCCAGCCCGCCACCCGTCGGGATGTAGCGGGCGGCGACCGACATCCCCGGGATGTCGGGACCGAGGGACGGCATCATCGAGCGCTGGAGACCCAGCGAGAGCTCGCGCTCGGTCTCGGCGGCCCCGGCACGGGTCAGCGCCTGGGCGAGCATCCGGGCCACGGTCGTCAGCACGGACCGCTCGTCCGGTGAGAACGACACCGGGTGCCGGAACCCCGCCATCCAGGCGCCCATCGTCCGCCCCGCCGCGGTCAGCGGGAGGAAGGCCCAGGAGCGGCGCCCGAAGCGGCTGGCGAGCGGCCAGGTGGCCGGGTAGCGGTTGCTGTAGTCCTCGGGCGAGGGCAGGTAGATCGCCCTTCCCGTCCGTATGACCTCGGCGGCCGGATAGTCGGTCTCCAGCGTCATGTCGGTGAACGGGCCCTCGTCGCCCGCACTGTGCCCGTGGTGCCCGACGATCGTCAGCCGCTCGCCCGCGACCCCGAAGACCGCCAGGCCGTCCGGGGAGAAACCGGGCATGGAGAGCGAGGAGGCGACCCGCAGCACCTCCTCGGTCGACCGGGCCTCGGCCAGCGCCCGGCCAGCGTCCAGCAGGAAGGCCTCGCGCGAGCGGCGCCAGTCACCGGTGATGGGGACGTGCGCCCCGTTGGTGCCGGGCTGCGGCTCGGCGACCTCCTGAAGGGTGCCGATCAGCACATAGGCGGTGCTGCCCGGCTCCTCGGGCGGGAGCGGCTTGGAGCGGCTGCGGACGGTACGCAACACCCGGCCGCTCCCGTCCACGATCCGCAGCCGGGCCTCGGCGAGGGTGCCCTCGGCCACTGCGAGATTCACCACCCCGTTGATCTCGTTCCAGTCGACGGGATGAAAACGGGAACGCACCGCGGACTCGCGGAAGACACCGGCAGCGGCGGGCAGCTCCAGCAGCCGGGCCGCCTCCGCATCGAGCGTGACGGTCCCGGCTCCGTTGTCCCACCGCCACAGACCGGTCGCGGTCGCGGCCAGGATGTCCTCGGTGCGCATTGCCCTACTTTAAGAAGGTCTGCTCCATGGACGCCACCGAGGATTCCCGCCCGGGGTCCGGTCCGCACGGCCCGCGGACCGCTCCGCGCGCCTCGGATGATCTTGAAATGTCAATGTCAATGAAGTGGTGCGGGTGCGGGCGGTAGCCTGGGGAGGCTGAAGCCACCCCGAATCGCGAAGACTGGATGAACGAGAATGCATCGGTACAGGTCCCACACCTGCGGCGAGCTCCGCGCCTCTGACGTCGGCACCGACGTCCGGCTGAGCGGCTGGCTGCACAATCGCCGAGACCTGGGTGGCATCCTCTTCATCGATCTGCGCGACCACTACGGTCTGGTGCAGCTCGTCGCCCGTCCCGGCACCCCCGGCAACGAGGCTCTTGCGAAGCTCACCAAGGAGACCGTCGTACGGATCGACGGCAAGGTCTCCGCGCGCGGCGCCGACAACGTCAACCCGGAGCTCCCGACCGGTGAGATCGAGATCGAGGTGAGCGAGGTCGAGGTGCTGGGCGAGGCCGCCCCGCTGCCCTTCACGATCAACACCGAGGACGGGGTCAACGAGGAGCGGCGCCTGGAGTACCGCTTCCTCGACCTGCGCCGCGAGCGCATGCACCGCAACATCATGCTGCGCTCGGCCGTCATCGCCGCCATCCGCTCCAAGATGGTGGCCCTCGGCTTCAACGAGATGGCGACCCCGATCCTCACCGCGACGTCCCCCGAGGGCGCCCGTGACTTCGTCGTCCCGTCCCGCCTGAACCCGGGCAAGTTCTACGCCCTGCCGCAGGCCCCGCAGCAGTTCAAGCAGCTGCTGATGATCTCCGGCTTCGACCGCTACTTCCAGATCGCGCCGTGTTTCCGCGACGAGGACGCCCGCGCCGACCGTTCGCCCGGCGAGTTCTACCAGCTCGATGTCGAGATGTCGTTCGTCGAGCAGGAGGACGTCTTCCGGCCGATCGAGAAGCTGATGACCGAGCTCTTCGAGGAGTTCGGCAACGGCCGCCACGTCACCTCGCCGTTCCCGCGCATCCCGTTCCGCGAGTCGATGCTGAAGTACGGCAACGACAAGCCGGACCTGCGTGCCCAGCTGGAACTGGTCGACATCTCCGACATCTTCGCCGACTCGGAGTTCAAGGCCTTCGCGGGCAAGCACGTCCGCGCCCTCCCGGTCCCGGACACCGCGGGCCAGTCCCGGAAGTTCTTCGACGGTCTCGGCGACTACGCCGTCCAGCACGGCGCCAAGGGCCTGGCCTGGGTCCGCGTCGGCGAGGACGGCGGCCTCACCGGCCCGATCGCCAAGTTCCTCACCGAGACCGACGTCAAGACCCTCACCGAGCGCCTCTCCCTCGTTCCCGGCCACGCGATCTTCTTCGGCGCGGGCGAGTTCGACGAGGTCTCCAAGGTCATGTCCGCCGTCCGCGTCGAGGCGGCCAAGCGCGCCGGCCACTTCGAGGAGGGTGTCTTCCGGTTCTGCTGGGTCGTCGACTTCCCGATGTACGAGAAGGACGAGGACACGGGCAAGATCGACTTCTCGCACAACCCCTTCTCGATGCCTCAGGGCGGCCTGAAGGACCTGGAGGAGAAAGACCCACTGGACATCCTCGCCTGGCAGTACGACATCGTCTGCAACGGCATCGAGCTGTCCTCCGGAGCCATCCGTAACCACGAGCCCGAGCTGATGCTCAAGGCCTTCGAGATCGCCGGTTACGACCGCGAGACCGTCGAGCACGAGTTCGCGGGCATGCTCCGCGCCTTCCGCCTCGGCGCCCCGCCGCACGGTGGTATCGCCCCGGGTGTCGACCGCATCGTGATGCTGCTGGCCGACGAGCCCAACATCCGCGAAACGATCGCCTTCCCGCTCAACGGCAACGCCCAGGACCTGATGATGGGTGCCCCGACGGAGCTGGACGAGTCCCGCCTGCGCGAGCTGAACATCCAGCTGCGCAAGCCGGCGGCGTCGGCCAAGGACAAGGACAAGGACAAGGCGGAGAAGTAGGCACCCGGTCCTCCTCCTGGACCTTCTTCTCCTGGTTCCACGTGAAACATCCCCCGGCCGGGTTCGGCCGGGGGATGTTCGCTGTTCCCGGCGGGTGCGCTCACCGGGCTCTCACAGCAACGCACAGCTCGCACCCACGCCCCTGCCAGTTCCCCCGCCTAGATTCCCTGTCCATGACAGAGACTCAAGGGCCCGCGCACAAGAAGGACATGACGCGCCGCAGGATGGTGCTCGCCGGAGGTGCGGCGATCGTCGCCGCCGGGATCGGGGCGGGTGTCGTCGCCACCGCGTCCGCCGACGAGGACACGGCCGGCGCTGCCGGCGCGAAGAAATCCGGCGGACAGCGAGAGGAGTGTTACCGGCTCACCTCGGAGACCACCGAAGGGCCGTACTACATCGACGCGGACAAGATCCGGAAGGACATCACCGAGGACAAGGAAGGCATCCCGCTCACCCTCCGGCTCAAGGTGATCGACTCCGACACCTGCAAGCCGGTCGCCCACGCCGCCGTCGACATCTGGCACTGCGACGCTCTGGGGATCTACTCGGGTTACGAGGCGATGAGCTCCGGCGGCCCCGGCGGCGGTACGCCGCCCAGCGGTATGCCCACCGACGCTCCCACCGGAACCCCCACGGACGCGCCCACCGGTACGCCGCCGTCCGGCGGACCCGGCGGCGGAGGCGGCGGGCACAGCGAGCCCACCGACGACGAGCGCTACCTGAGAGGCACCCAGCTCACCGACAAGCACGGGTACGTGGAGTTCACGACGATCTTCCCGGGCTGGTACCAGGGGCGCTGCGTGCACATCCACACCAAGGTGCACGTCGGCGGGAAGATGACCGACGCCGGGTACGAGGGCGGGCACACCTGCCACACCGGACAGTTCTTCTTCGCGGAGTCCGCGGTCCTCGAATCGGCGACCGTCGAGCCGTACTCGACGAGCACCACCACCCGTACCACCCTCACCGAGGACACCATCTACGACCAGAGCGGCGTCACGGGCGGGCTGATGAAGCTCTCGTACCGCAAGCACCACATGGCACGGGGCGTCGTCGGCTCGATCACCATGGGAGTGGACCCGGACGAGACCCACGACGGAACGGATCTCTGACCTGCCCTCAGCATCCCCGAATCCCTGCGGAGATGACGGGCCCGGAAGCCGCCACCCCCACGCTTCCGGGCCCTGCCGGTGTGGGCTCCGGGGCTTCTCCGTACGGGTTCCGGGCCCTGTCCGTACGCGTTCCGGCCTTTCCTCGTGGGTCCGGCGGGCCATACCGCCGGATGGCCCTCGTGCGGGTTCGCGCCGGCATGGCGCGGCGTTAACTGGGATCAGCGGGACGAGGCGTGACGGTGCGCTCGCCCGTGCCGCGTCCGCCCACGACCGCAGAGGAGTTCCCGTGTCCGTGTTCCGTCCGTCGGCCGCCCGGCGTTCCCCGTACGCCGTCTGTGCCGGAACGTGTGCCGTCGCGATCCTGCTGCTCACCGCCTGCGGCAGCGGTTCCGGTACCACCACCGGTCCCCGAAGGGCCGAGGTGGCCGCCACGAACACCCCCGGCGTCGCGGGCCCGCAGGCCGACGCGGGGCGCGGACCCGCCGCCGCTCCGCGCGCGCCGCGCATCAGCCCCCGTGCGATCCCCGCGCTGGGGCCGAGGACCAGCGTCGCGATCCCGGCGGGTGCGCGGCAGGCACTCGTCGTGACCGGTGACTCCTACGACTCCAGCCTGTCGACCGCGGTCCTGTACACCCGCGACGACCCGGCGCTGGGCTGGCGCGCGGTCACGGACCGCTGGCCGGCCCGCAACGCCTTGAACGGATGGACGGACGAGCACTGGGAGAACGACCTCCGCACCCCGACCGGGGTCTACGGACTGACGTCAGCGGGCGGGCTGCTCGATGCGCCGGGAACCATGCTCCCGTACAACCAGAGCCCGGCGTTCGCGCTGAGCGGTGAGGGGTTCGACGGGGAGTCGCTGGAGGGTTCCTTCGACTACGTCATCGCCGTCGACTACAACCGGGTGCCCGGCGCCTCACCCCTGGACCAGAAGCGTCCGCTCGGCCAGGAGCGGGGCGGCGGCATCTGGATCCATGTGGACCACGACGGCCCGACCCAGGGCTGCATCTCGCTCCCCGAGGACCGGATGAGGGAACTGCTCCAGCTCCTCGACCCGGCGAAGAAGCCGGTCGTCGTGATGGGGGACGCCGAGGGCCTGGAGCGGTGAACCGGGTACGGGCCCGGCATCCGGTCCGTACGCTGGCACAGCCCGGTTTCCTTCAGGAGGCAGTGATGATTGTGGTTGAGGAGAGTGTGCTGACCCAGGAGGTCTTCGAGGACCTCGCCCGTCACGCCATACGCGCCGAAGAAGCACTGCGTCTGGAGTTCGTGAACGGAAAACTGGGGGTCAAGGCTGTGCCGGACGGGGATCACGGGCGGATCATCGCCTGGCTGACGCAGATGTGCATGCAGTCGGGCCCGGGCAACTGGCTCTTCGCCGAACAGGGACTGCGTATCGAGACGTATCGCAAGGGCAACGCGCGCCCGGACGGTGCCTTCGTTCCGCTCGAAACCTTCGTCGGTCAGGGTGAGTGGGCCAGTCCCGACGGGGTTCTGATGGTCGTCGAGGTCACCTCGTACGACGAGGACACCGACCGCCGGGTCCGTGTCGAGAAGCCGCGCGCGTACGCCGAGACCGGCATCCCCGTCTACCTGCTCATCGACCGCGACACGTGCGAGGTCAAGGTGCACGCGCAGCCCGATGGCGTGCGCTACGAGCTGGTGGTGACGGTGCCGTACGGGAAGACCGTCGAACTGCCCGACCCGGTGGGCATCGAACTGGACACCGAGCCGCTGAAGAACTGGGTCCGCTGACCCGAAGGCGGCAGAGCATGGCGAAGGGCCGGAACCCGCGAGAGCTTGGGTTCCGGCCCTTCACCGTGTGTCGTGCGTGTGCCCGTCGGTCAGGCCGGCTTCTCCTCCAGACGGGGGAACAGCACCGCGCCCTTCGTGACCGTCGCACCCACGGGGAGCAGGCCCCAGGTGCCCGCGTCCTGGACGCGCTGGCCGGACAGGGCGCCCAGGAACGCCTCGGCGCCGAGGGAGTCCCACAGCTTCTGCGAGGTCTCCGGCATCACGGCGTTCAGCAGGACCGCGACACCGCGCAGCGACTCGGCCGCCGTGTAGAGGATCGTCGCGAGGCGGGCCTGGCCCTCGGGGGACGTGTCCTTGGCGACCTTCCAGGGCTCCTGCTCCGTGATGTAGCCGTTGACCTGCTTCACGAAGTCGAAGATCGCCAGGATGCCGGCCTGGAAGTCCAGCTCTTCGCCGATCTTCAGGTCGGCCGTGGCGACGGCCTTCGCCAGTCCTTCCTGGACCGCCTTCTCGGCGTCACCCGGGGCGGTGGCCTCCGGGAGCGCTCCGCCGAAGTACTTGCCGACCATGGCGGCGACGCGCGAGGCGAGGTTGCCGTAGTCGTTGGCGAGCTCGGAGGTGTAGCGGGCGGAGAAGTCCTCCCAGGAGAACGAGCCGTCGCTGCCGAACGCGATGGCGCGCAGGAAGTACCAGCGGTACGCGTCCACGCCGAAGTGCGAGGTCAGGTCCTGCGGCTTGATGCCCGTCAGGTTCGACTTCGACATCTTCTCGCCGCCGACCATCAGCCAGCCGTTGGCCGCGACCCGGCCCGGCAGCGGCAGGCCCTGCGCCATCAGCATCGCGGGCCAGATCACCGCGTGGAAGCGGAGGATGTCCTTGCCGACCAGGTGGACGTCGGCGGGGAAGGTCGCGTCGAACTTCTCCTGGTTGGCGCCGTAGCCGACCGCCGTGGCGTAGTTCAGCAGGGCGTCGACCCACACGTAGATGACGTGCTTCTCGTCCCACGGCACCGGGACGCCCCAGTCGAAGGTCGAGCGGGAGATGGAGAGGTCCTGGAGTCCCTGCTTGACGAAGTTCACGACCTCGTTGCGGGCGGACTCGGGCTGGATGAAGCCCGGGTTGTTCGCGTAGAACTCCATCAGCTTCGGCCCGTAGGCGCTCAGCTTGAAGAAGTAGTTCTCCTCCTTGAGGATCTCCACCGGTTTCTTGTGGACCGCGCACAGCTTGGCGCCGTCCTCGCCCTCGATGAGGTCACCGGGAAGCTTGTACTCCTCGCAGCCCACGCAGTACGGGCCCTCGTACCCGCCCTTGTAGATCTCGCCCTTGTCGTACAGGTCCTGCACGAACTCCTGCACCCGGTCGGTGTGCCGCTTCTCCGTCGTACGGATGAAGTCGTCGTTCGCGATGTCCAGGTGCTCCCAGAGGGGCTTCCATGCCTCCTCGACGAGCTTGTCGCACCACTCCTGCGGGGTGACGTCGTTCGCCTCGGCAGTGCGCATGATCTTCTGACCGTGCTCGTCCGTGCCGGTGAGGTACCACACCTTCTCGCCGCGCTGGCGGTGCCAGCGCGTGAGCACGTCGCCTGCGACGGTCGTGTAGGCGTGGCCCAGGTGAGGAGCGTCGTTGACGTAGTAGATGGGGGTCGAGACGTAGAACGCCTTCGCCCCCTGCTTCTCGGATCCAGTGGCCGCCATGGTCGAAATCCTAACGGCCCGCGGGAGATCAACTCACATCGATAATGCCTGGCCCGGACGCGGGAGCGGGGCGGAGACCTTTGCGAAACATGGGTTCCCGTAGCAAAGACGCATCCTGGGAGGGAGTGGACGCGCATGCACGAGGCAGGGGACATCACGATGCGGGTACTGGTCGCCGAGGACGAGGAGATCCTGGCGGAGCTGGTCGCCACCGGGTTGCGACGGGCGGGATTCGCCGTCGACACGGTGTACAGCGGCGACGCCGCTCTCGCGTACCTGGGGCTGCACGACTACGACGTCGTCGTCCTCGACCGCGACCTGCCACGCGTGCACGGCGACGACGTGGCGCGGAGGCTGGTCGCCTCCGGCTCCCGGACCAGGATCCTGATGCTCACCGCCGCGGGTTCCATGGAGGACCGGGTCGCCGGGCTCGATCTCGGCGCCGACGACTATCTGGGCAAGCCGTTCGAGTTCCCCGAGCTGGTGTCGCGCGTACGGGCGCTGCGGCGGCGCAGCGCCCGCCCCGTACCGCCGCAGCTGGAGCGGCACGGCATCCGGCTCGACACCGTACGGCGCACGGCTTCCCGGGAGGGGCGGGAGCTGGACCTCTCGCCGAAGGAGTTCTCGGTGCTGCAACTGCTGCTGGAGGCCGACGGCGGGACCGTCAGCGCCGAGGAACTGCTGGAGCGGGCCTGGGACGCCAACGCCGATCCGTTCACCGGGGCCGTCCGCGTCTGCATGAGCAAGTTGCGCGGGAAGCTCGGCGAGCCGGCCCTGATCCGTACGGTGCAGGGCGTGGGGTACGCCCTGTGAAGCGCGCCGCGCGCGTTCCGGGTGTCCTGCGCGTCCTCCGGATTCCGCGCATCCCTCGTGTTCCGCACGTCCAGCACTCCACGATCCGGATGCGGATCGCCCTGGTGTACGGCGGTGTGTTCCTGGTGCTCGGGACGGCGCTGCTCGCCACCGTCAACCTCGCCTCGCGCGCGGGTACGGACTCCCAGGCGCGTGCCATCGCCCGCACGGCGGCGGTCGCCCAGCCCGGATACGCGGTGAACGGCCCTCTCGTCACCCGGCGCAGGCTGGGGCCGCCCTCGGTCTACGACCTCACCGACCACGTCAGCGACGCGGCCGGTCATCAGTTGCTGGTGTGGTCGGTGGCCGCGCTGCTCGTCATGACGGCCTGCGCGGTCGGTGTGGGGTGGTGGACCGCGGGGCGGTTCCTGCGGCCCGTCCACGCCATGACCGCGAAGGCGCGGCGGCTGTCCGAGCACAATCTGCACGAACGGATCGCGTCCAGCGGTCACGACGACGAACTGAAGGAGCTCGGCGACACGATCGACGCGCTGCTGGCCCGGCTGGAGAAGGCGTTCGACAGTCAGCGCCGGTTCATCGCCAACGCCTCCCACGAGCTGCGGACACCGCTCGCCACCCAGCGGGCCGCGATCCAGATCGGCCTGGACGACCCGTCCCAGGAGGATCTTGAGCGGACCCGCCAGACGCTCCTGGACAACAACCGGCGCAGCGAGCGGCTCATCGAGGGGCTGCTGGTCCTGGCGCGCAGCGAGCGCGGGCTCGCGGCGGGTGAACGGGAAGCGGTGGATCTGGCGCAGGTGGTGGCCGAGGAGGCGGCCCGGCACCCGGGTGTGAAGGTCGACGCCGGGCCGTGCGCGGTACGGGGGAACCGGCTGCTGCTCGCCCAACTGGTGGCGAATCTGCTGGCCAACGCCGTCACGTACAACGTCCCCGGTGGGAGGGTCGACGTGTCCCTGGTGACGGCCGGGGACGGGGGGCTGCTGGAGGTGCGCAACACCGGGCCCGTGGTGGACGCCGGGGACATCCCCGGGCTGTTCGAGCCGTTCCGGCGGGGTGAGGGCCGGGACCGGATGGGGCGGGGCTCGGGCCTCGGCCTGTCGATCGTGCGCTCCATCGCGGTGGCGCACGCCGGTACGGTCACGGCGGTGCCGGGCCCCGAGGGCGGCCTCGCCGTGACCGTACGACTGCCGGTGGATCAGTCCTCGGCCGCCGCTTCGCGGGCCGTGACCCAGGCGGGGAGGGCGGCGAGGACCTCGCGGTAGAACGTGTTGTCCGGCACCTCGCGCGGGGCGGGGCCCGCGTGGAAGAACCCGGCGTTCGGGACGTCCAGCTTCCGCAGGAAGTCGAAGCCCTTCGCGTCCTCGTCGCCGAACGCGACGAACTGGAAGAACAGCGGCAGCCGTGCCGCCTCGGCCAGTGCCTGCTTGGCGGGCTGCTTGGCGTCCGGCGGGCCGTCCGTCTGGAAGATCACCAGGGCCGGGCCGGTCGCTTCCGACTTCTCGTAGTGCGCGACGACCTCTTCGACGGCGCGGTGGTAGTTCGTACGGCCGAGGCGGCCCAGGCCCGCGTTCAGCTCGTCGATCCGGCCTTCGTGGGCGGTGAGGCCGACCGTGCCGGTGCCGTCGATGTCGGTCGAGAAGAAGACGACGGGGACGGTGGCGTTCTCGTCCAGGTGCGCGGCGAGGGCCAGGGTGCGGTCGCCCAGGTGCTGGGCACTGCCGTCCTTGTAGAACGGCCGCATGGAACCGGAGCGGTCGAGGACCAGGTAGACGGTGGCGCGCAGTCCGGTCAGCCCGTGCGCCCTCAGCCCGGCCTCGGCGGCCTTGTACGCGTCGACGAGCGCGGGCGCATCGGACGTGACCCGGGCGAGGGGCACGGCGGGCTTGGGCGCGGGGCCTTCCGCGTCCGCGTCCGGGACCGTGGACGCGGCCGGGACCGCGGCCGGGGCCGGGGTCTCGGCGGGTGCGGGCGTGGGCTCGGCGGGCGCCTCGGCCTCGGCCTTGGCGGGCTCGGTGGGGGCGAGGGGCTCGGGGGCCGACTCGGTCGCGGGTGTGACCTCGGCGGCGGGTGCGGGCTCCGGGTCGGCCTCAGCCTTGACGGGCTCGGGCCCGAGTTCGGGCTCGGCGGGTGTGGTGTCGGCCTCCGCGACGGGGGTGGCCTCGGGCTCCGCCTCTGCCTCGGGCTCCGCCACCACCTCGGTGGGCTCGGACTCGGGCTCGGCCTCGGGCTCGACGAGGGTGGGTGCGGTCTCCGGTGCGGCTTCGGCGACGGGTGCAGGCTCGGCCTCGGGCGTGGCCTTCGCCTCGGGCTCGGCGGAAGCCTCGGCCTCGGCCTCGGGCGCGGACTCCTGCTCCGGAGCGGCCGGTTCGTCCTCGACCTTGTCAGCCTCCGCGTCCTTCACCTCCGCGTCCTCGGCGGTCTTCGCCTCCGCGACCTCGGCCTTCGGCTCCTCGATCTCGGCTTCGGCTTCCGGCTCCTTGGCCTTGGCCTCGGCTTCGGCCTTCGGCTCCTCGACCTTGGCCTCGGCTTCGGCCTTCGGCTCCTCGACCTTGACCTCGGCCTTCGGCTCCTCGACCTTGGCTTCGACCTCAACCTCGGTCTCCGGCTCCGCAGGCTTCGGCTTCGCCGCCGAACCCTGTGCCGGGACCTTGGGGAGGGACGCCTTGTCGAAGGCCGCCGCCACGAGGTCCGACGCCAGCCCGCTGTCCCCGGTCGCGGACCGGGGAGAGGCGGGGGCCGGCACCGATGCCTTGGCGGACGGGGCGGTTTCGTGCACCGGGGAGGTCTCCACGGCCGGCTCGTTCTCCGAGACCGTGACCGTGACCGACTCCGCCTCCACGGATGCACTGCGTTCGGTCTGGGGCGGGACTGTGGCCGCCGGAGTCGGAGCGTCCTGCTCCGCATGGTCGCGGCCGAACACCTTGCGCAGCAAGCTCCGAATCCCCATGGGCGAGGCCTTTCGCGTGAGTTGGGTGCGATAAATGTCCGACCTGTGGGAATTCATCCCTGGCCAGGGCGGATACGTAAGGTTAGCGGCCGGATCAGGCCATCTGGTGGCGCGGCCCGCCCGTGGGGCAACTGAGCCGCAACCGAGCCCTGATCGAGTCCTGTGTGCATGGTGTGTGGGCCTGATGTGCGTCGTTCACATGTGCCCACCGGGTTCTGAGTCGCCTTGTTAGCGTGTGCGGCCGGCGGGGCTGACAGGTGATCAAGCCCGCCCTGTCCAGGTGTCCGCATGCGTTGTCAAGAAGGGCCCTCACATGGGGAAACGATCACGCACCATACGGCTTGCCACCTGTGCCGCGGCGGCAGGGATGATGCTTTCCGGCCTTGCCCCCGCGGCGGGAGCCTCCGCCGCCGCGGCGGACGCCGTGCCGTCCGTGTCCACTGCGGCACCGGCTGCGGACGATCCCGTACCCGGTCACGAGAGTATGCCGGACGACGGTTTCGACGACGAACCCGAGGGTGAGCAGGACGACTTCGCCGGAACCGGAGCGGCGACGGCCGCTCCACGGGCCGCGATCCCCGCCGCTCCCGTCCCCGGCCGGTCCGCCGACTTCCGGCTGGCGGCGGGCTCCGATCTCTCCGGACTCGTCACCGCACTCGACGACGCGCTGCCCAAGCAGGGCCTCACCGCGTTGATGGAGCAGGCCAATCGGCGTGCCACCTGGGAGGGTGCCTGCGGAAACGACGGTATCTACGGATCCGACCTGGCCGTCAATCACCGCGTCTGCTGGAAGAGCGACGACGCCACCTCCTCGGAATGGGTACCGCAGGCCATCACCGGGGTCTCGGACGCGCAGGAGGACGAGGACTGGGGAACGTCGAACTCCGATCCGATCGCCGTGGCCGGATATGACGCGGAGAATCCGGGCCGCAGCGACTACGCCGCGGGTCGCGACAACTGCGTCCAGGCATCCGTCTCGGACGCCTGCAACGAAAAAGGCATCCGCGTCACCTTCTTCAACCAGGCCACCCAGATGTACCGCCACGTCCTGCTGGTCTGGCCGTACATCAACTCCAAGGACCACATCTCCTTCGATGCTCTGCATGCGCGCGAGGGCTCGTGTGCGAGCGTCGTGACGTCGTCCTGCGCGGCGCAGAACGGCATTCACGCCGGTGGCATGGTCTGGTACGGCAACTACCTGTACGTCGCCGACACCGCCAATGGCCTGCGGGTGTTCGACCTGCGCAAGATCATGGACCTCAACCCGGACAACGACGCCGACGTCAACGACCCGACGCCGGACGGCCTGGTCAGCGATGTCCTGGACAAGAAGCGGGTCGGCCGGCAGAGCAACGTCTGGTACAGCTACGGCTACCGCTACGTCATGCCGCAGGTCGCCACCCTGAAGTTCACCACAGCGAAGAACGGCGGGACCACCAGCGGGAACCAGTGTTACGCCACCGGGCGCCCCAAGGCCTCCTACATCTCGCTGGACCGCACCGGTACCGACCACTTGGTTCTGGGTGAGTACTGCAACACCAACAACGGCGGCACCAGCCCCGGTCGCGTCGGTACGTATCCGATGACCGCGCTGACGACCGCGGTCGAGGGCGCGGCCGGCACCGTCGCGGACGCCGACCTCGCCTATGGCCTGCCGACCGGCGCCACCTTCGGCAACGAGGCGCTCTGGCACAAGATCCAGGGCGTCGTGCGGTACGAGGGCGCGTGGTACTTCCACCGCAGCAACGGCTTCGACAACGGCCGACTGCTCCAGGCCACTCCGGGGACGGTCGACGGAACCACCCAGCTCGTCGGCAATGCCAAGACCCTGGAGTCGTCGTTCGGGCCCGAGGACCTTTACCTCGCGCACGGGCGCGGTGACGGGTTCGCACCACAGCTCTGGTCGCTGAGCGAGCACGCACCGAGCATGTGCGGGGCGTGCAAGCGGGAGGTGTACAGCTACAACATGGGCGAAGTGATCAGCGACTTCGGCTGATCCGTCCCGAACTGCCCCGGACCACACCGAACCGTCTCGATCCGCCCCCGCTCCGGTCCGATCCGGCCTGAACCGGCCTGAACCGGAGCGCGTGCCGCACTAGAGTCGGTTGCATGGTTTCCGGTGAGGCGCCGCAGGCAGAGGGAAGCGTTCGGGTCGACGTCTGGATCTGGTCGGTCCGGCTGACGAAGACCCGTTCGCAGGCCGCTGCCGCCTGCCGCGCGGGACATGTGAAGGTCGCCGGCGAGCGCGCCAAGCCCGCCCAGGCGTTGCGCGTCGGCGACGAGGTGCGGCTCCGGCACGCGGGCCGGGACCGGATCGTCGTCGTGACGAAGATCGTGAAGAAGCGGGTCGGCCCTCCGGTGGCGGTGGAGTGCTTCGTCGACAACAGCCCGCCTCCGCCTCCGCGCGAGGCCGCGATCCAGGTCCCGGTACGGGACCGGGGCGCGGGACGGCCGACGAAGCGGGACCGGCGGGAGATGGAGCGGCTGCGGGGGTCCGAGCCCACAGGGTGACAGGAGCCGTCCGGCGGCCCGGCGGCCCGGCGGCCTTACGGGGTGAGCCGGAGTCGCCCGGCGGCCGTGCGGGGGACCGGAGTCGCCCGGCGGCTGTCGCCCCGCCGCTGATCAGCCCCGGTAGCCCTCGACCTCATCGGCCGGCCAGACCTTCGCCGCGGACGGGTCCTCGCCGAACTCGCTCAGGGCGCGGCGCTGCCTCAGCAGATCCCAGCACTGGTCGAGCCGGATCTCCACCCTGCGCAGGCGCGACTTCTCGTCCTCGGTGAGGCCGGATTCCGCGGTGGAGCGGTTGCGCAGCTCCCGTTCCTCGGAGATGAGCCCGCCGATGTTGTCGATGATGTCGCGTTCCGGGTCGTCCATGGCGTCTCCTTCGGGATCGGACGTCTCCTTCGGCATCGGTGGACGTGCGGGGCTCAGAGGGCGATGACCGTCTTGCCGCGCGCGCCGCCGGTCCGGTTCCGTTCGAGGGCCTGCGGTGCCTTCTCCAGCGGGAGTTCGATGTCGATGGGCACACGCAGCACGCCCTCGGCGGCGCCCGCGGCCAGGACGTCGAGCAGCACCGGGGTGGGTTCGAGCCGGAAGTCGATCCCGGTGACGCCCGCCGGCAACGCTGCCCCGGTGGCGACGCCCCGCGTGGTGAGGGCGATGCCGCCGCCGCGTACCAGCGCGGCGCGGGCGGCGAAGTCCTCCGGGGTCGTGGAGACCAGGTCGACGAGTGCGTCGACGCCGTCCGGGCAGGTTTCCCGCACCGCCGCTTCGAGGGGGCGGTCCGTGGTGTCGATCGTGACGGTGGCGCCGAGGGCCGTCATGCGCGTGTGCTCGTCGCCGCGCACGGCCGCGAGCACGCGTACGTCGCGGGCCGACGCGAGCTGGGTCAGACAGCTGCCGACGCCGCCCGCCGCACCGATGACGAGCAGGCTCTCGTGGCCGCGGAGCACCGCGATCTCCAGGATCTGGGCGGCGGCCATCCCGGCGGAGGGCAGTGCCGCCGCGGTACGGAGGGGGAGGCCGTGCGGGACGAGCGTGATGGCGGAGTCCTGCGGTACGGACACGTAATCGCAGTACGTACCGTTACCGACCGCGGGCCCGGCCACCCGGCCGAATACCTGGTCGCCGACCCGGAACCGGTTCGCGCCGCTGCCGATCATGTCCACCCGGCCCGCGAAGTCCACACCGACGACCAGAGGGAACGCCTGCGGGACGGTTCCGTTGTCCTGGGAGTCCTGGGAGTCCTGGGAGTCCTGGGAGTCCTGGGAGTTCTGGGAGTTCTGGGAGCCCTGGGAGCCCTGGGAGCCCTGGGAGTCCTGGGAGCTCCGGGAGCTCTGGGCGGCCTGCCAGTCGCACGGGTTGAGTGCGGCGTACTCGACCCTGACCCGTACCTCACCGGCCTCCGGCTCGGGCTTGGGTATCTCGACCAGTGCGGGATCGCTCCCGAACGCGCTGACGGCTATGGCTCGCATGTGGATGACCTCTCAGTCGTCCCCGATCCGACAGTCACGACAACCACTCTTCACCGGCCCGCTCGCCGCCGCACGTCGAATCCGGTCCGTCACGGTTACTGCCCGTCGCCGCACGTCGAATCCGTTACGGCTGCTGCTCGTGCTGCTCGCCGCTGTGCGTCCCGCCCACTCTGCGTTCCGCCCACAGCCGCCCGAGCACCGCGCCCAGCGCCACCGCGAGCCCCACGGCGAACACGACCCACGCCGTCGTGCGCAGGGAAGCCGTGAGCGCGTCGTACACCGCCGCCGCACCGCCCTTCTCGCCGTCCGCCACCCCGGACAGCACCCGGTTGCGAGCGAGAGCGATCAGCGCGCGCAGCACGAGCGCCCCCAGCGCGAAACCGAACCCGGTCACCGCGGTGGCCGACAGCGCGGCGAGCGCGGAGCGCCTGCGCCCCGGCCTCCCGCGCAGCCAGGCCACGAGCACCGTCAGGACGGCGAACACGACCGTGCCCACGGCGGGCCAGATGCTGCCGTAGCGCAGCAGGCGGAAGCTCTGGCGCAACTGGTCGGCGCGGTCGGCGGAGATGATCGTGATGTCGGTGTGCTGGATGGGGATCGAGGAGGCGAACGGCACCCCGTTCCGTTCCAGGTTCTTCTTGACCTGCTCCGTCACCGGCGCCAGGTCGATGGTCACGGCCTTGCCGGTGTTGCCGTGCAGCGCGGCGGTGACGGCTGTGTGGGCGGTGCGGTTGGCGGAGTTCCATGCCTCCTGGAAGGCGTCGGTGGTGGTGAAGGACATCACCGCCTCGTGCAGGAAGTCCCGCACGGTGTCCTGGAGCGGACCGGCGTCGATCTGCTTCATCGCCTCGTCGGTGATGAGGTCGCCGACGGTGCTTCGCACCTCGGGGTCGGAGGCGAGCGGGGCCACCGCCGCGACGTAGCGGTCCGTGTTGTCGATCTCCAGATCCACCCAGGCGCAGAGTGCGCTCAGCGGGACGAGCACGGCGAGCAGTACCAGCACCACCACTGTCAGAGCCGTCGAGAGATTCGTCCGCATCTGTCAAGGGAATCCCGTACGGCGGCGGCACGCCCCGGGCACTGAGCCATCCGAGTTGCCGGGCGGCGCGGCCGGGTGTGCTCTGGAGGGAAAAGGGGCGACGGAAGGAGCACTCCGCCATGGCCACTCACGCAGCGATGCCGACCCGCCGACGGGCCGGGACAGGGACGCGTCGGCGCAGCCGGGGCAGTGCGCACGGCTGGGGCGTACCCGCCACGCTGGGCGCGGCGTACGGCCTCTACGCGTCGTTCATCCTCCGCAACCACGGCGCGAGCGGTGGCCGTCAGTTCTGGTACGGCCTGATCACCGCGGTGGTGCTCGCTGTCCTGTGCTTCGCGCTGGGGCGGATCCAGCACACCCTGCTGCCCCTGGTGCGGGGGGTGGCGTACGGCGCGCTGACGGCGGCGGCGATCGGCCTGCTGGTCGGGCTGACCGGTTCGAGCGTGCTGCGGTCCTCGGCGTTGGGGCTGGCGGTCGGCCTCGGGATGTTCATCACGACGTTCTATCTCTTCTACACGCACGAGCGGACGTGAGCGCGCCTCCCGGCGCACCCGGGACATGAGGACGGCATACGGCATGAGGCATGAGGACGGGCCCGCGCTCGGCGCGGGCCCGTCCTCATGCCGGTCGGTCATGCCGGTCGGTCATGCGGTCATGCGGTCATGCCGGTCATCCCGTCGACCTGTACGCGGTCGTGCTCAGTCGCGTACGACCGTCACCGGGCACGGCGCGTGCTGGGTGACGTGGAGGCTGACCGAGCCCAGCAGGGTCGCCTTGAAGCCGCTGTAGCCGCGCGCCCCGACGACCAGCAGGTTCGCGCCCTTGGCGCGTTCCAGCAGGGACTGGGCCGGGTTGCCGATCACCACGATCTTGCTGACCGCGGCCGCGCCCTCGGCTCCCAGGGCCTCCTCCAGCGTCTCGGTGAGGGCCACGGTCGCGACGGCCTGCGGGTCGAAGTCCTCCGGCATGCCCGGCATCATCGACGCCCAACTGGTCGCGGGGTACTCCCAGCTGTTCACGGCCTCCACCGTGTCACCGGTCAGTTCCGCCTGGCGTACGGCCCAGTGCAGCGCCTTGACCGACGAATCGGAGCCGTCAACGCCCACCACGATCCTGCCCATCTCTGCCTCCAGCTCGATTCCGCTCAGTGTGCAGAGGCGTCGTGCGGGACTCCTGCGGGAGAACGCCGCACGACGCGTCTTTCGGTCCAACTCTAGTCAAACCGGACAGGGCTTCGAGGGATAGGGCCTCCCGGCCCGTGGCCGGGGGGCCGGTCAGTCCAGCCGGAGGTCGGCGAGCTGCTGTTCGAACGGCACGACCTCGTCGTCGAGCCCGAGGGTCTTCCGCGCCCCGGAGACCGCCCGGCCGCCCGCGATCATGGCCGCGAGCTCGCTGCCCGCACGCCGGATGCGGGACGGCAGGCCGTCGGTGTACTCGTCGCCGGACGAGCCCCAGTCCTCCGACGCCGCGTACACGGAGGTCGGTACGACGGTGGCCCGCAGGTAGGCGAAGAGCGGACGCATCGCGTGTTCCAGGACCAGCGAGTGGCGGGCGGTCCCGCCCGTCGCCGCGATGACGACGGGTTTGCCGGTCAGCGCCGTGTTGTCGATCAGGTCGAAGAACGACTTGAACAGTCCGCTGTACGAGGCGGTGAAGACGGGTGAGACGGCGATCAGTCCGTCCGCCTGCGTCACCTCCTTGATCGCCTCGTCCAGCGCGCCGGGCGGGAACCCGGTGACCAGGTGGTTGGCGATGTCGACCGCCAGGTCGCGCAGGTCGATCACCCGCACCTCGACCGTGCGGTCCTGCTCGGCCATCAGGCGTTCGCGGGCGGCACCGGCCAGCCGCTCGGCCAGCAGCCGGGTCGACGACGGACTGCTGAGCCCGGCCGATACGGCGACGATCCTCAGGGGCTCGGTGGCGAACACACCGGACGTGGCGGACGTGGCGGACGTGACGGACACGGTGGTCAGGCCTCCTTCGTGGCGGTGCGGGCGGCGACGGCCGGGTGCACGGGGGCGGACTCGGGGACTCCGGCCGGCCGCAGGTTGGCGAACTCCTTGCGCAGCACCGGCACGACTTCCTCGCCGAGGATGTCGAGCTGCTCCAGGACGGTCTTGAGCGGGAGTCCCGCGTGATCCATCAGGAACAGCTGGCGCTGGTAGTCACCGACGACATCCCGGAAGGTCAGGGTCCGCTCGATGACCTCCTGCGGGGAGCCGACGGTCAGCGGGGTCTGCCGGGTGAAGTCCTCCAGCGAGGGCCCGTGCCCGTAGACCGGGGCGTTGTCGAAGTACGGGCGGAACTCCCGTATCGCGTCCTGCGAGTTCTTCCGCATGAACACCTGCCCGCCGAGGCCGACGATGGCCTGCTCCGCGGTGCCGTGCCCGTAGTGCGCGTACCGGCGGCGGTAGAGGTCCACCATCTTCTTCGTGTGCTCCATGGGCCAGAAGATGTTGTTGTGGAAGAAGCCGTCGCCGTAGTACGCGGCCTGCTCGGCGATCTCCGGGGAGCGGATCGAGCCGTGCCAGACGAACGGCGGGACGCCGTCCAGCGGGCGCGGGGTCGCGGTGAACGACTGCAACGGCGTACGGAACTTGCCCTCCCAGTCGACGACCTCCTCACGCCACAGCCGGTGCAGCAGGGCGTAGTTCTCGATGGCGAGCGGAATGCCCTGGCGGATGTCCTTGCCGAACCAGGGGTAGACCGGGCCGGTGTTGCCGCGCCCCATCATCAGGTCGACGCGGCCGTCCGCGAGGTGCTGGAGCGTCGCGTAGTCCTCGGCGATCTTCACCGGGTCGTTGGTGGTGATCAGCGTCGTGGACGTGGACAGGATGATGCGGTCGGTGCGGGCGGCGATGTAGCCGAGCGTGGTCGTCGGGGACGACGGGACGAACGGCGGGTTGTGGTGCTCGCCGGTCGCGAAGACGTCCAGGCCGACCTCCTCCGCCTTCTGCGCGATGGCGAGGGTGGCCTTGATCCGCTCGTGCTCGCTCGGTGTCCTGCCGGTCGTCGGATCGGTGGTCACGTCACCGACAGTGAAGATCCCGAACTCCATGGCGCCCGCCTCCAGAACTGTTCTTGTTGAACATTGAACTATGTGAACACACCCTACAACGGAGCACCCCCCTGACCTATTCCGAGGAGGAGGCGCGGGGCCGTGCGTACCCTGGACCGGGTGCGGAGGCCATGGACGGCCTCCGGTGTGCGGGAAGGCAAGGGCTCGGTGAGCGAGAGCGGCGGTGGCGGCGGGAGCGAGCGCTGGAAGGAGCGCGGCGTGGCGCTGCGCGTCTTCGTGTACGTCTTCGCGACGCACCTCTTCGCCGGCTTCGTCTGGATCCTCTTCTACGTGGGCGAGCACGCCAAGAAGTGACGTGAGCGGGGCGGGGGTGGGCGGCATGGACGGCGTGGACGGCTTGGACGGTGTGGGCGGCGTGGATGGCACGGCACCGGCACGCCTGGATGCGGCGCTCACGGCGGACAGCGTGCACGAAGCGCTCTTCGCGCTCGTAGAGAAGCCGCCGTACGGCCTGGCCGCTGCTGTCGAGGACCGGTACGGATGGGCGTCGAAGGACGAGCGACGTCACCTCTCCTGGCTGCTCCGGGGCCTCGGCGAACAGGCCGATCCGGTGCTCCTGCGCCTGCTGGGCACGAGCCGCGGCGACGACGCGGAGGACCTGCTCGGCAAGGCCGTGCAGCGACGGCTGCGGCTCCCCGCCGCCGAACTGCGCAGACTGTCGGCGGAGCTCGGCCCGGCGGGTCCTCTCGTGGACGCCCTCGGTCTGTCGGAGGACCTCGGCTTCGCGCCGTTCCTCGGAGGGCTGCTGGACCACGAGCACCTGCGCGGGCGCGCGGCCCTGGCGCTGGGCCGGATCGGCGCACGGGAATGGACGGTTCCGATCGCGGAGCGTCTGGGCGGGCTGACGGGGCTGGAGCACGCCGCCCTCGTCGCGGCCCTGAAGCTGATGGGTGATCCCGCGGCGATACCCCACCTCCTGCGGGAGCTGGCGGAGGGGCAGGGTCCGGCGGGCGATGTGCACGACGCGCTGGTCGCGCTGACGGGGCAGGACCCGCTGCTGCCGCCGACGCCCCCGAGCGGTGACTACGGCGCGTTCCTGTACCGGGTCTGGTCGGAGCACCGGTCGAGAGGGCGGCGCACCCCGTCGGTCGGTCCCCTCGTGCCCGGCTCCCCGCGCCGGGCGCGATTCACGGTCGAGGACGGCCGGGGCCGCATCCGGATCGACTACGACCCGCCCGTACCGGGCTCCTCCTGGCCCCGCTGGGGCAAGTCCCTCCGGATCGACGGGGAGCCGGTCTACCACGTCGGTTCCGACTGCGGTACGTGCGAGACGACGATGCACCTCCTCGGCTGGCCTCCCCGTGCGGCCCGGCGGGGTGCGGACGGTCTGCGCACCGCACTGGCCGACGTGGCCGACCTGGGCGCCGGCGCATTCGACGCGGCCGTCCCCCTCATCGAGGAGTTCCCGGCCGGTCACTACCGGGCCCACCTGCTCGACCTCGACCTGGAGCGGGTGACCGACCCGGCGGCATCCTGGTGGGCCCGGCGCCACGAACTGCGCCGGGACGACGCGTACGGCGGGGATGCCGAGCCGTACGGCGGGGACGGCCTCGACGACTGGCCGGGCACCGACCACTTCCAGCTGCGCGACCGCATCCCCGGCGAGACCCCGACGTACGGTGCGCTGCTCCCGTGCCAGCCGCTGGACGCGCTCGACGCGGACACGGTGGCCCGGTACACCTCGGCGATCGCGGCAGGCCGCCGCCCCGCCGCCCTGGCCCTGGCCTGGGTGGAGGACATCTGGGTCGAGGCCGAGTACCCCGAGCGCTTCCTGGTCGCCGCGGTCCTGGACGGCCACCACAAGCTCGCCGCCTACGCGACGGCCGGCATACCCGCGAGGGTCGTGCTCCTGGCGCGGGCGGAGGACAACTGCGGCCCGGAGGAGGGGTGGAGCGCGGCGTACGGAGAGGTGATCGGGCAGTTGTAGGGGCGGTGGCGGTGGCGGTGGCGGTGGCGGTGGCGGTCGCTGGGCCGGCTGCGGTCGGCACCCCTGCCTGAATGATAGAAGCTTGGTATCATTGCGTCATGCTGTACGAGAGGCCCCGCCTGGACTCGCTCGACCTTCGGGTCCTGGAACAGGTCGATGCGATGCGCGACCGGCTGCGATATGCGGTGCAGCAGGCCCCAATGAAATGGACACTCGATCTGCGAAAGGCGCTGACGGCCAGCGCCATCGCGGCGTCGAACACCATCGAGGGGTACCAGGTCGCCGCCGCGGATGTCGCCGACCTCATGGACGGTGAGCGCGAGGTCGAGACCAGCGACGAGAACAAAGCGGAGACGCTGGCTTACCAGCAGGCCATGACATACATCCAGTCGCTCCACGACGTCGCCGACTTCCGGTACAGCAAGGAACTCCTCAACGGCCTCCACTGGATGCTCCAGGGGCATCACCACCCGCGCAAGATCGCCGGCCAGTGGCGCAGGACGGCCATCCGTATCACCGCCCCCGGCGACGAGCTCGCCACCGATTACGAAGGCCCGGACAGGGACCTGCTGCCCGGACTCATGAGTGAACTCGTGGACTGGCTCAACGAGGGCGATCTCGACAGCCATGTCCTGATCCGTGCCGCGATGGCTCACCTGAACCTGGTGAAGATCCACCCCTGGTCCGACGGCAACGGTCGCATGTCCCGTTCCCTCCAGACGCTGCTGATCGCCCGAGGCGGAGTCCTTGCTCCCGAGTTCTCCTCGATCGAGGAATGGCTGGGTATGCCGGGCAACACCTGGGAGTACTACAAGGTGCTGCGCGAGGTCGGAGGCCCCGTCTGGTCGCCGGAGCGGGACACGCTGCCCTGGATCAAGTTCAACCTGCTCGCCCATCACCAGCAGACTCAGCGGGTGCAATACCGTGTGGACCGGTCCAACGACTGCTGGACGCAACTCACGCAGGAGGCCGACGCGTTCGGGATCACCGAACGACAGGTGACAGCCCTCCATGAGGTGGCGATGGCCGGCCGGGTGCGCCGCTCCCGCTACGAGAAGGCGGAAGCGATCAACACCCAGCAGGCGACCCGTGATCTCCAGGCGCTGACCAAGGCCCAGTTGCTCACCGCCGTGGGCCGGACGAAGGGGCGCCACTACGTCGCCGGCCCTCGGTTCCCGGAGCGGGTGCTGACCACCGCGCGACGGCACCACACGATCAGTAACCCGTACGCCGTGTAGCGGCGGCGTCCCCTTGTTCCGTCCCGCTCTGCCGCGGCAAGCGGCTTGGCGCGGTGACCGCACTCGTCATCGACGGCCTGCCTCCGCGTACAGGCTTGCTCCACCGGGCTGTTGAGCGTCAGGCGCCGGTGGAAAGGGCTCCGGTTTTCGCTACGGCCACGAACGCCGACCAGGCGCAGGTGCTGAAGAGGATCAGGGGCCCTTGAACGTTCTTGCTGTCCCGTACAGGCATGACGTTCGGCAGGCCGTCGCCCACCTCAAGACACTGTCCGTTGCCGCTGCTGTGGCTGCTCTTCCGCCATGTGAGCTGCGTGCGGTCGTACTGCACTCTCAACACCTGCTCTCAGTCTCTCGCTTCTGCAACTCTAGTCAGCAGATCAGCACTGTCGTTCGGTCCCAGGGCCACGGCCTGAAGGTGCTCGAACATCGACTTGTAACGTCGCATTTCCGCCTCGGACTCCAGGAAGAGATCGCCCGCCGGTGTGTCCACGTAGACCAGCTCCGGGTCTGCGGGATCCGGGAAGTCCATGTGAACGAAGTTGCCCGTCATGCCCGCGTGAGCACCTTGCTCGAACGGAATCACCTGGAACGTGATGTGGGGTTCCTCCATCAGTCGGAGCAGGTGCCCGGCCTGAGCCCGCATCACTTCCCTGCCACCCACCACGCGTCGCACAGCGGCCTCGTCCACGATGGCCCAGAGCTGAAGCGGGTCTTCCCCGCTGAGCAGTACCTGACGCTCGACGCGCGCTCGGACGCGTTGATCCACCTCTTTGCGACTCGCTGTGGGCAACACGCCTTTGACCACGGCCCGGGCGTAAGCCTCGGTCTGGGCAAGTCCCGGAATGAAGAGGGACTCGTAGTTACGGACGGTACGTGCTTCGCTCTCGAAGCCGATGTAGGCGGTGTACTCCTCGGGCAACTCCGAGTGATACGGACGCAGCCAACCCATGTCGTTGGAGCCACTCTGAACCGCCAGTAGATCTGTGCGGTGCGCCTCGTCCGCTGCGTACAGATCCAGCAGGGCAATCAGAGTCCGCTTCTGCGGCCGGGCACGTGCCTTTTCGATGCGGTAGAGGGTCGCCTCGTTGATCCCCGTCGCCTTGGCCACGTCTTCACGGGTCAGGTCTGCCGTGGCTCGAAGTCGGCCCAGTTCGGCGGCCAGACGCCGGAGCCTCACGGTGGGAGGGCGTTGTCGCTTGTCCGGCACGGTGCGTCCCTTCGCTGCCTGGGTGGTACCCGCGAGTGTGGATGGTCACTGCGTGACACCTCAACTCACTTCGAACGCATGGAAGTAGTACGCAATCCTTGCATTCTTTGTGTGTGCAAGAGCATGCTGGGCGTGCAGTCACCGTCCGTGGTTGAACAAGCACGGTGGGGTGGATGTGGCGGCTTGTGCTGCCTCAGCAGAAAACCCCCGCGACCGTGGCACCGGTCCGGGGGCGTGGCCAACGCTTTCGAAGGGGCGTCAACGTGTTGAACCTTATCGTCCGATTCCTCGACGTACTCAGGCATCAGCCGACTCGGCCCTTAGGGGGTGACACATTCCCCGACGGGCACGTACTTCCCTGCTTCCCGGTACCCGTCAGGCTTCAACCAAGCGCCGGGCAAGCCGCGTTCGGCCGCTGGGAGCGGGCCGAGAACCGGTACCGGCGGGAGCGGCGGCGGGTGTGGTGGCTGGCTCAGCACGGCATCGAGGCGGAACCCAGCATCGTCCTGGGCGTGGTGACGTGGTGAGGGACGGGACGACGGGCGCGACGACGGATCGCACCGTCGTGCTGCGCTGGAGCCGGCATCCGCGGTGCGTCTCGCTGGCCCGGGCGGAATTGCGTACCGCACTCGCGGACTGGGGGCTCTCGGGGCTGGAGGAATCCGCTGTGCTCGTGCTGTCCGAGCTGTTGACCAATGCGGGGCGGCACGCGCGCGTCTCGCCGGGCCGGGAGATCGAGACCCGGTTCCTGCCGGTGGCCGACGGCGTACGGATCGAGGTGCACGACGCGTCCGCCGACGCGCCGCAGATGCGCGATCCGGAACCTGGCGCCTGCGGCGGGCGGGGGCTGGTGCTGGTCGCCGCGCTGGCGGACCGCTGGGGCTACAGGGCGCGGCACGGGCCCGGAAAGGTCGTCTGGGCGGAACTGGCACCCGGTCTGTGAGTCTGGGGAATGGGCCGCCCGATCGGGGAACCGGGTAAATGGGCCGTGACCGGATCGGCGGGGCGCGTTAGCATCGGCCCATGACCTCCGTACCGTGCCGAAACTGGTGGCGCTCCTTCTAGGAGCGGCCGCCTCATCTGCACGGAACCAGGGCCGTTCGATAAGGACGGCCCTTTTTCTCTGCCCTCGTACGGGTACGGATGCCGATCCTGGCGGGCCGTCCTCCACGCAACCAGCACGCGCGAGGAGAGAGAGACCCATGACCATCGCATCTGCCGCCGGATCAGCCCTCACTGCCGCTGCCACCGCCACTGCCACCGCCGCGTCTGCCCGGCGCCGCAGTGCCGAGCTGGAGGAGCAGATCCGGCAGGCTCCGGGCCGGTTCCGGGTGATGACCGGGGACCGGCCCACCGGGCCGTTGCACCTCGGGCACTACTTCGGCACCCTCCACAACCGTGTCCGGCTCCAGGACCTCGGGGTGGACGTCTTCGTGATCATCGCGGACTACCAGGTCCTCACCGACCGGGATCTCGCCGACCGGCTCTCCGTGCACATGGAGGGGATGCTGCTGGACTATCTGGCCATCGGCATCGACCCGGAACGCGCGACGATCTTCAACCACAGTGCCGTGCCCGCACTCAACCAGCTGATGCTGCCCTTCCTCAGCCTCGTCTCCGTCGCCGAGCTGAACCGCAACCCCACCGTCAAGGACGAGATCGCGCACTCCCGGCAGTCCGCCGTCAGCGGGCTGATGTTCACGTATCCCGTGCACCAGGCCGCCGACATCCTGTTCTGCAAGGGCAACCTCGTCCCCGTCGGACAGGACCAGCTGCCGCACCTCGAAGTGACGCGGACCGTCGCCCGCCGCTTCAACGAGCGGTACGGGGCGGTCTTTCCCGAGCCGGACGCGCTGCTCTCCGCCGCACCGCTCCTGCTCGGCACCGACGGCACCAAGATGAGCAAGAGCCGAGGCAACTCCCTCGCGCTCCGTGCCACCGCCGACGAGACGGCACGGCTGATCAAGGGCGCGAAGACGGACGCCGACCGGCACATCAGCTACGAACCGGAGACCCGGCCCGCGGTGTCCTCGCTCGTGCTGCTGGCCGCGCTCTGTCTGGACCGCGACCCGTACGCCGTCGCCGAGGGGATCGGTGACGGGGGCGCCGCCGCGCTCAAACGCACGGTGACCGATGCCGTCAACAGCCGGATGGCGCCGATCCGGGCCCGGCGGGCCGCGTACGCGCGGGACATGGCGTACGTGAGGTCTGTGCTCCGGGCCGGGAACGCGCGGGCGAACGAGATCGCGGAGACCACGTTGGCCGAGGTACGAGGTGTGATGGGAGGCGTGCTGTAGCGACGCGTGGCCAGGTGCCGTGTCCGATCGGGCGCCCGTGGCCGGCTGGTGGCGCCCGGCCGGGCGTTCTGCGGTGAGGCGGTCGCGTCCGGTCAGAAGCCGTGCAGTGAGCCGGCGGCCTCCGGCCAGGCGCCGCGTGCCGCGATGTCCAGGATCAGCGCGGCGATGTTCCAGGCGTCGTCCGCGCCGCTCCCGACGCACCCCGGCTACGACCGCGGTATCACCGTGTGCCGCCTGCGCAGCAGCTCCGCCAGGCCGCGTCGGGTCGCGGCGATCACCACCCGGTCCTGGGGGCGCAGCACGTAGCCCGGGTGCAGGTCCCAGATCAGGCCCGACGGGCTGTCCGGGGTGCCGGGAGTGGCCGTGGTCAGGTCCGGGCGGCGGTCCTCGGGCGGGGTGGCGTCCAGGGCGAGGACCCGCCAGGCACCCGCCCGGAACGCCTGCTCCACCGTGCGGCCCTCCAACTGCGGGTGGCCCGCCACCTCGATCGCCGCGAACAGCATCACCTTCCGCTCGACCGGGATGGCGCCCAGGATCTGCCGCCCCATCATGGCGACGGCGAAGGACGGGGCGGCCAGGTGGGACACGGAACGCGAACGCGTCAGGGCCTGGGGGTGCGCGGTGCGCAGGGTGCGGTAGACGGCGGTCGCGAACTCGTCGTCGAACAGGCGCAGGGCCACGCGCAGGTCCGGCTTGATCGAGCGGGCGTAGAGCGCGGCCTCCAGGTTGGTGGTGTCGATGCTGGTCAGGGCGAGGAGTGCGCGCGAGCGCTGGATCTTCGCCGCTTCCAGCACACCCTCCTGCGTGACGTCGCCGAGGACGACCGGCACATGCAGCCGGCGGGCCACGGGGATGCCGCGGGCGTCCGGGTCGTCCTCCACGCACACCACGGGGATGTCGAGCTCACGCAGCCGGACGAGGACCCGCGTACCGATCTTGCCGAGGCCGAGCAGCACCACATGACCGGACAGGCCCCGGGGCGGGCGGCGCAGCGAGGACACCGTGCGCAGCGAGCCGAACGCCTCCAGAACACCCGCCACGAGCAGGGGCAGCAGCATCAATCCGGCTACACCGGAGAGGAGTTGAATGATCTGACGGGCCGTCGGGTCGCCGATCGCGGGGTCGCCCATCGCGAACAGGTCCAACAGCGTCAGATACGCGGCGTGCAGCGGGTTGTCGCCGGTGGTGAGCGTGGAGGCGACGGCGAGGGCCACGACGGCCAGGCCGACGCCCAGCGCCGACCAGCGCAGCCGCCGGGAGAAGAACTGGCTGAGCGGTGCGCTCCGGCCGCCCATCCGGGGCGGTGGACCGGTCTGGTCCGCCTGGCTGACCGCCTCCAGGACGATCGTGCCACGGCCCGTCGCGGCAGCCACCTGCCGCTCGTCGGGAAGGAGTTGGGGGCCCTCGGCACCACTGCTGTCGGAGCCCTCGGCACCCGCCGGGTCGTGGGTGGTGGAGGAGAGCAGCGCCAGGGTGCACAGGCCGGGGTCGGCGATCCGGCCGTCCTCGGGCGGGGTGCGCTCGGCGGCGCGCAGCAGCAGGCCCTCCGCCTGGATGACCTTGCTGGAGCCGATCACCGCCGTCGCCGCGAGGGCGGGCGCCGCGGTGTCGGCGTCGGAGAGGACGGTGGTGGAGGCGTCCAGCGCGGTCGCGTCGAGCCCGGGCATGGCGACGGCCGCGGCCTGGTCGAGCAGGGTCTCCAGGTGCTGTCCCAGCTTGCGGTTGTAGAGCCGGATGACGAGCCGGACCCGCGGGTTGAGGCGGCGCGCCGTCAGTGCGGCGCGGATGTTGCGCTCGTCGTCGTCGTAGACCAGCGCCAGTGCGGCGGCCGACTCGACCCCGGCGTCCTCGAATGCCTCGTCGGAGGGTTCCGAAGCCTCCAGGATGCGTACCGCCTCGACCCCGGCGTTGGTGTCGTTGTCGGAGCCGGCCCAGGTCCCGCCGCCGTTGCCGAGATTGCGGTTCATCGCGGCCGACATCCGTCCGAACAGCGTTGCTGCCCGGCCGCGTTGGGTCAGGGGCAGCTCCGGGCGGCGTGGGTCGCGTCCCGGTGGGAGCAGCAGCGTGACCCGCTCCCCGTAGACGTACCGCAGCTCCACCGCCAGTCGCTGGGCGAGTGCGTCGTCGCCGCAGATGACCATGTGGCCGCTGAGAGGGGGGCGTTGGGGCTGCTGGGGAAGTGTGGACACGAAACCCAGCATGCCTTGCCCACCTCCGATGTTCGACCGGTTCCGGCCGGTCAGTGATCTTCGTGTGCCGTGGTGCGCGGTGCCGCGTGCCGGGGCGCCGGAGCCGGGCCCGCGAGGAGATGGCGCGGGTCCGCGACGCGGACGATCGCCGACTCGACCGCCGCGATCCGGTCCGCGAGCAGCCCCAGCGCGGCGACGGCCTGGGCGAGGGGATCGCCGTCCGGGCCGCCGAGCGCCTGGTGACGGACGTAGGAAGCGGTGACCGCGGACCAGCGCGCGGACTGTTCGGCGGTGAGCCGCCCGCGCAGTGCGGCGAGCTTCAGCAGATTGGACTCCGCGTCCGCGGTCAGCGTCTGGGCCTCGCCCGCGTAGTGGTCGTCGATGACGGCGAGGAGTTCCGCGTCGTTCATCACCGGCACGATCCGCTCGGCGATCTTGTTCATGTTGCGGTACGAGCCCTGGAGCCGGAACGGCGGCTCGGTGCGCGTCGTATCCGTCTGCGCGGCCGAGGCGATGTACGCGGCGTTCACGGCCAGGACCGTGTCCCGGGCGGTCAGCAGATGGCGCAGGACGGAGACGATCCGGTCCACCTCGGCGGGTGCGTACGGATGGTCCGGCCGGTCCGGGACGGCTGCCGTGTCCCTGCCGGAGGCCAGCCGGACGAACAGCGCGAGATCGTCGCGGGAACGCCCGGCGAGCGGCGCGAGCACCGGGTTGGCGGTCAGCGCGTTCTCGACGAAGCTCAGCGCGAAGACGTCCTCGTGCCCGTTCAGCACCTCACCGAGATTCCACACGTCGGCCCGGTTGGCGAGCATGTCGGGGATCCGGAACCGCGCCCCCGATTCGGTGTACGGATTGCCCGCCATGCACACCGCGAACCGCTTGCCCCGCAGGTCGTAGCTGCGCGGCTCGCCGTCCCGCACACCCTCGACGCGGCGGGTGGCGTCGCACAGCGAAATGAACTTCTGGAGCAGTTCGGGCGAGGTGTGCTGGATGTCGTCGAGGTAGAGGAGCGTGTTGTTGCCCGCCTCCAGAGCGAAGTTGATCTTCTCGATCTCCTGGCGGGCGGTCGCGGAGCGCGCCTGGGCCGGATCGAGGGAGGTCACGTCGTGGCCGAGGTTCGGTCCGCTGATCTTGACGAGGACCAGGCCGAGCCGGTCGGCGACGTACTCCATGAGCGTCGTCTTGCCGTAGCCGGGCGGCGACACGAGCAGGAGCAGGCCCTGCGAGTCGGTGCGCCGGTCGGCGTCGGCGGTGCCGAGCTGCTTGGCGAGACTGTCGCCGATCAGCGGCAGGTACACCTCGTCGAGGAGCCGGTTGCGGACGAACGCCGACATGACGCGCGGCCGGTGGTCGTCCAGCCGCAGCCGGGCGCGCTCTGCGGCCACGAGTGCGCCGCGCCTGCGCTGGTAGGCGCGGAAGCCGGGGACGGAGCGGGACCGGAAGTCGGCCGTCCGGGCGAGGAGTTCGTCGAGGCGCACGGCCAGCCGGCCCCGCTCCACGCGCGGGTGGGTGCCGAGCAGGCCGTCCACGGTCGTGGAGAGCGGCGCGTCGCACTCGTACCGGTCGAGCACCGGCTCCGGGCAGAGCTCCACGGCGACGGCCTCCGCCAGATCGCCCGCGTCGATCTCCGTGCCGCTCGCGGCGGCGTACGAGGTCAGCCAGCCCTCGACCAGCTGGCGCCGGGCCGGCAGGTCGTCGTGGAGGGCGGCGAGATCGTCGTCGTACGCCGAAGAGCCCGTCGTGCGACGGAACTTGTCCAGGAACGTGCGGGCGGCGGCGCTCGTGACGAATCCGGCCGGTCCGCTCGTCAGCTCCTCGAAGAGGTACGCGGCGACGGCGCGCGAGTCATCGGCCCCGGAGCCGGTGATCCCCGGGCCGACGGTCGTGGAACCGGCCGTGTCGGAACCGGCGGCCCCCGAGCCGTGGGCCCCCGGGCCAACCGTCCCGGAGCCGGCGTCCGCGATGTGCGCGGCCGGGGCGCCCTCGCTCCGGATGGCGTCCGCCCACTCCTCCTGGAGGGACGCGACGGCCGGGGCGAGGCCGAACGTCTCGCGGGCGCGGGCCAGGGACACCGCCCGCCGGGTCCAGGAGGTACGCCGGGCCTCGTCCGTCCCGTACGCCCAGAAGAGCTGCGCCGCCGCTCGCACGGCGGGCGGGCAGCGCAGCAGACCGGCCCCGGCGTGCAGGGCCAGCAGGGCGGTGAGGATCGCGGTGGCGTCCTCGTCGTGGACCCCGCGCTGATAGCCCTCGTCGTACGAGGCCGCCGCCGACTCCCGCACGAGACCCGCGAGATCGGCCGCGCTCAGGGCGGCGAGGGCGTCGGCGCCGTGCTCGTCCAGGAGCCGGGCCGCCAGATGCTCGGCGCGGTAGACGCGCGCGGACTCCGAGGGCAGCGTCCGGTCCCAGTACGGGCGGGTCGCCTCGAACTCCGGGTCGCTGACCGGCGCCCGGTAGTCCGTGCCGGTGAGGGCGAACGCGAGCCGGTCCCCGTGCGGGACGAGCGTCAGGTCGAACGGCTGGGTGTTCACGGCGAACCGGTGCCGGCCCAGACGGATCGTCGCACCGCCGTCCGCGTACAGCTCCCCGCGGTCGCGCAGGGCCCGCCCGGCCTCCTGGCGGGCGGCCAGGAGCCGCCCGTCCAGCTCCTGGGCGTGCACGGGATCGCCGAGTTCCCGCAGCTCGTCCGCAGTGCGGCGGACCTTGGCGACCATCGGGTCGGAGGCGAAGTACGTGTGGACGGCGTCCAGGTCGGGCAGGGCGGCCAGGCGCCGGGAGACCGTTTCGAGGACCCGGCCCGCCGAATCCGCCAGCCGTTCCGCACGCCGGGCCCGGGCGTCCTGCAACGTCTGCTTACGGGCCGAGAACGCCTCGTACACCTCCGTGCGCCGCTCGGCCAGCTCGGCGAGGAAGTCGTCGAACTCGGCGAACCGCGACTCCAGGTTCTCCAACTGAAGGAGCAGCCGCGTCAGTTGTTCGTCACAGGTGTCCGGGGTGTCCGCCGCGGCCAGCGCCC
The DNA here is from genome assembly GCF_042885475.1 of Streptomyces sp. NPDC058051. Classification (NCBI taxonomy): domain Bacteria; kingdom Bacillati; phylum Actinomycetota; class Actinomycetes; order Kitasatosporales; family Streptomycetaceae; genus Streptomyces; species Streptomyces sp. NPDC058051. The sequence goes on from NZ_JBHVRW010000007.1 coordinate 49,840, forward strand.
CCGTGACGGCCTGCCCGAGCAGGGCGAACTCGGCGGCGAACTCGGCACGCCCCTCGTGGTCGAGGAGTTCACGCCGCCGCGCGTCGAGAGCGGCGCGGGTCCGGTTGACCCCGCCCAGTACCTCGGCGATCCGCTCCAGGATCGACGTACGGACCGTCGCGTCACCGATGTCGAGCCCGGCGACGACCTCCGTGACGGTGCCGAGACCGTCCGCCATCTCCGTCAGCCGGTCGCCGAGCGCCGAGGCGTCCACGACCGTGGTGAGCGCGGACACCTCGGCGGCCAGGCGCGCGATGTCCTCGTGGTAGTCGGCGAACGCGTCCTCCCGGCCGAGGAACGCGACAGCGCGCCGGCCGGCCGAGGCGAGGGCGTCGGCCGTGGCGGCGGTCAGTTCGGCGATCCGCTCCGGGTCCGCGTACCGCAGGTCGGCGAGCGTCGCGACATGGCCGTGCGCCCCGCGGAGTTCGGTCAGCCGGCCGACCCACTCGGCGGCCGAGTGCAGGGCCTCGCCGCGGATGCGGCGGACGAGCGTGGTGATCCGCTCGGCGGTCTCGTCGAGAGCGTCGGCGGCCTGCCGGGTCAGCTCCCGCACCGTCTCGAACTCGGTGAGGACCTGCCGCGCGGTGTCCCGCAGCTCGGCCAACGGAGCGGACAGCGAGCCGAGTTCCGGGTCGGACAGCCAGTGGTAGCGGTCGGTGGCGCGGGTGCAGTCCGCGACCAGCTGTGCGTAGACGGCGGCGGTCGGTGTCGTCTCGGCGGCGCTGTGCGCGAGCGCCAGGCAGTCCGAGATGCCGCGCACCAGGTCGGCGTTGCCGACCCGGGCGAGCGGACCGGTCCCGGCGGGGCGGGAGGCGGCGTAGGTGTCCGAGACGAACGGGGTCTGCCAGCGCTGCAACGGGTGGACCCGGGCCGGTTCGTCCCCGGTGGCGGACCCCCGCAGGAGGACGAGCGTGCCGTCGTCGAGCAGGGCGTGGCCGCGGCCCTGCAGCGGAGTGGCGACCTCCTGCCGGATCAGGTTGTAGGGCAGGAGCAGGCTGCGGCCGTCGTCGGGCGAGCGGAAGACGTAGAGGACGTCCTCACCGTTCGGGGAGCGGACGGCGCCCTCGAAGACCGGCTCGGTGAGCGGTTCGGCGATGTCGAAGGTCTTGGCGGCGCCGGTGGTGAGGTAGTAGCCGCCGGGGAAGATGATCCCCTGGTCCTCCGGGAGCCGGTGGCAGGCGGGCCCGATGAGGTCCAGGCGCAGCACCGTGCCGAGCAGCGTGTTGAAGACCAGGTACCGCCAGGACTCCTCGTTGTACGGGCGGACGCGGAGCAGGACCAGCGGGCCGGACACGGCGTACTCGACATCCGCGTCGGCGAGGGACTGAAGAGGTTCGGTGACCGGCTCCTCGTAGATCCCGTCAGGGGTGTCGGTGTCGTTGACCGCCTTGACGGTGAGGGTGCCGCCGAGCGTGTCGACGAAGAGGACGGCGCCCGTGCCCTCCCCGTCGCCGCCCACGGCGATGTGCGGGTGCCGGCCGGGGACATGGGACGCGCGGCCCGCGACGGTCCAGGTGAAGTCGTGCGACGGCGGGAAGGCGTGGTCGCGGTCGCCGCGCGCGTCGAGGAACGCCCCGGGCGAGCCGTCGGGGGCGAGCGCCCACCGCAGGACGCGGATGCCGTCGGCGTTTTCGCCGGTACGGAAGACGGCGAGCAGGCGGCCGTCCACGCGCCGCAGCCTGAGGAGGCGGGCGTCGCGGTAGTAGCGGTGCAGGGCGGCGAATTCGCGGACGAAGTCCTCGTCGGCGAGCAGGCCCCGCTGGTCCGGTTCCGCCAACTCGGGGCCGTACCGGGCGAGAACGTCGCCGATCTCGGCGGGCTCCGGCGCTCCCGGGCCCCGTTCGAACCCGAACAGCAGCCGGCCGCCGACGGCCACCAGGTCGCGGGGTACGGATGCCTGACGGGTACGGATCTGCTCGGTGCCGGTGAGCCGGAGCTCGGTCGACCCGAACTCCTCGGTGCGGCGCGTGTTGAGGGCCTCGGCGCGGCGTACGAGGTCGGCCGCCCGGTCGGTCAGCCGACGGCGCAGCACGTCGTACGTCCCCGCGTCCACGGGGCCGCCGGCGGCCGGAGCGGTCGTGGTGTCGGTTTCCATACGTACGGCTCTTTCTACGAGGTGTGTGGGGTACGGGTGCGTCCCGGTGCCGGTCCCGGTGCCGGTGTCCGCGCGGCCGCCGGCCGCGCCGGGTCACTCGGCCGCCGGACGGGCCCGAACTGCTCCGGTCCGTCCGGTGGCTGGTGGCCGGCGGCTGGTGGCCGGTGGCCGGGGGGCCGGTGGCCGCTCTATGCGACCGGCGACCCGTTCTGCGAGGCGGGCACGTCGGAAACATCCGCACCGGTCACGGCCGGCGTACCCGTCAGCGCGGACACCGGTGCGTCCGCCAGGCCCAGCTCCCGGGCCGCGGACAGCAGTTGCTGCACCTGCTCCGGCGCCACACCCGCTCCCGGCGTCCGCATCATCCGCATCAGCAGCGCCGACACCGTCAGGTTCTGGACGTCCCCCGTCGACACCGACGACAGCACCCGGGTCAGGTCGTTCGTGAACGACGAGGTGCCGTTCAGCCACGGCCCTGCCAGTGCCTTCGCCGTGTCCGAGTTCTCGACGAACCCGTCGAAGCTCTTGCCCATGGAGATGGACGAGACGAGCCGGTCGAAGAAGACCGACTCCCCGCCGACGATGTCGATGTCGGCGTTCTCCAGCCCCGTGGCCAGCACCGTCGCCTGCGCCTCGGCGACCTGCCGCTGCACATCGAGCCCGGCCAGCCGGATCTCCTTCTCCGCGGCGAGCCGCAGCCGGTACTCCTCGTGCCCGCGCGAGGCGTCGTCCAGCGCCGCCATCGCGGCCGCCTTCTCGGTGAGCCCCGCCGCCTCGGCCTTCAGCTTCTCGCCGATCATCGCCGCGTCGGCCGTCGCCTGGGCCTGCGTGCCCTCCGCCGCCGCGAGCGCCTTGAGCCTGGACCCTTCCGCCTCGGCCCTGAGCCGGGCGGATGCCGCCTCGGCCTCGGCGAGACCGGTCTTCTCGATGACGTCGGCCTCGGCGTCGCGCACCTGGACCTCGGCGAGTCCGGGCGCCGCGGACTCCGCCTGGATTCCCTCGGCCAGCCGCAGCTTCGCCCGGGCCTCCAGATCGGCGGTCTTCAGCCGGGCCTCGGCGAGCGTCAGCTGCTCCGCGGCCACGTGGGTGGCCGCCGCCTCCGCGGCCTCCGCCGCCTTGATGTCCTTGACCAGCTTCTCCTGGGCCTCCGCCTCGGCGGCGATGATGACCGACCTGCGGGTGCGCTCCGACTCCTCGACGGCGCGCAGCGTCTTGATGGACTCCTCCTGCTCGGCGACCGTGCGGTCCACGGCGATCCGCTCCCGGATCACGTCCGCGACCTCGCGGCGCTCGGCCTCGACCTCCTTCGTCGCGGCGATCCGGTCGAGCTCGGTCTGCCGTTCCCGGCCGATGACCTCGATCAGCCGGTCCTTCTCGATGCGCTCGTTCTCCACGGCGATGACGCGCTCACGGTTCTTCTGCGCGACGGCGATCTCCCGGGCCTGGTTCTCGCGCTGGATGCCGAGCTGCTCCTCGGTGCGGATGAACGCGGCCTGCGAGCCGAGCCGTTCCTCCTCCTGGACCTTGGCCGTGGCGGCCTCCTCACGGGCCCGCAGCGTCTCCACCTCGCGGCGCTGCTTGATCTCGGCCTCGGCCTGCCGGCGCTCCAGCTCCAGGATGGTCTCGCGGGCGTCGACGTTCTGCCGGGTGATCTCCTTCTGCTCGGTGCGCTGGAACTCGTTGGTGCGCACGTGCTCGATCGCGGTCAGTTCGGTGATCTTGCGGATGCCCTGCGCGTCGAGGATGTTGGCGCCGTCGAGCTGCGTCAGGGGCGTCTGCTCAAGGAAGTCGATCGCCGCGTCGTCGAGGTGGTAGCCGTTCAGGTCGGTCCCGATGACCCGGATGATCCGGTCCCGGAACTCCTCGCGCTTGGTGTACAGGTCGACGAAGTCCAGCTGCTTGCCGACGGTCTTGAGCGCCTCGGCGAACTTCGAGGAGAAGAATTCCTGGATCGCCACCTTGTCGCTGGCCCGCTCCGTACCGATGGACTGGGCGACCTTGATGACGTCCTCGACGGTCTTGTTGACGCGTACGAAGAAGTTGATGTGGATGTCGGCGCGGATGTTGTCCTGGCAGATGAGGCCCTCACGGCCGGTGCGGCGGATCTCGATGGTCTTCACCGAGATGTCCATGTACTCGGCCTTGTGCAGCACCGGCAGGACGACGGCACCGGTGAAGGTGACATCGACCTTCTTGGTCTTGGAAATGATCAGAGCCTTGCCCTGTTCCACCTTGCGGAAGAGCCGGCTGATGACGAGAAGCAGAGCGATGGCGATGAGCAGGACAACGGCTACGAGCACCGCGAAGCCCAGGGTGATGGCATCCATGACATTCCTTGGCGGCTGGTGTGAAAGGTGAAGAGGACCGAGGTTCGGCCCGGACGGTCCGGGCGGTTCGGGCGGTTCGGCGACATGCGGCCGCGGCGCGGCAGCATCGGCGGAACGGAGAACGCGGAACGGAGAACGCGGAACGGAGTGCGCGGGTCAGAACGCGCGGGACGGGAGGCTCGGCGCGGAAGCGGACGGGACGCGGGTACGGACGGGCAGGGCAGGGGCGGTCAGCCCGAGCGACGCCTGTCCCGGCGCGTACCTGAGCGGGTACCGGGCCGCAGGCTCGTGTCCGGCTCCGGCGGTCCCGGGTCCAGCGCCCTGTCGTACGGCGAGACCCAGAAGAACTCGCCCTCGTCCTCGTACGCGTACAGAAGTCCCGTACTGCCCGAGGTGAGTACCGCGGCGTCCGCCGGACCGAGCAGCCTGACCTGGACGATCGCGGTGGAACCGTCGGCCGCCGCGACCTCGGCCTGACCGAAGTCGGAGCTGACGGAACCGGTACGGATCGTGCAGACCCGGCCGAGGAAGTCCTGCCGCGATGGAGGGGGCTGGTCCGCGAAACGACGGCGCACCCAGCGAGCCGACAGCCGCATCACGGCCCAGGCGATCAGCAGCGCCCCGGCGAACACCGCGACGGCGAGCCCCGCCCGGACCAAGCCGGTGACTCCGCTGCGGTGCAGCAGGACCGTACCGGTCAGGCTGGTGAACCAGCCGACGACGACCATCACGGACACCGAGACGGTCACCGGCACTCCGCCGATCCCGGCCGTACCGGTGTCGAGGTCCCCGTCGAAGGAATGGTGGTCGGCCGCACCGGCCAGCACCAGGAGCCAGAAGAACACGACGACGACGAGCGCGGCACCGAACAGGACGGCCGGAAAGGCAGTTGCCGCGTTCAGGAACTCCTGCATCGGTCCACCCCCTGTCCTGTGCGGGCGGTGCGGGGTGCGGGGCGGTCCGGTGGTGACCCCGGCGCTGCGGTTCCGCGATGGGCGGCGCCGCAGCAGCCGGGTCTTCCCCCGTATCCCCCTGTTTTCCCCGTATCCCCCGTATCCCCCGTTCGTGCTGATCGGATCGTGTCACGCCGGGTCCGCACGTCGCACTGCCGGAGTCCGGCAATGTTCACCGGTTCGCGGTGCCGGGCACCGGCACCGGCCGCCATGCGTTGAGCGAGTGTCAGTGTCGCGTGGGGGACTTGAGGAGTGCGTGTGCCGGAGCCGGAGATTCCCGAGGAGTATCTGGAGGGCTACGCCCACGTTTTGGATGAGGTGGCCTCCACCGGGCGCCGGTTGAATCGGGATGAACTGGACACTCGTCGGCGCTTGGGCCGGGAGGCCGCCGAGGCCGGATTCCAACTGCGGGCCCTGGTCGGCCTCCATCTCGCGGCGACCCGCGCCTCCTGGCCGAAGGGCGCGTCCGCCAGTGCCGCCACCGCGGACTCCGTGCTGGCCGCGGTCGAGCAGGCCGTCGACGCCTTCGCCGAGGGCTTTGAGCGGGCCCAGCGGCTGACCGTCCGGCGCGAGGAGGCGGCGCGCCGCGAGTTCATCGACGATCTGCTGTACGGGCGCAGCGATCTGGGCCGGCTCGCCGAGCGGGCCACCCGGTTCGGGCTGCGGCTCTCGCGCGCCCACGCGGTCGCGGTGGCGGCCGGCCCCGAGGCGTACACGGAGACGGACTCCGTGCCGCGCACGGTCGAGTCGGCGCTGCTCACGCGCTTCAGCGGCCGGAAGATCCTGATCACGACGAAGGACGGGCGGCTGGTCTGCATAGCCCCCGGCAGCCAGCCCGACGTCCTGCGCTATTTCGCCAAGCAGTCGCATGCCGCGACGGAGGGCGGACAGGTGGCGATCGGTCGCGCGCACCGCGGCCCCGGCGGCGTGGTCCACTCGTACGACGAGGCGCTCGACGCACTCGATCTCGCCGAGCGGATGGATCTGGACGATCCGGTGCTGTACGCCGCCGACCTGCTCGTCTACCCGGTGCTGACCCGGGACCGGCAGGCGATGGCCGACCTGGTACGCAGTCAGCTGAGCCCGTTGAAGAAGGCGCGCGGCGGCGCCGAACCTCTCCTGGAGACGCTCACCGTCTACTTCGACGCGGGTTGCGTGGCCGCCGAGACGGCCCGGCGCCTCTCGCTGAGCGTGCGGGCGCTGACGTACCGGCTGGAGCGGATCCATCAGCTGACCGGGTCCGATCCGTCCGACCCGATGAACCGTTACACCCTGCAGACGGCGGTCATCGGCGCCCGGCTGCTCGACTGGCCGGCCAAGGAAGTGTGACCCGGCGCCGCACCGATGGCCCGCCTGTGTGGGAACCCCGGTTCTCGCGCGGTGCGGTGAGCGCGCGACGGGTGACGAGGGGGGATCCCTGGCCGGCGCACGGTGTCGTCAACGCCCGCACCGGGTGACGGAGGCGGGCCCGGACCTCGGGTACGGGCTGCGTCGACGCGCCCCGGCCGCAAGGGTGCCGGACCGTCCGGGCGGCTGGGCGGTCAGCTGGGGGTCGACGGTGAGGACGGCCACACCGAGCGGTGTGCCGAGTGCGCGCAGGGCGGATTCGGAGAGCCTGATCCAGGGCTGGCCGTCGCCCAGGGTGGCGGCGAGCCGGTGCGCGGAGGTGAAGCCGACAGCGGTGCGGTCGCCCAGCGGAGTACGGAAGAACTGTGCCGTCCAACCGGTGGGAGAACCGGCTGGTCCCGGCCGGACGGGAACGAAGAGCGGTCCGGCCGGGCCGGGTTCAAGAGGTTCGGGGTCGTCCGTTCCGCTGTGGTCGGACATGGGGTGCCTCCTCGACAGGCCCGGGTGTGAGTGCTGCACGGCTCACGTTATGCCCGCGGTGAAGGCGGCCGGTACGGCCCTGACGCGTATGTGGCGCGAAACCCCGCCCCCATGACGCGGCGTTGACGCGTCCTGCGGGGGCGGGGTCTCGAAGAGGGGTGGCCGGGGGCGCGCATCGGGGGAGTAGCGCACCCCCGGCCTGCCGGACACGGGCCGGTGGTCAGTCGGCCCGCGGTTGTTCCGGCAGTACAGGGGGTGAGGCAACGGACCGGGCCTGGCCGGGTCGTCGGTCAGGGAATGCCTTTAGAGGTCGAACTCGTGCGGCGGAAGGTCGAGCGCGAAGCACGCCTCCCTCACGACCGCCTGCTCCGACTTGTCGAAGTCGCCATCGGCACCACCGATGACGATGCCGATCTGGATGACGGCACGCGCCTCGGCAGGCTTCTTCTTCGCCTTGCCGATCTCCTGGAGCACGCTGACCTTGCCGAAGGCGAAGTCGGCGGTCAGCTTGTTGACGTAGTCGTTGAAACGGCGCTGCAGGTCGTCCGCGGGGAAGTTCTGCAGAACGTCGTTGGTCGCGATCAGCGAGGCGACACGCTGGCGCTCGGACGGATCGATGGAACCGTCGGCGGCGGCGACCAGGGCACACATGGCCATGCTCGCGTCACGGAACGCGCCGCTCTTCAGGTCGTTCTTCTTCGCTTCCAGCTGCGACTGCATCGACGAAGCGGATTCCTTGATCCGATCCCACAGTGCCATGACGTCTCCATACGTTGCGTTGTGTTGCCGGAATGGATTCCAACTCTACAGACGTGTAGAAGTTAGCAGGGCGGGCGCCCGCTGTGTCCCGGATGCTTCAGTAAGTAGGATGCTGCGACGCCGCTGTTGGCGCGGTTTCGCAGAAGGGCGGACCCAGATGGACTCGGCCGGCCCCGACCACCACCACCCGGACAACGAGCCGCCCCACGAGGAAGTGCCCGACGCCGCGCGTCCCGAACCCTCGCGTTCCGAATCCCCGCGTTCCGAATCCCCGCGTTCCGAATCCCCGCGTTCCGAATCCCTGTGCTCCAAAGTCTTGCGCTCCGGCACCGCCGCGCCCTCCGAAGGCTTGCGCTCCGGCACCGCCGCGTCCCCCGGACCTCAGCGGCTGCGCAGGCGTGGGCAGGGCGAACTGGAGGCCCAGGTCCTCGCCGTACTGCAGTCGGCCGGCGGCCCCGCGACGGCCGGCTGGGTGCAGGAACACCTCGACGGCGACCTCGCGTACACCACCGTCATCACGATCCTCTCCCGGCTCTACGCCAAGAACGCGGTGACCAGATCCCGCGAGGGCCGCTCCTACACCTGGACGTCCGCTTCCGACGAGGCCGGTCTCGCGGCCCTGCGGATGCGCCGCGTGCTGGACGGCGAACGGGACCGGGGTGCCGTGCTCGCCCACTTCATCTCGGCCCTCTCCCCGGGTGACGAGGAGCGGCTGCGCGCGCTCCTGGCCCGCGTGGCAGCGCCGGAGGATCCGGCCAACCCTCTTGATGCGGAAGGCCGATAGCGGTCCGATGGGTGTCTTCGTCTGCCTGCCGCTCGTGCTGCCGCTGACCGCGCTGCCGATCGCGCGCCTCGCCGAACAGCATCTGCACCCCCGCAGCGCGACGCGGCTGCTCGCCGTCGTCGGGGCGCTGCTCGCCCTGTGCAGCACCCTGTGCCTGGGGCTGCTGATGGTGGTCGGTACGGCCCAGCTCCCGGGCAATCCGCTGCCGGACCGCTGGTCGGACGCGGAGGTGCGGGAGGCGGTGCCGTACGAGGAGAAGGCGGGCATCGTCGCGATCGGGGCGCTGGCGGCGGTGCTCGGGGCGTGCGGGTGGACGGTCTACCGCCATGTGCGGCTGCGGGTCCGGGCCGGCCGCGCCCTGTCCGCCGCGTCCTTCGCCGCTTCGGGCGATGTCGCGGTGGTTCCGGACCCGGTGCCGTACGCCTACGCGCTGCCCGGCAATCCGGGCCGGGTCGTCGTCTCGACCGCGATGACCGGGTGTCTGGACGCCCGCGAGCGCCTGGCCCTGGTCGCCCACGAACGGGCCCATCTGGCGGCCCGGCACCATCGCTATCTGCTGGCCGCCCACCTCGCGGCGCGCGCCAACCCGTTTCTGCTGCCGTTGCGTACCGCGGTGGCGTTCAGCACCGAGCGGTGGGCGGACGAGGAGGCCGCCCGCGCGGTCGGTGACCGGAGGGTGGTGGCGATCGCGGTCGGCAAGGCGGCGCTGTTCTCGCACGGGGCACCGGACGCCTCGGTCGGCTTCGCGGCCTTCGCGAGCTCCGGCTCCGAGGCGGGGCCGATACCGCGCCGGGTGGCGGCGCTGCTCTCCCCGGTTCCGCAGGCCCGGCTGTGGCCGCCGTCGTCCGCCCATGTCTTCCTGGCGGCGCTCGTCGCGGCGACGGGCACGGCCGTCTCGGCGCTCTCGTCGCTCAACGCGACGGTGTCCCTGGTACGGATCCTGCACGCCGCGACGCCGCTGTGAGCGGTACGGCCGGGTCGCCCGCGCACCGGCCGCCGTCCGCCCTTCGCACGCCCCGCCGCCCTCCGCGTGACACCCGGAGCGGGTGCCACCGGCCGACACGGTCCAGGCGGTACAAAGAGACATGGCCGCGTACGAACAGGGACGTGAGGACCGACCGTCCGACCGGGACCGGGACCGGGACCGGGAGCAGGACCGGGACCGGGACGACGCCGACGCCCACGCCCATGCCGGCATCGACGCCGACATCGACGAGGTGACGCGCGTCGTCCTGGCGGCTTCCAGGCTGTTCTTCGACCTCTCCGCACGGTCGCTGGCGGCGGTGGGCGACCGGGTGACGCTGCCGCAGTTCCGGCTTCTCGCCGTGCTGGCCACGAACAGCGACGCCAAGCTGGTGACGCTCGCCGAACGGCTCCGGGTGAACCCGTCGACCGCGATGCGCATGCTGGACCGGCTGATCGCCGCCGGTTTCGCGGAACGGGAGGTGAACCCCGTCAACCGGCGCGAGACGGTGCTGCGGGTGACGTCCGAGGGCCGCCGGCTGGTCGAGGACGTCACGGCGGTCCGCCGCAAGGAGATCGCCGCCGTCGTCGAACTCCTCGATCCGGAGCAGCGCACCGCCCTGATCGACGCGCTGACCGCGTTCACCGTGGCGGGCGGGTACCCGCCCGAGCCGGGGCCGGGCCCGGACGGGTACCCGCTGGGCTGGCCGTCCGACCTCCCCACCCACCACGATGCCTGACTCGCCACCATGCCTGACTCGCCCCCGGTCCGGCTCGGCGTGATGTCCGGCCCGGTGCGATGTCCGGCTCAGTCGGAGGAGGCGGCGAACTCCTCCTGCGCGGCGGGCGCCGGACGGGCCGCGGGAATGTCGCCGCCGCCGGCCCCGCCCTTGTCGTCCCGGCCCCGCAACGCCTGGATCTTGGCCACGATCGGCTGTGTCCAGCGGGCGGTGAGCGGGCCGACGATGACGAGGATGAGGACGTACGCGGTGGCGATGGGCCCGATACGGGGCTCGGTCGCCACGGCCAGTCCGGCGATGACGATGGAGAACTCGCCGCGGGCGACGAGCGTTCCCCCGGCCCGCCACCGGCCGCGTGAACCGATTCCGGCGCGCCGGGCCGCGTACCATCCGGTGCCGATCTTGGTGAAGACGGTGACGACGGCCAGCAGCGCCGCCGGAAGCAGCACCGGCGGGATCGCGGCCGGATCGGTGGAGAGCCCGAAGAACACGAAGAAGACGGCGGCGAACAGATCCCGCAGGGGCGTCAGGAGCTTGCGCGCCCCCTCGGCGACCTCACCCGAGAGCGCGATCCCGACCAGGAACGCCCCGACGGCCGCGGACACCTGCAACTGCTGTGCCACACCGGCCACCAGGACGGTCAGCCCGAGCACGACCAGGAGCAGCATCTCCGGATTGTCGGAGGACACGGCGCGGCTGATCAGCCGCCCGTGCCGCAGTGCCAGATAGAGCACGAGGCCGACGGTGCCGAGCGCGATGAGCAGCGCGACGCTTCCCCCGGCGAAGCCCACGCCCGCGAGCATCGCGGTGAGCAGCGGCAGGTACACGGCCATCGACAGGTCCTCGATGACCAGCACACCGAGGATGACGGGCGTTTCCCGGTTTCCCAGCCGGCCCAGATCGGCGAGCACCTTCGCGATCACCCCGGACGACGAGATCCAGGTGACCCCGGCCAGGGCCGCGGCCCCCACCGGTCCCCAGCCGAGCAGCAGTGCCGCGACCGCCCCCGGTGTCGCGTTGAGCACGAAGTCCACGGCACCGGACGGATATTGCGTCTTGAGGCTGGTCACCAGCTCGGAGGCGCTGTACTCCAGTCCGAGCAGGAGCAGCAGCAGAATGACCCCGATCTCGGCGCCGACGGCGGTGAATTCCTCACTGGCCCCCAGCGGCAGCAGTCCGCCGTCCCCGAAGGCGAGGCCCGCGAGCAGATACAGCGGGATCGGGGAGAGTCCTATCCGGCCGGCGAACCGGCCGATGATCCCGAGTCCCAGGATGACGGAGCCGAGCTCCACCAGCAGTGCGGTCGTGTCGTGCACGGTCAGCCCTCCGCAATGATCTCGGCGAGCGCGTCGACGCCCTCGCGGGTACCCACGACCACGAGCGTGTCGCCGATGGCCAGCCGGAAGTCCGGTCCGGGCGACGGATGCGCACTGTGCGTGCGCAGCACGGCCACGATCGAGGCCCCCGTCCGGGTCCTGGCCTTCGTTTCCCCGAGCAGTCGCCCGCCGTACGGGGACCGCGTGCCGAGCGGTATGTGCTCGGTGACCAGGTCGATGCCCTCGGTCCGCACGGCGTCGATGGGTGCGGCGTCGATGAGGTGTGCGAGCCCGGTGGCCTCCTGCGGCGTCAGGGGTACGGAGAGCCGGCACGAATCTGGGTCGTCCTGGTCGTAGAAGCCGATGAACCGCCGTCCGTCGTGGTGGACGACGACAGAGATGTGCTGTCCCGACTCGGTCGTGTAGTCGTACTGCACACCGACTCCGGGCAGTGTGGTGCGGTGGGTTCCCATGGCTTCCTCCCGAGGAGTACGGCGGTGCGCCGGCATACTTGGTGATCTTTTTATCTGCGCATTACCCTATCCGGAGGCCGCCGCCGCCTCCGGCGCGCGGGTGAGCGACGAGGCTGGTACCGGGTCGGAAGGCCGGTCGGGGCCGGCTTCCGGACGACCGCAGCAACCGACGGAAGGGCCGTGGATGTCGCGCAGTCGAGAGTTCAGGTTCCGGGTGGTCACGTCGTTCCAGCGGCATGTCGTCAATCCGCTCGCCAGGCGGTCGCGGGCGCAGACCCTCCTGGAGACGACGGGCCGTGCCTCCGGGCTCCCGCGCCGCACGCCGGTCGGCGGCAGCCGGGTGGGCCGGGAGTTCTGGCTGGTTTCGGAGTTCGGCGAGAGGTCGCAGTACCTCCGCAACATCCGGGCCGACCCACGCGTCCGGGTCCGCATCGGAGGCCGGTGGCACACCGGCACCGCCCACCCCCTTCCCGAGGACGACGCCCGCGCCCGGCTGAGGAGGCTTCCGCGTTACAACAGCGCCGTGGTGCGGGCCCTGGGGACGGACCTGCTGACGGTGCGGGTGGACCTGGCGGACTGAGCCCCGGATTCCGGCGCCCGGACGTCCCCGTGCCCGGACGTCCGTGGGTTGCCCGCACCCCGCCCGTGCCCGACACCTCGCTGTGCCCGGACGTCCCCGTGCCCGGACGTCCGTGGGTTGCCCGCACCCCGCCCGTGCCCGACACCTCGCTGTGCCGGGACGTTCCCGTGCCCGGCCGGTGCGGTGCCGGCCGGGCACGGACGGGGTTTCGGGACGGATCAGTCGCTGATCTCGATCTTCCCGTTCGGGGACGGGGCGGAGTCGGCCGCTTCCGACGGTCCGGCCGGTACGGCCGCGGCCGTACCGCCCTTGAGGTTCTTCAGCAGAGCCGCCAGGTCGACCCCGGTGGTGGAGCTGAGCAGTTCCATGCCCTGGGCGACGTTGTCCGTGACCGTACGCGACAGCCGGCTCGCGCCGTCCGTCGAGATCACGGTCATCTTGTCGACGGCGCTCAGCGGTTCGGACGCCTTGGCGACGACCTGCGGCAGCACCTCGACCAGCATCTGGAGCACGGCCGCGTCGCCGTACCGGGCGAAGGCGTCCGCCTTCTTGTGCATGGCCTCGGCCTCGGCGGCGCCCTTCGCCGCGATGGCAGCGGCTTCCGCCTCGCCCTCGATGCGTACGGCGTCGGCGAGGGCCGAGCGGTGCAGCTTCTCGCCCTGACCGGTCAGCCGGGAACGCTCGGCGTCCGCCTCGGCCTCCTTGACCTGGGCGATCCGCCGGGCCTCGGCCTCCTGCTCGGCCTGGTAGCGGGCGGCGTCGGCGGGCTTGCGGACCTTGGTGTCGAGTTCGCGGTCGGTCAGCGCGGCCTGGCGCTCGGCGACCTTCTCCTGCTCCGTGAGGACTTCCTGCTGCCGGGCCGCCTCGGCGAGCGGGCCCGCCGCGTTGGCCTTGGCCGCGGCGGCCTCCGTCTCGGCCTTGATCTCGGCCTGCTTGAGGTAGAAGGTCCGCTCGGCGATCGCGATCTCCTCGGCGGCCTTGAGCCGGGCCTGCTCGGAGGCGCGCTTGGCGATCGCCTCGGCGATGTCCGCCTCCTGCTTGGCGCGGGCGGCCTCGGGACGGCCGAGGTCTTCGAGGTAGGAGCCCTCGGTGGTGATGTCCTGGATCTGGAAGGCGTCCAGGATCAGGCCCTGCCCGGAGAGACTGGCCTCGGCCTCCTCCGCGACCTGGCCGGCGAACGCGGCGCGGTCGCGGATGATGTCCTCGACCGACATCCGGCCGACGATGGCGCGCAGGGCACCGGAGAGCACTTCCTGGGTGAAGCCGACGATGCCGTTCTGCTGCTGGAGGAAGCGCTGGGCCGCGGCCCGGATCGCTTCCTCGCTGCCGCCGACCTTGACGATCGCGACGCCTTCGAGGTTGGACTTCACACCGCGCAGGGTGACGGCTCCGCGCACGGCCACCGGGATGTGCCGGCTGGACAGGTCCAGGGTGAACTTCTGCTGGACGAACGGGACGACGAAGACGCCGCCGCCGACGACGACCTTCTGGCCGCTGTTGTCGATGCTGGTGCGGCCGGTCACCGGGTCGGTCGACTTCTTGCCGCGGCGTCCGGTGATGATGAACGCCTCGCTGGGCCCGGCGACCTTGTAGCGGGTGATGACGACGAGGGCGAGCAGGACGAGGAGTACGACGACTCCGACGACTGCGGTCACGACTGGGCTCATAAGGGTGTCCCCCCTGCCTCCCTGCGGGGACGGCAGCTTGTTTTCGGGCGGTGTTCCGGTTCGGGTGGTGGTCAGCGTTCGACGGGGCGGACCGCGACCGAGGTGGTCGACAGCGTGGCCTCCACCCAGATCTCGGTGCCGCGTTCCACCGGCTCCGGACTCTTCGCCGCCAGCTTCACGGGCTGTCCCGCGAGGTGCAGCAGGACCTCGCCGTAGCCGTCGGCCGGGATGGCCGTGACGACCGACCCGGACGTGCCGACGAGATCGTCGCCGCGCGGGGTGGTGCTGGTCTGGTCGCGCATCAGGGTCTGGCTGAACTTCCAGGTCAGCCAGGCCGCGACGATCCCGGCCAGCACTCCGGCGGCGGTGGCGACGACGGTACCCGCGCCGGTGGCGCCGAGCACGATCGCGCCGCCGAAGCCGAGCATCGAGACGAATCCGGCGATGACGGGGAGGGACAGGAGGCCGTCGAAGAGGCCGTCCAGTACGCCTCCGAAGAGACCTTCGAGGATGCCGTCGAAGACCAGGGACAGGACGAGCAGGACGATTCCCGCGATACCGAGACCGAGAAACAAGGTCATGTGTACGCCCTCCCCGGTCTCCGAGATCCCCCGAACATTTCCGTCGAACTGAGTGGATGGTCCCATACACACCGGGCAACGGGTACTGCCGGGTTCCGGCAGACTTTTACGCGATTTTGATGCCGGGCCCGTGTTCCTGGCACGTCGGTTCACATCGGTTGAATCGGTCGAATCTGTCGTGTCGGCGGACCGCCGCCCCCGGGCGACGGACGCCGGCCGCATGGTCGGACGGCGGGCCGGGTGTGCGGAACAACGTGACAGATCGGGGCGGGTCTGTCACGTCCTTTCGCGGGGGAGGTGCCGTGGTGCAGGAGCGGAGGAACGGGCGCACCCTGGTAGGGAGGTGATCGTCATGAAGACAACCGTCGGGTGGCATGTGGACCTGGAGTTCGAGGAAGACACCCAGCGCACCCGTGCGGCTGCCCTGGTGCGGCTTCCGGACGGGAACGAGGTGCGCTCCCACGGATACGCGAGCCGTCACCCCTCCGACAAGGAGCAGCCGAGGGTCGGCGAGGAGATCGCGGGAGCCAGAGCGCTGAACGAGCTGGCGATGAAGATGCTGACGAAGGCGCACGACGAGATCGACGAGGCGTCCGGCCGGACCTCGCACCCGCTCGCCTGAGCCCTCCGCCCGCGAGCCGCCGGTCCCGCCGGTGAAGCCTGGCCGGGCCCGGAGGCGCTGGGGTGTGCGCGGGAGGCGTCGGGGTGTGCGTAGTACAGGCGGCGGATGCAGCGGATGCGCGGTGAGGGCGGGCGGTCGACGATGGAAGGCCGGGCAGCGGGACGTCCGTGCCCGCCCCAGGAGGTTGACGTGCAGGCCGATGCGTACGCCGCCGGCAGTGCCGACAGCACGATGCCGTTCGACTTCGGGATCCTGGCGGCCCTGGTCGAGGGGACCACGGCCGGGGTGGGCGTGCTCGACACCGGGCTGCGCTACCTGTACGTGAACCCCGCCCTCGAACGGCTCAACGGCATTCCGGCCGCGGAGCATCTGGGACGCACCGTCGCCCAGGTCCTCCCGGGCGTCGACGCGGGCGAGGACATCATGCGGGCCGTGCTCGCCGACGGGAAACCCCGCGAGATCACCTCCGGCGGATTCACCGCCTCCGCGGCGGGACCGGCCCGGCGGTACTGGCACGGGGCGTATCACCGTCTGGAGGCCGGCGGGCGGGTCGTGGGGCTGGCCGGGATCGTGCTGGAGGTCCAGGCGAGCGACAAGGAGCAGCGCGAGCTCCAGCAGGCCCGGCGCCATCTGACGATGCTCGACACCGCGGCCGCCCGGATCGGGACCACGCTCGACATGGACACCACCTGCGCGGAACTCGTCGACCTCGTCGTGCCGGGGCTGGCGGACCTCGCCACGGTCGAGGTGTTCCCGCCCGACGTCGCCGCCCCGGTGCGCCCCGCGCCCCCCGGCGTGCTGCGGCTGCGCCGGGCGGCGCTGACCGCGGTCGGCGGTCTGCACGAAGACCTGCCGGGGTTCGGACTGACCGGTGAGTACGTCGACTACCAGGAGGGCGCGGCCGTACAGCGCTGTCTGGCGACCAACCAGCCGGTCGTGGAGAACCGCATCTCCGACGAACAGCTCGGCCGCTCCGCCCCCACATCCGAACGGGTCGCCGCCTATCGTGCCCTCGGGATGCACTCGGCGGTCATCGTGCCGGTCACCGTACGCAGTGGTCCGCTCGGCGTCCTCGGCCTGGTGCGGGCGGGGGACTCGCCGGTCTTCACGGACGAGGACGTGGTGGTCGCCCGGGAACTCGCCGGCCGGGCCGCCGTCGATCTGGACCACGCCCGCCGGTACGCGCACGAGCACACCATCGCCCTGGAGCTGCAACGCTCCCTGCTGTCCGAGCCGCACCCGCCGCACCCGCACATCGAGGTCGCCACCCGCTATCTGCCGGCCGACCGGAGCGTGATGGTCGGCGGTGACTGGTTCGATGTCCTTCCGCTGCGGGACGGACGGCATCTGAAGGCGATGGGTGACGTGATGGGCCACGGGGTGGAGGCGGCGGTGGCGATGAGCCACTACCGCTCGCTGCTGCGGATGTTCGCCGACGACGAGCTGCCGCCGCACCGCATCCTGGAACAGCTGGACCGGATGGTCGAACGGTCCGGACTGGACCGGGCCGCGACCTGTCTGCTGGCCGTCGTCGACCGGTCCGGCGGGGTGTGCGAGGTGGCGAGCGCCGGGCATCTGCCGCCGGTGCTCATCGAACCCGGAGGGTCCGGAGCCAGGGTGTGCGACGGGGTGCCCGTGGGCCCGCCGCTCGGCACCGGATTCGGGGGCTACCGGACGACGGTGCTGGAACTGGGACCGGGCACGGTGCTGTTCCTGTACACCGACGGCCTCGTGGAGCGGCGGGGCGAGGACATCGACATCTCGGTCGGCCGCCTCAGGGAACTGACCCTGCCCGAGAGCGGAAGCCTCGACGACCTGCTGGACGACGTCCTCGAACGGTTCGGACCGGGTGCGGAGGACGACATAGCGGTACTGGCCTCGCGCACCCGCACGCCCGCCGCCCCGGACGCGGCGCACTGCGGGTGAGGGATCCCGTCAGCCCAGTTCCAGGCTGGTGATGCCGAACAGCCCGGCGTGGTCGATGTCCGGAGCCGGACCGGTGTACATCCGGGCGGTCTCGAACGACGGGGTGAGGCCCAGCTCTTCCGCGAGACGCACAGCGGCCGGGTTGACGTCGGGTACGTCGATCGCCACCGGGGTGCCGGGGTCGGTGGCCGCGAGCGCGCCGACCAGGGCGCCGGCCACCTCGGGCGACCGGGCGTACACGGGGCCGATGCGGGACGACGTACGGCAGGGCCGCAGCACCGCGAGCCCCTGCAGCTCGCCGTCGTGGACCGCCGCGAGCGAGGTGTGCGTGGGCCCGGCGATCCACGGCGCGAGGAAGCTGTCACGGTCGGCGGGGAAGAAGCGGCGGTCGTAGGAGGCCAGCCGGTCGAAGGGGAGCGTACGGGCGTCGACGAGCGTGACGCCGGGCGGTGCGGGCGGCGCGGCGGCCGGCCGTCCTTCGTACCGCATGTTCGTCCAGACGGAACGGAAGCCGGACCTGCGGTAGTTGGACTGCTGGGCCACCACGCCGTCCAGGCCGACGTTGCGTCCCTCCAGCCGTGCCAGGCCGGCCCGCCAGAGCTGGATGCCGTAGCCCCGGCCGCGCATCCCCGGCCGGGTGAGATAGAAGCCGAGGAATCCGAAGCCGGAGCCGTAGCGGATCACGGAGACGCAGGAGACCGGTTCGCCGTCGAGCCGGCCGATCAGGAAGCCGCGCGGGTCGGCGGCGGAGAAGGCGTGCCGGTCGGCCAGGCCCGGATTCCAGCCTTCCGCGTGGGCCCATTCGGCCTGCGTCGTGAGGTCGTCGGCGCTTGCGGTGGTGATCTCGAAGTTCGGCACGGGGCACCTGTACCCCGCGGCAGATCGGTTCAATGGTGCTTTTTCCGACATCGCCCGGCCCGGCGGACCCGCGCGGATCAGACGAGCAGGAACGCGCCCGCTGTCGCGGCCCCCAGTGAGGCCCCGGCGACCGTCTGCGCCACGGAGTGGTACCCGAGCGCCACACGCGACCAGCACACGGCCACCGTCATCGCGTACGCGAGCAGCCACCACGGCGAGTGGACCACGGCTGACAGGGCGACGACGGCCGAGGCGACCGCGGCGTCCACCGAGATCTTCCAGACCGTGTTGACGCCCAGCAGGACCACGGTCATCGCCCAGAGCGCGAGCATGGCCACGAGGATGCCCGTGGGGGCGTGACCGAGGACCATCACCACCGAACCGGTGCCGATGGAACCGAGGATGACGAGGAAGATCGGGGCCCGCTTGGTGCGGTCGACGACATGGCGGTCGCCCCAGGTGCCGCGCCCACGCTCCCACTCGATGTACCCGGCGGGAACGAGCCCGGCGCACAGCGCGCCGAGGAAGCCCCACAGGAGTCCGGTCCAGTGGCCCGCGGCGGCCAGTCCGATGCCGAGCATGCCGACCAGCAGGAGGTTGCGCGGCTGGAAGACATCGGTGACGGTACGTGCGACACGGATGCCCGGTGGCGTGGAGGCGTCGGTGCCGGTGGTGCTGGTGGTACCGGTGCTGCCGGTGGGGGTCATGCCGTCTCCTCCAGGGACGCGGTGGGCGCCGGGGCGGTGGCGTCGGCTGACGGCGCCCCGGTACCGGATGTGGCGTGGTCCAGGACCTGCTGGGCCCGGTCGTCCGTGACCGTTCGGTAGGCGGCGGCCACCTTGGTCAGCCTGGCCACTTCGCCGTCCTGGTCGATGGCGTGCTGGGTGTCGAACGCGGCCGCGGCCGAGGGCGGCGTGCCCGCGTTCCTGGCGCGCAGCGCCGCCTTGATCCAGTACGCGTCGGCGAGCGGCGCGGTCTCGCGGTCCGGTGCGGCGTCCGCGGCGGCGGCCTTGGCGGCCGGGAGCAGGGCGTCGGGGACGTAGTGGCGCAGCTTCTCGACGGCGTCCGCGATATCGGCCGCCCAGCGGTCGACGCGCAGGTCGGCGGGGGTGTCGAAGCGGGTCAGTTCGCGGGTCAGCGAGGTCGGCGGTTCGAAGGGCTGCTCGGGGAAGGCCGTCATCAACTCGTACCAGAGCCCGTGCAGTTTGACCTGGGCCCGCCACAGCTTCGCGCGGCGCTGCCCCTTGCTGAGCGCCGGGATGGAGGCACCCACCGCGAAGAAGGCGAACAGCACCACCTGGGCGGCCTCGGTCACCTCGTCGAACATGAGGGCGAAGTCCTCGCTCGGCCGGTCGATGACGCTGACCCACAGGAACAGGGTCCGGCTGACGGTGTATCCGACCCCGATGAACATGGCGAACGTCATCATGCCGAGGCCCACGCGCAGATGACGGAGCCCGGCCCCCGCGGTGGCCAGCGCCCACTGGTACGCGCAGACGGCGGAGGCGGCACCCAGGTAGAGGTAGAACACGCTCATGTACAGCGTGGCGCCCCACTGGCCCGCGTGGTCCGCGACGAAGCGGTCCGAGGGTGCGGAACGGTCGACGACGGTGAAGAACAGCACCGTCAGCAGGATCAGCGTGGCGACGGACGCCTTGGCCGCCACCTGCTGGATGGCGCGGGCGAATCGCACATGGCGCGGCACGGTGCCGGCGTCGGGGTACTGGCCGTAGATCGCGACGATGTAGCTGAGGATCGCCAGGATCGCGATCGTCGCCGTGTAGTGCTTGATCAGGACGGCGAGATCGGTGACGGCACTGTCGTTGAGGGCGATGCGCACGGCCTGCGTCTTGGTCCACAGGGCGGCGGCGAATCCCGCGTAGCACCCCCACAGGGCCCGGCGGCGCTTGTCTTCCTCGTCGCCCCACAGAGCGGCCGGCATGCGCCACAGGGCGACGGCCGTCATCAGGGCGGCTATGAGATAACCGGCGAGGTCGAGCGGGGTCACGGCGGAATCCTCGGGGTGGGGGGGAAGGCGGGGCGGTCCGGTGTCAGGTACGGCGGAACAGGCCGCGGCGGCGAGAGGCGACGGGGCGGGACAGCGAGTTGGCCAGGCGTCCCACCATGTCGTCGCTCGTCACATCCCGCGCCATGCGCGGAATGAGCGACGCGCCGAACTCTGCCATGCGCTCGTCATGTGTGTCGTACTGCGCCCGCGCCTGCACGGTGCCGTCCCCCGAGCGCAGCGCGTCCACGATCGTCTCGGCCGCCGGTGGGGGGACGGCTGCGGGCGGTTTCGAGGGGGTCTCGGTGGCGAGGACCCGGGTGATGAGCGACGTGTCGAAGACCGGCAGCAGCCGCCGGAGCTGCTCCGGATCGAGGGAGGTGCCGTGGTCGAACCACTCGTGGCACAGCTCGTGCAGGATGACGTGCTGGGTCTGGTACGTGGTCGGGCGGCGGCGGTAGAGCACGAAGCTGGTCCCGCCGGTCTTCAGCCGCAGACCGCAGGCGGCGTTGACGCGCGCCAGCCGGTCGGGCATCTCGTGCAGCACGATGGTGCGGCCTCGCGCCTTCTCCATGTTGGCCACCAGCGCGGTGATGGAGAAGGGGGCGGGGATGGGCAGGTCGGCCAGCCCGGCCTCGCACTCCTTTCGCAGTTCGCGCATGGACATGGAGCCCTACTTCTCCGGCTCGCCATGGGCGTGGTCGGCACCGGCCGTGCTCTGCCGGTCCCTGGCGTCCTCCAGCAGGGAGAGCGCGAACTGCAGCAGCTCCGGGGGGAGTCCCTCCTCGTCGACGCCGCGCCCGGCCAGGCCGCTGATCTCCCCCGTGCGCCGCTTGGCGAGGAACTGCAGACCGGCGACGACGTCGTCGACGACCTCGGACTCCTCCTTGAAGAACCGCCAGTCGACACCGAAGCCCAGTCCGAGCGCCTTGAGGATGTCCTCGGACGGCTGGGTGACCTTCCCGGCAAGGATGTTGGAGAAGTAGCTGTGCGAGAGGGATCCGCCGCGCTCCTTGACCAGATCGGCGAAGACCCGCCCCGAGATCTTCTGGCCGGGGAACGTCTTCTCGACCATGTACTCGACCTTCTGCTGCAACGTCCGCAGCTCCGGCGTGCGTTCCTCGCCGATTTCCATCCGGCCCCCCACGTATCCGCCCCCGTCCGACCGGTGTTCCACGGTCTTCGATTTCGGTCAACGGGCTCGTACTGTAACGAACCTGACGTGGCGCCCTCGGCGCGGGAGGTAATTGATGGGGTCTACATGAGAGCGGGCTTGCGTAAACACTCTACGTCACTGTTAACTCGAAAAAACACGGACAGGGGACCACGAGGGGAGTCCCCTGCCCGTGAAGTCCGCGCGAATGAAAGGGACATCATTCGCATAGGGGTGTAGCCCTTCACGACGGGGGATGCGCGAAGGGCTACGCGTCCATTATGACCGCTGGTCAGTCCGTCATCAACTGACCGACCGATCAGTGGGGAGCGGAATGCGGACGATCTGCCGCCCACCGGCGACCCGGAGCCCCGCTCCGGTCCCGTAGGACGCCTCGATTGACAGCGGCCACGCGATGACGGACCCGACGCGGTTTCCGGGGCGGACTCCGGGCCGGGACCGTGTGCGCCCGGCCGCACGCCATTGGGGTGGTGCCCGGCGGACGGCCGTCGTGGTGCGCGGCGGGGGAGCGTACGGGTGACTAGCGTCGCGGCTGACGGACCGCTGCCGACGCGCAACGGGTTGAATCGCCCGGCGTCGGTGACGGCTCCTCCTCAACGGCGTTCCCCTGCCATCGCCTCGCATTGCGGTGGCAGGGGACGCCGACCGCCCGGACCGCTCGCCTCCGCCCCCGCGCCCACCGGGCCTCGGCGACGGCGACGTGCTCCGCCTCCGCGCCCACCGGCCTCGGCGATGTGCCTCCGCTCCTACGCCCACAGGGCCTTGGCCGCGACGACACCGGCGAAGGCGGCGCCGAGCCCGGCGATCACGCTCGCGACGACGTTGGCCGCGGCGTAGAACATCGCGCCGTCCTCGGCCAGGCGCAGCGTCTCGTAGCTGAAGGTGGAGTACGTGGTGAGCGCCCCGCACAGTCCGGTTCCGATGAGGAGTTGCAGGTGGGAGGAGGCGGCGCCGGAAGCCACCGCGCCGGTCAGCAGGCCGAGGACGAGCGATCCGGCCACGTTGACGGCGAAGGTGCCCCAGGGGAAGACGGTGTCGTGACGGGACTGCACCGCGCGGTCGGTGAGGTAGCGCAGCGGGGCTCCGACCGCCGCACCGATGATCACGAGCAGCCAGTTCACCGGTCCCCCTCCCGGTTCCTGCCGAAGCGCACGATCTCGCAATGGTCCAGGACGGCGAGAGCACCGTCCCGGACCAGCTCCTCGATGTGCGGGAGAAACGCGCGGATCCTGTCCTCGGTGTCGATGAGGACCACGGCCACGGGCAGGTCCTCGCTCAGGGACAGCAGCCGTTGGGTGTGAATCATCGAGGAGGCGCCGAAGCCCTCGGTACCGCGGAAGACGCTCGCACCGGAGAGACCCGCTCGGTGCGCCCGGTGCACGATCTCCGTGTACACGGGCCGGTGGTGCCACACGTCGGACTCGCCGACGAGGACCGTCAGCCGCAGGGCCCGTTCCGTGTCCGGTGCCGTCATGCCTGCCTCCGTGCCAGTACGCGGCGGGTCGCCCACGCCGTGCTCCACACCGCTGCCAGGGCCGCGCACAGGGTCAGTCCCAGATAGGCCAGGCCGGTGCCGGCCCGGTCGGCGTCGACCAGGCGCTCGATGTCCACCGTGTAGGTGGAGAAGGTGGTGAACCCGCCCAGCACGCCCGTACCGAAGAACGGCCGTACCAGCCGGTGTGCCGTCCACACCTCGCTGATGACGACCATGAACACACCGATCACCGCGCAGCCGACGACGTTCACGATCAGCGTCATCCACGGGAAGTCCCCCGGGGCGGTGGGCCAGATCAGCGCGGCCCCGTAGCGGGCGGACGCTCCGATCGCACCGCCGAGCGCCACCACCGCGACGACGGCCCCCTGGGGATTCCGGGTCACCACGCGCACCTGACTCCTGCCTGCTCCACACTCCAGATTATCGCCGCGGCCTTGAACAGGCGTGCCGGGCCGGGAGGCGGGTCGGGCGAACTCCACGAGACGGAACCGGACGCCCCAACGAGGCGGTGAGCATGACGACTTACCGCAGATCCGCCGCATGCGTCGCCGAGACGGGGTGGCACCGGGGGAGAGCCGGGCCGCTCAGTCCGTTCCGGGTGGCACGTGTCCGCTGTACCGGGCCTGTGTCAGCAGGGAGACGACCTCCTCGTCGGAGGTCTGGGAGAAGTCCCGGTACCACTCGCCGACGGCGTAGAACAGACGCGGCGTGGACAGGCACACCACCTCGTCCGCGCACTGCCGCAGCCGTTCGACCGCGTCCGGTGGCGCCACCGGCACGGCCGCCAGCAGCCGGGCCGGCCGCTGGGCCCGTACCACCTGGCAGGCGGCCTCGGCCGTGGCGCCGGTCGCGACGCCGTCGTCCACGACGATCACGGTCCGGCCTTCGAGCGGTGTCCGTGGCCGGCCCGCACGGTACGTGCGCGCCCGGCGTACGAGTTCCGCCGCCTCCACCCGCTCGACCGCGGCGAGGTCCTGCTGCCCGACCATGAGGTAGTTCACGACGTGCTCGTTGATGACGCGCACGCCGCCCTCGCCGAGGGCACCGAACGCGACTTCCTCATGGTGCGGCACGCCGAGCTTGCGGACCACGATCACATCGAGCTGGGCGCCGATCATCTGCGCCACCTGGAAGGCCACCGGGACTCCGCCGCGGGGCAGGCCCAGCACGACGGGGTTCTCCCGCTCCAGGTGACGGAGCGCCTCGGCCAGCTGCTGTCCCGCGTCCACGCGGTCGGCGAACAGCACGGTGGTTCACCCCCAGACCGGGGAGAGAGCGGGGATCACACGGGCGCGCGCCCACCCGCCTCCCCCTTCGAAACAACCCCAAGTGCGGCGGCGGCGCAACTCGGGCAGGGTCGGTCGCATGGAACGAATCGGAGCGGTCCTGATCGACATCGACGGTGTGCTCACGGTGTCCTGGAAGGCGCTGCCCGGCACGGTGGCGGCTGTGCGGCGACTGCGCGCGGCGGGTCTCCCGCTGGTCCTGGTCACCAATACCACCTCCCGCACCCGCGCCTCGATCGCCGGGAAGCTGGTCGGCGAGGGGTTTCCCGTCACGGCCGACGACATTCTCACCGCCCCCGCCGTCACCGCCGCCCACCTGCGGGAACACCACCCCGGAGCCCGCTGCCTGCTGATCAACACCGGTGACGTCCGGGACGATCTGACGGGCGTGACCCTCGTCGACGAGGTCGAGTACGAGGTCGAGTACGAGGCCGAGGGTGGCAGCGACGCCGCGGGCGTCCGCGGGGACGAGGGCGGGCCCCGGGACCGGGACCGGGGCGAGGGCGACGGCGGGGAGGAAGCCGGTGCGGCGGACCGTGCCGGGGCGCCGGATGTCGTGGTCCTCGGCGGTGCCGGGGACGCTTTCACCTACGCGGCGCTCAACCGCGCCTTCCACCATGTGCGGCGCGGCGCCCGGCTCGTCGCCATGCACCGGAACATGTACTGGCGCACGGCCGCCGGGCTCGATCTCGACACCGGAGCCTTCCTCCTGGGCCTGGAGCGCGCCGCCCGCGTCGAGGCGGAGATCACCGGCAAGCCCGCCGGGTCGTTCTTCGCCGCGGCCCTGGCGCACCTCGGCAGCAGCGCGTCCGAGGCCCTGATGGTGGGGGACGACATCGAGTCGGACGTGCTGGCGGCCCAGCGCGCCGGGCTCACCGGCGTCCTCGTCAGGACCGGCAAGTACCTCCCCGAGACGCACCGGGCGGCCGACGGCACCCCGGACCATGTGATCGACTCCTTCGCCGACCTCCCCGTCCTGCTGGAACGGTGGGGGGTGTGAGGGGCGCCGACCGGCTCAGGACACCGCGGACGTCGCGGGCAGCTCGCCGCCCGTCGTGCTGACGTCGATCACGGAGAACGCCGCACCCTGCGGGTCCGTCAGCGCGGCGAAGCGGCCGAACGGGATCGTCATCGGGCCGAACCGCAGGATCGCGCCGCGCTCGGTGGCCTTCGCCACGGCCGCGTCGCAGTCGGCGACGGTGAAGTACACATTCATGTGCGGCGGTACTTCGGGCGGGAACTCGTCACCCATCCTCATCCGCCCCATGACCGTCCTGTCACCGAGGTTGAACATCCTGAAGTCGATGGCGTCGTCGTCCATCTTCACCATGCTGTACGGGAAGACTGCAGGGAAGAACGCATCCGACTTCTCCGGCTCGCGGGTGAAGACCTCGGCCCAGCAGAACGCACCGGGCACGCCCTGTGCCTCGAAACCCTCGTGGCTGCCCGCCTGCCAGACGCCGAAGACGACACCGCTGGGGTCGCGGGCCAGCAGCATCGTGCCGAAATCGCCGACCCGCATGGGATCCATCAGCGTCTCGCCGCCGTTCTCGCGGATCTTCACCGCGGTGGCGGCGGCGTCCGGTGAGGCGAGGTACAGGCACCAGGCCGACGGTCCCTCCTGTCCGGGCATCGGGGGAACGACGGCGGCGACCGCCCTGCCGTCGGCGTACGCCTGTGTGTAGTCGCCGAACTCGGACGCGGACTCGCCGAACGTCCAGCCCAGCACGTCACCGTAGAAGCTCTTCGCTCTGTCGAGGTCCGGGAACATCGCGTCGGCCCAGCACGGTGTGCCCTCCGGTTGTACGGCCATGGCTCCGGCTCCTTCGCGCTCGGCGGGTGGTCCCGCTCCTCACGCTAGTCAGCCGACCACCCGACCGCTCGCCGGAAGCGGGGCCGATGACGCCGGTGTCGAACCGGGCGGCCCGCCCCACCGGTCGAACGGCGTGTGAGTGGACCGACGGGTGCGCAGACCGGCGCGGGCCCGGGGCCGGCGCGTGTGAGCGGGCTCAGCGCGCCGGTACGGCCCCCGCTCCCGTCCCCCGGGCGTCGCGGGGCCGGCGGGTCGCGGCCGCGACCGTGGCCATCAACTCCGCGTCCAGGACCGACGGATCGGCCAGCCGCGTCGGGGCGGCGTACGCGTTGAACAGCGCCTTCGTGACCCGCAGGGCGGCCTCGGGCCGGCGCACGATGGGCTTGGTCCACGCGGTGACGGCGGCGTCGAGCTCGTCCTCGGGCACCACC
The DNA here is from genome assembly GCF_042885475.1 of Streptomyces sp. NPDC058051. Lineage (NCBI taxonomy): Bacteria > Bacillati > Actinomycetota > Actinomycetes > Kitasatosporales > Streptomycetaceae > Streptomyces > Streptomyces sp. NPDC058051. The sequence goes on from NZ_JBHVRW010000007.1 coordinate 76,554, forward strand.
CGCTGGAGGATGGACAGTTCGTACGCCTCCGCCGCGTCGAAGGCGCGCCCGGTCAGGACGAGTTCGCGTGCCCGCGCGGCGCCGACCTCATGGATCAGGCGCGGGAGCACGCCGCCCCAGGCCGTGGGCAGCCCGAGCGCCAGTTCCGGCAGCCGGAAACCGGAGGTGTCGGCGCCGACGCGCAGATCGCAGGCGAGGGCCAGGGCCAGGCCCGCGCCGATCGCCTTGCCCTGGACCCTGGCGATCGTGACGGCCTGGCTGGTGGAGAGCGCCTCACAGACGCGGCGGGCCTTGTCGCCCGCGATCCGGATGCCCCGCCCGGTGGGGTCCTCGTCGAGCCAGTCGGCGAACTCGTTCCGGTCCCCGCCCAGGGAGAAGTCGTCCCCGGCGCCGCTGAGCACCAGCACCCGGACGTCGGGGTCCGGTACGGCCAGGACCTTCAGCAGATCGTCCAGCATCGCCTCGGTGACCGCGTTGCCGCTGTCGGGGCGGTTCAGCTCCACGCGCAGCACGGGGCCCTCGCGCACGGTGCGTACCGTGCCGGACCGCCGGTTCGGGGAGAGGTAGTCGGGGAGCGAGAGCTTCATATCGCCACACTCATCGAGGTCACACGCCGGAAGACCAGCCGGGACGCGTAGACGGGCGGTGTGACGGCGCGCAGGGTGGGGAAACGTTTCAGGAGCTGGGTGAGGAGCGTTCGCGCTTCGAGGCGGGCGAGGGCCGCGCCCAGGCAGTAGTGCACCCCGCCCCCGAAGGTGAGGTGGGTGCCGGAGCGCTCGATGTCGAAGGTGTCCGGGTCCTGGTTGCGCCGGGGGTCGTGGTTGGCGGCCCCGTACATGACGTGGACCATGCTGTCCTTCGCGATCGGCACACCCGCCAGCACCGTGTCGTCGGCGGCGATCCTGGTGTTGATGTGGATCGGCGGGTCGTAGCGGAGGACCTCGTCGACGGCGGCGTCGATGTGTCCCGGGTGCTCCGCGAGCCACGCCCACCGGCCGGGCTCCCTCAGCAGCAGCCCCACCATGGTCGACAGCAGCGTCGCGGTGGTCTCCAGCGAGGCGATGGTGACGAACATGGTGAGACGGTAGAGGATCTCGTCCGCCGTCTCGCGGTCGGGCTCCATCGCGTCCCAGGTGTGTATCCACCCGGTCAGGACATCGTTGCCAGGGTTCGCCCGGCGCTGCTTCACCAGATCGGTGAAATACGCGCGTAGACGCACGGTCGCCTCGGCGGACACGGCGAGCTGGCTCTTGGTGGGCAGCAACTCCTGGGCATGCACCTGGTTGTGGGTGATCTCCAGGATGTGCGGGTAGTCCTCGGGCGGTATCCCCAGCCAGGAGCCGACCGTGGTGATCGGGAGCTGCTCGCTGACCGTGCTGACGAGGTCGGCCTCGCCCTGGCGCAGCTTCCCGGCCAGCTCGTCGAGCAGGCGGGTGACGTCCTCCTCGACCTGCGGGGTCAGCCGCTGGATGGTGGAGCGGTCGAAGAGGTTGCCGAGGCTGCGGCGCTGGCAGGTGTGCTCCGGCGCGTTGAGGCGCGAGAGCGTCTTGGTCATCTCCCGCGTGGCGATCGCGTCCCAGCGCTCGGTGTCCGCCTGGCGTTCCTGCCAGGCGAAGTCGGGTGCCAGCCAGTTGCGGCCGCGCAGCACCTCGCTGCACGCGTCGTAGCCGGTGACGAAGTACGCGTTCCAGGGAGCGCGTACGACATCACCCAAGGATCTCAGCTCGGCCAGCAGGCCGTAGGGATCAGCCTGCCCCTCCGGTGATTTGAGCCGTCTCAGGAGGGCGATGAGGGCGCGGCGGTCAACGGTGGTGGGCCGGTCGGTGCCACATATAGCGCTCACGCAGAGTTCCTTGCCCTGGGCTCATGGTTACGACCAGAACCTACCCCTCCGCATACGGCCGCCAAGCTTCGATCTTTGTTGCCCGTGTCACAGGCACATGCCAGGCTGACCGCTTGTCAGGCGATCATCTTCTGTTGTAGCAGGCGCCCATGACGATTCGTTATGTCACCAAGTGGCCCGATTTCATGTCGTCGGACGTCCGTCACATGCGGAAGACGTCCAGGAAGGAACTCCACCAGCCCTTCGTCTTCTTCTGCGACTCCGCGGCTTCGTAGCGGGCGGCCGGAACCTCCTCGGGAGCGGCGGCCCGGGACGGGACGGGCGACTGCGCGGCCGTCGCCGCATGGCGGGCCGCGGCCGGGCTGAACCGGACCGGCAGGGAGGCCAGTGCCCGGTGGAACGGGCCGGGCCGCCAGGCGACCGCCGAGGCCGGCACGGCGAGGGTGAGGTCCGGCACCGAGTTGAGGATCTTCTCGATCGCGGTGAGGGCGATGAGCTGGGCGGGGGACTTCGCCGGGCAGACGTGCGGGCCGGCGCCCCAGGCCAGATGGGCGCCCTTGCTCAGGGTCTGGCGGGCATCGGTGAGCGCGGGGTCGCTGTTCGCGGCGGCGAAACTGATCAGTACGGGGGTGTCCGCCTTCAGCGTCACGCCGCCCAGGTCGACGTCCTGGACCGGGTAGTGCGTCGCGTAGTTGGCGATCGGCGGGTTGTTCCACAGCACGTCGTCGAGGGCGTCCTCGACCAGCATCCCCGTACCCCGCCGCTGCGAGCCCGCGGTCTCGTCGGACAGCAGCAGGAGCAGCGCGTTGGCGATGAGGTTGCGTTCCGGTTCGACGCCCGCGCCCATCAGCATGACGAGCTGGTCCTTGAGCTCCTCGTCCCGCAGGCCCGCCGGGTGCTGGATCAGCCAGGAGGTGATGTCCTCACCGGGCTGGCGCCGCTTGAGCGCGACGAGCTCCATCAGGCACTCGGTCAGTTCGGCGTTGGCCCGTAGCACGTCCTGGCCGTCGAAGATGGCGGACATGCTGCGGGTCAGCCGGTCGCCGATGTCACCGGGGCAGCCGAAGAGCTGGTTGAACAGCAGCAGCGGCAGAAGCTTGGCGTAGTCGCCCAGCAGGTCGGCGCTGCCGCGCTCGATGAACTGGTCGATGAGGTAGTCGGCGATGCGCTCGACGTCCCGGCTGAGCCGGGTGGTGTTGAGGCGGCCGAGACTCTCGGTGACCGCCTTGCGCAGGCGCAGATGCTCGGTGCCGTCCGTGAACAGGCAGTTGGGCCGGTACGCCATCATGGGCAGCACCGGGCTGTCGAGCGGTACGCGGCCCTCCCGCAGCGCCGCCCACCGCCGCGAGTCACGGGCGAAGTAGGAGGGATTCTGCAGGACCCGGAGCGCGGCCTCGTGCTGCACGATCAGGGTGGCGTCCACACCGGGGGCCAGCTCGATCGGAGCGGCGAGCCCGTGCGCCCGGAACTCGTCGTACACACGCTGTGGATCGGACGCGAACTCCGGCCCGTAGAGCGACGTCTGGCGCTCCCCGTGCATCGGGCACCCGGTGGGGGCGCTGTACGGGGTGGCTCCCGGCTGAGAGTCCATGTGTGATACCTCGATGTGAGCGCGGGCCCCGCGGGGCCCGGACGGTGGACGGCGAACGGGGCTCGGACCCCCGCGCCTGCGGACGGCGTACGGAGCAGGGGTCAGGCCACCCGTGCGAGAAGGTGCTGTACCAGGAGGATCAGGGCCTGCGCGGACGACTTCTCGTCCCGGGCGTCGCAGTACACGACCGGGGTGTCCGGCAGCAGGTCGAGTGCCTCGCGCAGTTCGTCCTCGGCATGCTGGGAGTGCGGGTCGAAGCTGTTGACCGCGACCGCGTACTCCAGCCCGTAGGTCTCCACGAGGTCGATCACCGGGAAGGTGTCGGCGAGACGGGCCGGGTCGACGAGGAGCAGCGCGCCGAGCGAGCCGCGCGCCATGTCCTCCCACAGTTCGACGAAGCGCTGCTGGCCCGGCGTTCCGAACAGGTACAGCACCAGTTCGTCGCTGAGGGTCAGACGGCCGAAGTCCAGCGCGACCGTCGTCGTCACCTTGTCGGGCGCGCCCCGCAGATCGTCGATGTGCGCACTGGCCTGCGTCATCCTCTCCTCGGTGCGCAGCGGGGTGATCTCGGAGAGGGTGCCGATGAGCGTCGTCTTGCCCACGGCGAAGTGTCCGACGACGAGGATCTTCGCCGCACGCTGCACCGCGTCCGGCACATAGATGTTCTCAGCCGAACCGGACATGGAGTCCATGCAACACCTCTTCGAGGATCTTCCTGTCAACGAGCTGAGCCGGCGGCGGCGCCTTGCGGCGTATCAGATGGCCCTGTTCCGCTAAATCGTTCAGCAGCAGCCGTGCCACTCCCACGGGCAGCTCCAGATGGCCCGCGACCTCGGCCACCGACAGATAGCCGCCGGAACACAGCTCCCAGATCGCCCGGACCTCGGGGCTGGGGTTCGGCGGCAGGTGCCGGTCGGGCGCGATGGAGACCAGAGTGACGAGGGACAGGGCCTCGGCATCGGGCAGACCGCGCCCCCCGGTGATGACGTAGGACCGGACGAACCCGCTGCTGACCGCCTGCTCATCCCCCGGCATCGTCATGCGTCGCTTCCTGCGTTCTGGCGGGGAGGCGTCGTCATGGCCTTCCCCAGCGCGGTGACCTGTTGCTGCATACGGAAGGACATGGCCTCCATGTCGACTTCGGCCGCCGCGGCCGCCGCCAGGTAGGCGCCGGTACCGGCGGCGATCAGGAAGATCCAGCCGTGCTCGTACTCAAGGAGCGTCTGGTGCCACCGGCCGGGCACCTGGGTTCCGATGAAGGGCGCGACCGCCCGGCTCAGCGACTGCATGGAACTCATGGCCGCCGCCACGGTCTCCGCGTCGTCCCGGCCGATCTCGCTGGAGTTGGCCAGCAGCAGACCGTCGGCGGAGACGAGGATCGCGTGCCGCGCGCCGGGCACCTGGAGCACATCGTTGAGTACCCAGGACAGATCGGGGTTCACTGGATCTCGGGTCCTTCCGTCGTCGTCGTGTCACGCCCGGACCGTGTTCCGCGCTGGAACGCGCCCAGGCGGGAGGCGGTCTCCTCGTTGCTGCGCACCGGCCCGGGCTCGGTCGACGGCACCACCGACACCGGGCTCTTGCGACGACGCTTGGGCAGGCCACCGGCGGTGGTGAATGCCCCCGTCGGCTGGGGGGCAGCGGCCGGATACGCGGCCGGGGGGAACAGGGGAGTCGGAGCCTGCGGCGCGGGTGCCTGGCGGCGGGGGAGCGCCGACACGTCCGCCTCGTGGCCACCGGCCATCGAGGAGGCCGCCGGCATTGCTTGCGGCGCGGGTGCCTCGCCGGTGAGAAGCTCGTCGGGCAGGAGAACCACCGCTCGTACGCCTCCATAGGGGGATACGGAGTCCACCGAGACCTTGAACCCGTAGCGGGCGGCCAGTACACCGGAGACGGCGAACCCGAACTGGGGGGGAATGCCCAGGCTGGAGACGCTGATCGCGGCCTGGGGCGCGAGGAGGGCCGCCGCGCGGTCCTTCTCCTCCTGGCCCATGCCGAGCCCCGCGTCGTCGACGATGAGACAGACACCCTTGGGCACGGCCTGGATGTTGATCTCCACCGGGGCGCCGGGGGCGGAGTAGTTGGTGGCGTTGGCCAGCAGCTCGGCGAGGACCACCGCCACCGGCTCCACGGCCTTGCTGACGACGGAGAAGTTGACCTGTCCGTTGACCCGGACCCGGTCGAACTGCCGGATACGGCCCTGGGCGCTGCGGGCCACGTCGAAGACGGAGGCGACCGTCTCCCTGCGTCCGAGCCAGCCGCCGCAGAGCACCGCGATGCCCTGCGCGCGGCGCCCGAACTGGCTGTTGGCGTGGTCGATGGCCATCAGGTCGGCGAGCATGTTGGGGTCGTCGCCGTACTTCTGCTGGGCCTTCTCGATGACCACCTGCTGCTCGTCCGCGAGCCCCTGAAGGGTGCGGACCGCCGCCTTGAGGACCGCCTTGGTCTCCTCCTCGGCGTCCTTGCGCACCTCGGTGAGCTCGGCGGTCTGACGGTGCAGCAAACTGGTGTGCGCGACGTGGAATTCATCCCGCTGCCGCTGCAGCGCATCACGTTCACCACGGAGTTGAGCGTTCTGTCTGCGCAGTCCGATGTTGGTCTTGCGAGCCCGCAGGACGGCACCGACAGCGACTAGTGCTACGACAACCAGTGCCCAGAACAGCGGGCCCTGTGCAAATGTCATGAGACTCACTTCAAGTGCCACGGCTATGGAAACGGCTTGACACTTCCTCATGTGCCGGACAGTCACGACTCGTCGAGTCGCGGCGCGTCACGCAGGGAAGGCCCCTCCGAACGTGGGGCCGAGGAATTCATTCCTCCTGGAATGCCCCCATATGCCATCAGCCCACTGGAAGTAAGATGATCTTACCATCGGCTCGGCTGGTAAATGTCAAGACCGACACGCCAGTTGCGCTTCGGTGCGGAACATTCACATCCAGGGTGCGGCGGCCACCCTCGCCACCTGCGGACATGTGGTGAATATTCAGAACAGGCCGGTCCCCTCGGGGAACCGTGAGATGTCCTCCCGGAACCGCGGAGGTGTCCTCGCGGGCGCCGCACGGACTCCCCCTGGGCCCTTGCCTGTCCTGGTTGCTGCTGGGCACGGCCGTTGGTTGCTGCCGCTGGTCGCTGCTGCTGGGCACGGCCGTTGGTTGCTGCCGCTGGTCGCCGCTGCTGGGCACGGCCCCCGGCCTCTGTTCCTGGCTCCTGATTCCTGACCCGGGGCCGCGGCGCCCCAGGGGTTGGGGCGCCGGGCCGTCCTCAGGCGGTGGAGCAGGCGGTCCCGTTCAGCGTGAACGAGTCCGGTTGGCCGGTGTTCCCGGTGTGGCTCGCCTGGAAGCCGATCTGGACGGCGGCTCCCGGGGCGATCGTGGAGTTGTACGGCAGGCTCCCGGCGGTCACCGCGCCGCTGCTCGGGCTGTAGTTCGCGCCCCAGCCGGAGGTGATGGTCTGCCCGCTCGGCAGGGTGAAGCCGAGCGACCAGTCACCGATCGGTGCGCTGCCGGTGTTGGTGACGGTGATCGTCGCGGTCAGGCCGGTGTTCCAGGCGCTGGTCGTGTAGCCGACCCGGCAGGTACCCGGTTCCGGCTCGGGGTCCGTCGGCGGAACCGTGGTGTCGTCCAGGCCGAAGAACGTGATCGCGCGTGCCGCCATGCCGGCGGTCGGCAGGGTGTGGCCGGCGCCCTGGACGCTGATGGCCTCCACGGGTGCCTGGTTGCCGCTGCCGCCGTAGCGGGTGCGTGTCCAGTCGGACTGCGGGCTGTCGGTGGACGCGGGCGTCCGGCTCACGCCGTGGACATCGGTCCACTGGTCGATCTCCTCGGCGAGGTTCGGATAGCGCAGGGTGCTGTCCTCGGTGCCGTGCCAGAGCTGCATCCTGGGCCGGGTGCCGCTGTAACCGGGATACGCGGCACGGACCAGTGCGCCCCACTCCTGCGGCGTCCTGTCGACGGTGCCGTTCGCACAGGCGCTGTTCCAGCCCGATCCGTCGGTGGTGGCGAAGCAGGAGTGCGGTACGCCCATGAAGGCCGCGCCCGCCTGGAACACATCGGGGTAGTTGCCCAGCAGGACGTTGGTCATCATGGCGCCCGAGGAGGCGCCGGTGACGTAGACCCGGCCGGGATCGGCGTCGAAGTGCTGCTGGACGTAGCCGACCATGGACCTGATGCCCACCGGATCGCTTCCCCCGTCGCGGCTGAGGGCCTGCGGCGAGGAGACGTCGAAGCAGTTTCCGCTCCTGGTCGCCGAGGGGTAGACGACGATGAACCCGTACCGGTCGGCGAGCGAGGCGAACTCCGTGCCCGCGTAGAAGGCCGGGCCCGAGCCCGTGCAGTAGTGCACCGCCACGAGCACGGGCGGTCGCTCCCGCACGCTGTCCGGCACGTACAGGTGCATCCGCAGACCGCTCGGGTTGTCGCCGAAGCCGGTCACCTCCGTCAGGGTGGCGGCGGACGCCGGGGGCGCGAGGGTGAGGAGCAGCGCCGACAGCAGGGGAAGAACACCTCCCAGGAGCGCTGTCAGCAGAGCGCGCGTCGATCGTCTCGTCCGTCTCGCACCGCTCGGCGGGTGCGGGGATCTGTTGGTCATGTTCATGTCCTCCCTAGACTGGGTGCCGTGAAGGGACTGCTGCTGCGGCTGTCGGCGCTGGACGCGGACGCCGCCACCGCCGTGCGCGTGATCGCCCACTTCGAGGCGCTGCTCGGCGGCGGGCCCGAACCGGCGACCCTGGCGCGGTCCACCGCCGGGCTGGCCGGATGCGCGGCGGGGCTGGAGCTGCCCGACGGCCGTGCGGCGCGGTTCGGGCCGGACGGTGCGTCGCTGCCGGGCACGCCCGCGCAGGTGTCCGGCCGGGTGGACCTCCAGCCGGCCGGACACGTATGGCTGGAACGGCCCGGTGCACCCGGGCCGTTCGACGAACTCGTCCTGGAGTGGATGGCCATCACCGCACGGGTGCTGGCGGGCCGGCCCTGGCAGCCCCGGGTGCCCCGGGCCGCCGATCCGGCGCTCGTCGAACGCGTGGTGTCCGGGCGGGAGGACGCCCCGGACCGGATGCACGCGCTGCGGCTGCTGGGCCTGACCCCCGGGGTACCGCTGCGGGTCGTCGCGGTGGCCGCCCGGCCCGGGGCGGACGTGGGGATGGAGACGGTGGCACTGCTGGGGCGCGGCGCTGTGCGGGGCACCGTCCGGGTGGCGCGGGTCGGCCCGTCGGGTGTGGCGCTGGTGCAGCGCCCGGACGGGCCCGGACCCGACCCCGTGCGCGGCGGCTCCCCGGACGCCACGGCATCGACGACCGCGGAGCTGCGGACCGCCCTGTACGAACGTGCCCGTGAGCGCGGGGCGTCCGCCGGCCACGGATTACGGGTGGGCGTCGGCGGCGGCACCGACCCGCTGGACGCCAGGACCTCCTGGGCACAGGCACGTTCGGCCTTGCGGTTCGCGGTGGCCGGGCCCGCGCAGGAAGCGGTGGCCGACCATGACGAGCTCGGCCCGGTCGCGCTGCTGGCGGACATCCCGGTGGAGCGCCTGCGCGACCAGGCGGACGTACGGAAACTGGGGAAGCTGGCGTGCGGTGAGCGGGCAGAGCGCGCCGGGCAGGGCGACGACCTCCTGACGGCGCTGGCCGCGTTCTGCCGCACGGGCTCGCTGCGCCAGGCGGCGGCGGAACTCCACCTGCACCACAGCTCGGTGGCCGCGCGCCTGGCACACGTCGAGCGGGACCTCGGCTGGCGACTGCGTGACCCGCAGGACCGGTTCAGGGCCCATCTCACGCTGTACGCACTGCGCCTGGCGAAAGGCGCCGAGGGGGCCGAGGACGCCGAGGGGGCCGAGGGGGCCGAGGGGGCCGACGGCGACGTCGAGCGGGGCGGCGGTGGGAACGGCGGCGGATGAGCGTTCACCGGCTCACGACCCCAGTGCCGCGCGCAGCACCCCGACCGCCTCGGCGGTCGCGTGCCGTATGACGGCGGCGTGTTCCACGGCCCAGGCGCCGTGAAAGGTGCCGGGGATCAGACGCAGCCGGGTAGGGACGCCGGCCGCTCTCAGCGCGCGGGCGTAGTCGAGCCCCTCGTCCCGCAGGGGGTCGAACTCCATCACCGACACATACGCGGGAGGCAGCCCTGACAGCGCGGCCACTCCCGCGCGGGCGGGGGCGGCGTACGGGGAGACGGCGTCGGTGCCACGCACCCCGTGGCCCAGATACGCGTCCCAGCTGAGGAGGGCGTTGCGCCGGTTCCACACCGGAGTGTCCGTGAACAGCCGCGCGCTCGGGGTCTCCAGCCGGTCGTCGAGCGCCGGGCTGCACAGGTGCTGGAAACAGATCGCGGGCCCGCCCCGGTCACGGGCGAGCAGCGTCAGCGCGGCGGCCAGACCCGCGCCGGCGCTGTCCCCCCACACGGCGATCCGATCGGCCCGGACGCCCAGCCGGCCGGCGTTCCGCGCGAGCCGGAGCAGTCCGGCGTAGCAGTCCTCCAACGGTGCGGGAAAGGGATGTTCGGGGGCCAGCCGGTAGTCGGCGCAGACCACGACCGCCGCCAGTTCCCGGCAGAGGAGCAGGTTCCATTCGTGGTCGACGTCCGGTGAGCCCAGGACGAAACCTCCGCCATGGATGCCGTAGACGGCGGGCAGCGGGCCCCTGATCCCCTGCGGGCGGTAGATCCGCAGCACCACCTCCGGAGCGCCGTCCGGTCCGGGAACGGAGATCTCTCCGACGTCCACCCCCGTGGTGTCCGCCGCCGCGACCGCCGCGGCCAACTGCTCTGCCTGCGCGGCCCGTGCGGCGCCCACGTCGGTGATGTCCACCTCCGGCATCATCGGGAGAGCGGCAGCCAGCTCAGGATCGAAACGGTGGCGCGAGAGCATGTCCCTCCTCCGGTCCCCTGCCTACGCAGTGGCGCCTCCCGTGTGCACAGAGGCGTCGTCGTGGTGAGACGGTGTCATGCGCAATTCCCCCAGGTCATCAGACGCGTGTCGGGAGAACGGTGGCTCCCGTCCGACACGTGCGCGCTCTGCGGGGCGATTCGGGTTCACGGTTCCGGTACGAAGTCGGGGTCGTCGTACAACTCGCCGGCGAAGCGTTGTATCGCGCCGCGCAGCCGCTCAGGATGCACGGCCTGCGGAGTGTCCCAGTTGTGGGCGTAGACGCAGTACCCGCCGCCCTTGCCGTGTGCCTTCACGTGATTCTTCTTGAGCCACTTGTCGACCGGCTCATGCCCTGTGCGGAACCAGACAGAGATCGTCGGATCCCCGTTCCACGCCCGGTCGATCGCCACGCGCCGGAGCGTGGCCCATCTGATCCTGAGAGTCGAGCTCTCGGAACTCAGCGTCCTCTTCCCCGCGGTTGTCCGCAGGGTCCTGTGTCTGATGCTGAGCGCCTCCTCGTCGATGGTCACGACATCCAACTCGATGCGCAGGCCCACGATCAGTCCCACCAGACCGCCCAAAGGCGCTCCGAACAGCACTCCTGCGCCCAGTCCGGCCAAGCCGTTGACCACCCAGGACGCACCGGGAACCAGCGGGTCGTCATGCGAGACTGCGGCTTTGAACGCGACGATGGCGAGCAGGGCGCCGAGACCGATTCCGCCGGCGATCCCGAACTGAACGATCGACCTCAGAGCAGCCCGCGCCCTGTTGGTCGTGAAACGTACCGGGCTGTTCGAGATGGCCGGGCCATAGGCGGTTTCGATGCGCGTAGCGGGTACAGAGGAGCGGTCGATACGCACGGTAGTTGGAGTTGGAGTTGGAGCTGGGGCTGGGGCTGGGGCTGGGGCTGGGGCTGCGTCTGCGTCTGCGGATGGGGAGGCGGATGTCGATGTCGCTGTGGATACCGCACCCGGTTCCGTGCGTCGCAACGCCACGGCGATCGTGATACGTCGCGCAGGGTCCTTCTCCAGAAGTCCCGAAATGACAGAGGCCAGGTGGCCGGACTTCCGCATCGGGCGCGGCGCCTCGGTCAGCGTGGCTGTCGGGTTGTCGGCGGGATACGGGGAGACGCCTTCCACGGCTTCGTAGAGCGTCACTCCCAGTGAGAACAGGTCGGCTCGCCCATCGCACTCCAGCCCGCGCCAGCGCTCGGGCGCCATATAGCCGGGCGACCCGATGACGGCACTGGTGCGGGTGAGCTTGGGTTCGGTGCCACCCAGCGCGATACCGAAATCCGTCAGCAGAAACGCGCCGTTCTCGGCGACCATGACATTGGCCGGCTTCACATCACGGTGCACAATGCCCTCGCGGTGCGCTGCGTCAAGGGCCTTCAGCAGCGCCTTGGCCATATCGCGAACCCTGGGCACAGGCATGGCGCCCCGGGCGGCCAACTCCTCGGCGAGCGAACGCCCCTTCACGAGCTGCATGACGATTCCCGGGGCGCCGTCCCAGGAAATGACGTCGTACACCGTCACAATGCCGGGATGATCCCGCAGACGTGCGGCGTTGCGTGACTCTCTTGTGGCCCGGGCCAGCATGCCCGCGCGTTCCTCGTCGGATACCGGAACCGCGATCGAAACCCTTTTCACGGCGACATCGACACCCAGAACAGGATCATGTGCCGCCCAGACCTGGCCGAATCCACCTGCCCCCAACTGCCGAGTCAATCGATAGCGGTCGCCGACCACATCGCCTGCATGCGGATTGTTCGCCAACTCTCCCCCTCTGCGCACGCCATCTTCACCTGACGCATGGTGTGACGCACGCACTCGAAAAAACAGGATAGGAACGCGCGGCGGCACACGGTAGCCCCTTCGTCCGAGAGACGTCGGGCAACGGATCTCCGGTCGAGGCGGGCACGGCCGAACGGATTTCGGCCCCTCTCATCCGTTGTGCCTGTTGTGCCTGTTCGGCCTGCGAAGGTGAGGCCGGGCGGGGCTGACGGTGCCCCTCATGGAGTGGCGGACGCCGTCGCTTTTGCGGCGGCAGTCGCGCAGGGCGCTTCAGGCGCGCGCACTTCTCCCGGCCCGCCCCGGTGATCGCCCCTGCGCCGACTGCGCCCCGGGAGCGGACCAACGGCCGGTCGCCGAACCACCTTTGCCGTGAACGCCCCGACCGCGAGGCGAGCGTGCGCGCACGTGGCCGCCGGGGCGCGTGATCCGGCCGCGTGATCCGGCCCCGTCAGTTCCGGTGGGGAAACGTAAGGACTGTGCGTCGCCGCAGTGGCTTCGAATGAAGAACTGCCTGTCCTGTGCATAACTCGACCGTCCAGGCAGAGATTATGCCGAAACCGATATCTGTGACCAGGTCGAAGGGGTGTAGAATGCAGCCCGGTGCATCGGTGAAAGTCCGGGGTTGCCGCGACAAGCGCAGAATGAAGAAACGTCAGGAGTGGCTTTCAAGCAATGGGTGCACCGAATTGCGTATCGGTCTTCTCGGGCGGGATGGGCCTGGATCTCGGCCTGGAGCAGGCCGGATTCGCTATCCGATTCGCGGCGGACAGCATGCCCGCCGCCGTTACCACGGTTCGCGCCAATCGCCCTGAACTTCCCTATTATGACGGGGATATCAGGAATCTCTCCGCAGAACAGATCTGGAAATCAAGCGGTTTGTCCGCAGGGCAAGTGGATCTGCTCGCCGGTGGCCCGCCCTGCCAGAGCTTCAGCACGGCCGGTAAGCGTCTCGGGTTGGACGACCACGAAAAAGGGCCGCTCGTCTTCGAGTTCGTGCGTCTGGTCGAAGAGTTGCAACCCAAGGCGTTCCTCATGGAAAACGTCAAGGGTCTGCTCTCCGCCTCCATCAAGTGGCGGCAGCTTCCGTACAACAACAACGGAAAGATCATCGACGATCTGCATGGATCGCTCCTCCGTGAACTCTGCGCCCAGTTGGAAAAGCTTGGGTACAGTCTCAAGTATCGCGAGTTCAACTCGGCCGACTACGGCGTGCCTCAGGCCCGGCAGCGTGTTTTCTTGCTCGGATACCGGGACGGCACACCGGTGTCCTTCCCTGAGCCCACTCACGCAAAGGATTCCAGCCTGTTCCTGAACCCCTGGCGCACCATCGGTGAAGCGCTCGACGGCTTGGTCGATGACGATTCGTACTGCGCCAAGTTCAGCGAACGCAAGCTGAAGTATCTGCGCATGATTCCAGAGGGGGGCAACTGGAGGAGCCTGCCGGAGGAAATTCAGAAGGAATCCATGGGGCGCGCCTTCTATGCCAAGGGCGGCCGATCCGGATACTGGCGCCGGCTGTCGTTCAAATCCCCGTCCCCCACCATTCTCACCGAGCCGCACAACGCAAGTACTTCTCTTTGCCATCCGGTGGAGGACAGGCCGCTCACCGTGCGGGAGTGCGCCAGAATCCAGACGTTTCCCGACGAGTGGACGTTTCACGGTCCGGGACGGGAGCAGTACAAGCTGGTGGGAAACGCCGTTCCTGTTCTGTTGGCCGAAGCCATCGGCGCGCACGTGAGAGCGACCCTGGACGCGACCGCTCCCGTGCCCGCCGCGTAGTCGAAGGGCGGTAGTCGAAGGGCGGTAGCGCCTCTCCGGTGGGGACGGGAGGCGATACCGTCAGCGGCTCCGGTCTACCTGTTCACCCTGCGGAACAGCTTTGCGTAGTCGATCCGCCCGTCGCGATCCCCGATCTCGGGCTGCGCCGCATGTGTAAGCCGCCGCAAAAGGTCCGGGACCAGAGTGTCGATGACTTCGGCTCTGAACTCTGAACACAGCAGGGCGCAGACTTCACCGACCCGTACGTCATAGTCGGTCTCGCCGTTCCCCACACGCTCCCAGAACTCCTTACTGGCCAGCGTGATGTACTCCTGCCCGGGCGGCTTGGTTGTCGTGGCTCGCCCGTAGCACGGAGCGAAGTAGCCGACGAAGGACTTTCCTTGCGCCTCGTACTGCTCTCTCACCTTGACGATGGTGTGGGAAAGGTTCTTCCGCGAGCTCATGGGCATGCAGTCCCAGCTCATTTTGACCTGGTATCCATGAATCAGCTCGCCTGATTCTATTTTTTCGAAGTCGAAATCATCCGGGAGCGCCGGCTCTGACGCCCCTGGGAAGCAGACCTTGATGATGGCCTCAAGGAGATGACCGACGGCCTCCTCCTCCGAGGCATACAAGGCGCTCTCCACCTGAAGTTTCGCCCAGTCGCGAACGGTTTCCGCACCACGGATCCGCAGCAGGAACGGATTGGTGCGCTTGAGCCGCTCGGAAACCTTCAGCTTCGAGAACCTCTCGCGCATCCGGTTCACGTAGAGGCGCTCGGACTCGGCCACTATGAACGTTGCCCGCTCCCGGTCGATGCGAAGTATCGCAGCGACCTCGCGCGCCAACTCCTCGTTCGACGCGTGGCGTTCACCCTCGTCGTCCAGGTCCAGAGGCTCCTGCGTCGCCCAGGCCGACCCTTTGTTCGTGACAGGTGGTGTGATGTCTGGCATGCCGTTCTTCGTATCACGCCCCTGACCGGCACGAGGCAACTTTCCGCAGGGGCCCTCGCGGCCGCCCGGGGCAGGACCGAACTCGCGTTCTGAGCAGGCGAATCGGGGCAAGAGGCGGCGACGACTTCCGACACTGCCGCCTGGGCCCGGGAACCCACCGCGGCCGGAAGGCCGACGGCCCCCCGGCGCTCGTCGTCGAGCTTTGTCGGCTGTTCATCCGGACGCTGCTTCACGCTCGCCCGCAGGAGGGACGATCTCGCTCCGTCACTGTCGTGCAACGGAGAAACGATGCCCCCGAAGAGAACCTACGCCGCGCTCGGAGCCGTAGCGGTCGCCGTCGGCATGCTGGCTGACCCCGGCGTGGCGAGCGCACACCAGGAGCCGCGGCGGCCGCTCGCCTTCGACCGCACCGCCACCTACCCGGTCTTCCAGAACCGGCCGGCCGGTGAGGACCCGGCGTCCCCGACCGTCGCCGAGATCTCGGCGGCCAGTGAGGACGGCCGGACCCTGGTCTACACCGACGCGCCGGCACGTCGGATCGGCTTCCTCGACATCAGTGAGCCGAGCAAGCCGCGCGGGCTCGGCACTCTGTCGCTGGCCGAACTCGGAGACGCCGAGGACGAGCCGACCTCCGTCTCCGTGGTCGGCCAGTACGTCCTGGTCGTGGTGAACACCAGCGCCGACCACTCCGACCCGTCCGGACGCCTCGACGTCATATCGCTGCGCGACCGCAAGCGGGTCACCAGCTTCGACCTGGGCGGCCAGCCGGACTCCATCGCCCTCACCAAGGACAAGCGGTACGCCGCCGTCGCGATCGAGAACGAGCGCGACGAGGAGGCCACCCCGCCCGGAGGCGAGAAGGGCGACCTCCCCCAGGCTCCGGCCGGCTTCGTGCAGATCGTCGACCTCAAGGGCGACTCGCCCCAGCACTGGCGCACCCGGGCCGTACCGCTGACCCGGCCCGACGGCACGGCGCTCCCCGTACTGGCCGACGCAGGGATCGTCGAACCCACCGACCCGGAGCCGGAGTACGTCTCCGTCAACAGCCGCAACCAACTCGCCGTGACCCTGCAGGAGAACAACGGCATTGTCCTGGTGGACCTGCCGACGGGCAGGATCACCAAGGCTTTCAGTGCCGGTACGGACACGGTGCACGGCATCGACACAGTCAAGGACGGTGTGATCGACCAGACCGGCTCGATCACCGACGTGCGGCGCGAGCCCGACGCCCTCAGCTGGATCGACGACCGATACCTGGCGACGGCCAACGAGGGCGACTGGAAGGGCGGCACGCGCGGCTGGTCCGTCTTCGACAGCCGGACCGGCACGGTCGCCTGGGACGCGGGCAACAGCTTCGAACGGCTCGCCGTCCGTCACGGCCTCCACAACGAGGACCGCGCGGGCAAGAAGGGCACCGAGCCGGAGGGCGTGGTGGTCGCCACCTTCCACGGTGTGCGCTACGCCTTCGTCGGCTCGGAGCGCAGCAACTTCGTCGCCGTCTACGACCTGAGCCGGCCCACCACCCCCGTCTTCCGCCAGGTGCTGCCCACCACCAACGGCCCCGAGGGGCTGCTGCCGATCCCGTCGCGCGACCTCCTCGTGGTCTCCAGCGAGGAGGACGACGCCTCGGTGAACGTGCGATCCTCGGTGAGCCTGTTCCAACTGGGCGAGGACACCCCCGCGTTCCCGAGCATCGTGTCGGCCCCGGACTCCGCCGGCGCGCCGATCGGCTGGGGCGCGCTCGGCGCGCTGTCCGCCGTACCCGGCAGGCCGCACGAGCTGTACACCGTCACCGACGCGGCGTACTCCGTCACCAGAATCATGACCGTCGACACCTCGCACCAGCCGGCGGTCATCACCCGGGCGCTCACCGTCAAGGACGCCGAGGGCCGGCCGGTCGGCTACGACGCCGAGGGCATCGTCGCCCGTCCCCAGGGCGGGTTCTGGCTCGCCGTGGAGGGTGCGACGGGCGACGGCAACAAGCTGGTCAGGCTGGACCGCGACGGAGTGACCCGGCAGGTCGTCACGCTCCCTGCGGACGTCGCCGCGGGTCTGGCGAAGCAGGGCTTCGAAGGGGTCACCGCCACCACCGACCGCAACGGCCGCGAGGTGGTCTGGGCCACGCTGCAACGTGAGGTCAAGGGCGACCCGGCCGGCGTCGTCCGGCTCGGCCGGTACGACGTCCGAGCGGGAACCTGGAGTTGGTACGGCTACCGGATCGGCACCACCGACACCCCGGGCGACTGGATCGGCCTCTCCGAGATCACCGTGGTCGGTGACAAACTCGCCCTGATCGAACGGGACAAGCTCAACGGCCCGTCCGCCGCGGTCAAGCGGGTGTACACGGTCGACCTGCCGAAGTCCGCCGCCCTCTCGGGCCCGCTGCAGGTCCTGCCCAAGAAGCTCGCCCACGACGTGCTGCCGGACCTGCGGGCGACGAACGGCTGGACCCAGGAGAAGCTCGAAGGGCTGGCCGTGGGCGGCGACGGCCAGGTGTACGCCGTGACGGACAACGACGGCCTGGCCGACGCCACCGGCGAGACGGTCTTCCTGCGCCTCGGCTCCAGCAAGCGGATCTTCGGGCGCGACTGATCCGCCGCGGCGCCTGCCGGCTCAGCCGCAGCCCTCATCGGCTTCACCGCGGCGCCTGCCGGCTCCGCCTCGGACAGCAGAATCCCGACCGGCCGTCGGCGGATCACCGGCGGCCGGTCGGGCAGCCGCCCGAGGAGGGAACGCGTCCTGGGCCCTGGCCTACCGCGGGAGATTCCGAGAGCGACAATGGTGGGTGGGTGCTGTGCTGGTCGGTTCATGCAGTCAGGTCGCCAGGTCCTGTCTGGTGGACCGGGTGTCGAGCCGGCAGGAGACGACGATGAACGGCTCGGTTCGTATCGGACACGTTGTCGGGGTGCCACTGCGGATGCACTGGAGCGTGCCGCTGCTGGTGGTCCTGTTCGCGTACGGCCTCGGCCGCCAGACCCTCCCCGTGTGGACTCCCGGGCGCTCGAACGCGGTGTACACCTTCGCCAGCGCCGTGGGGGCCCTGCTGCTCATGGGCAGCCTTCTGCTCCACGAGACGGCACACGCCGCGACGGCCCGCAGGAAGAAGATCGCGGTACAGGATGTGACGCTGTGGGCGCTGGGCGGGATGACCCGGATGGGGCGACCGCCGACAGCCGCGGTGGCTTTCGCCGTGGCGATCAGCGGGCCGCTCACCAGCCTGGTCATCGGCGGCGCCGCGCTCGGAGCGGGAGTCGCGCTCTACGCGATGTCCGGCTGGGCGGTGCCCGCCGCCGTTCTCCTGTGGCTCGGCTGGGCGAACCTGTTCCTGGGCGCGTTCAACCTTCTCCCCGCTGCGCCGCTCGACGGCGGAAGGGTGGTGCAGGCGCTGTTGTGGTGGCGTACCGGAGACCGGGAACGTGCGGATCGGGCCGCCTCCCGAAGCGGTCAGGTCGTGGGCGGGCTTCTGATGGCCTTCGGCTGGATCTCCTTCCTGCGCGGGGCTTCGGGCGGGCTGTGGCTCGTCCTCGTCGGTCTCTTCATCATGGTCGTCGCCGGCACCGAACGGCAGCGCGCGGTGATCCACACATCACTGCGGGGCGTCAAGGTCGCCGATGCCATGTCCAGCCCGGTGACCACCGGCGCCGACTGGCTGACCATCCGGCGTTTCATCGACGAGGTGGCAGCGAATTCCCACCATTCCGCCGTGCCGCTGCTCGATTTCGAAGGCCGTCCCAGCGGGATCGTTCAGATGAGCAAGCTCGCCCGGGTACCGGGAGTGCGCCGGGAGGAGCTGCGTGTGCGCGAGGTGGCGATCCCGCTGTCGCAGTGCGTGGTTGCCGCCCCGAGCGATCTTCTGACTGAGGCTCTCGACAAGCTCCGCCCGGGTACTGGCCTACGCATTCTCGTCGTGGACGGGCACCATCTGGTGGGGATCGTCACCGCGAAGGACATCTCACGGCTGATCCAGCGGCACACACTGGCGGGCCAAGGGACCGACTGACTGAGCCTGGGGCTCGGCCCGCGGCGTCGTCGGCGATGGGCACCTCCGCCCTCCATCGAGCGCGGACACACTGGTCGGACTGCACGGACTGCACGGACTGCACGGACTGCACGGACTGCACGGACTGCACGGACTGCACGGACTGCACGGACTGCACTGCGAGACCCCTGCGACCAGTGGACCGGGCCGTCGCGTCCCTGTCGTCTGTCGCGGAATCCCTGTGTTTGTCGCCGGCCCCCTGCGGGTTCGTCCGTGATCGGTAACAGGGGACCTTGTACGGGCGTTCGTGTGTCTTCATAGGTGCACGGCATCGGCGGAGACGGCAAAGGGGCGGGCGGACATGGCAAGGCACAAGGGAAGGGGATCGTACGGCCGGCTCCTGGCGGCGGCGCTCGGGGTGACAGCGATGGCCGCTGCCACCTCCGTGTGGACCGCGCAGGCCGACTCCGCCGGAGGGCGGCAGCCGCAGGCGAGTGTCTCGACGCCGGCCGCCCGGCCGCAGGACGGGACCGTGGACAAGGTGGCGGCGGACATCGCGCACGCCTCGGACCGCGGCGCCCGGGGTGTCAACATCACCATCGACGACGGACCGGACCCGGTCTGGACGCCGCAGGTGCTGCAACTGCTGAAGGACAACGGCGTGAAGGCCACGTTCTGCATGGTGGGCACGCAGGCCCAGATGTACCCGGACCTGGTCAAGGCGGTCGTGGCGGCCGGGCACCGGCTGTGCAACCACACGGTCTCGCACGACACCGCCATGGACACCAAGTCCGAGGCATACCAGTCCCAGCAGATCCTGGATGCCGAACGCATGATCATCAAGGCGTCCGGAGGCGTCCGGTCGCAGTACTACCGTGCCCCGGGCGGTGCTTTCACCCCGTACAGCCGACAACTCGCCGCGTCCCGGGGAATGCGGCCGCTGGGCTGGAACGTCGACACCAAGGACTTCGAGCGTCCCGGCGTGGACACCATGGTCGCCACCGTCAAGAGCGAGATCGCCAACGGGCCGACCGTTCTCTTCCACGACGCGGGAGGGGATCGCTCCCAGACCTTGGCCGCTCTGCGCGAGATCCTGCCCTGGCTGAAGCAGCAGGGGTACTCCTTCGGCTTCCCCGTACGGTGAACGAGGCTCGCCCGCACCGACACCCGGCACCGGCACCGGCACCGGCACCGGCACCGGCACCGGCACCCTGACTCGGCACCGGCACCTGGACTCGGATCCGACCCGCACCCCGACCCCGACCCCGACCCCGGCACCGGCCCCGCAGCACCAGCGGACGGACAGGCATGAACAGCAGAGCCTGACCACTGACGAAAGCCGCCCGGACGGAGAAGCGACAAGGCAGCAAGGAAGCCCCGGGCCACTGGCCCGGGGCTTCCTTGCGGAGCGGGTGACGAGAATCGGAATCGGGCTCGCCGGGTGGGGCGGCGCCGGAACGACGCAGAACGACGCGTCCGGGGGCATGTGGCATTCCTCACAGCGAAAGCACAGGCAGTGAAAGCAACTGCACCCTTTCGTCTTTTCTGTCTGTCCCGGTGTTGTGGTGTGGGTCGGAACAGGTGAAAAAGTCGTGACGGTCGACCGTTGCCCCGGACATACGATCACCTCAAGTCGCATCTGCGTGTTCCATTCCGCTGCGACCCCTTCTTCTTCTTTTCGGACTCCGAAGGGCTCTTGTGAAGATTCGCCGGATTCTTGCCACAGCTGTTGCAGCCGCAGTGACCACGCCTGCCCTCCTGCTGTCGGTCACCCCCGCGTTCGCCGACGCCAAGCCGGCAGCGCAGACGCAGAAGAAGCCGTCCATCGCGGAGCTGGAAAAGGCCGCCGCCGCAGCGAAGGCGGCATACGACGACGCCGTGGCGGCCGAGAGCGCCGCCCAAACGGCTCTGGAAGCGCTCCTGTCCGACACCAGTCCCCTGGCCGTGGCAGCCAAGGCCGCCGCGGCAGCGGCGGCCGACGCCGCCACCGCGAAGACCGACGCCGACCAGGCGGTCGTCGACGCCAAGGCAGCGGTCGACGCCCTCCCGGAGACGGCTACCGAGGACGAGAAGGCCGCGGCGGCGACGGCTCTCACCAAGGCGGAAGCCGACGCGGCAACCGCCGCTGAGGCCAAGGCCGTTGCCGATGCCAAGGCCGTGGAAGCCGTGGACGCGCGTGACGACGAGCGGGTCGCCGCAGTCCGGACGCTGGGCCAGGCGCAGCAGGCCACCAAGGCGGCGCTCGCTGACAAGACCGCCGCCGACGAGGCACTGGCCAAGGCGAAGGAAGAGGGCGAGGACGGCGAGGACTGCGTCCCCGAGGCCAAGCTCACCACGGTCGTCACGGGTCTGCCGTCCACAGTCGTCGCCGGCACGAAGGTCACCTTCAACCTCCGGGTGACCAACGGCACCAAGAAGACGATGGACGAGGTGCTTCCGTTCGCCTACGTCCACGCCACCGACCGGAGCGGGCTCAACGACATCGACGACCTGGTGCACCTGCAGTGGTCGTCCGCCGCGTCCTCGACGTGGAAGACCGTCGACAACGAGCACTACATGGACGCCATCAGCCCGCTGAAAGCCGGCGCCCACGCCGATGTCAAGATGCGCCTCACGATCGACGCCTCGGCCCCCGCGGGCAACGGCATCACCTTCGTCGCCGGTGACTACTTCAACGACAACGGCACCTGCGGCGGGAACCCGGACCTTGAGGGCTACGAGTTCCTGATCGCCGCCGCGGGCAGCAAGCCCGGCAAGGTCGACGACGCCAAACCCAGCACGACCAAGCCGAACACCTCGGACCTCAAGCCGCAGAGCGGCGCGTCGGCCGACCCCGTGAGCGGCAGCCTCGCCGCCACGGGCTCGTCCTCCGCGACGTCGCAGCTCGCCCTCGCGAGCGGCGCGGCCCTGGCGATCGGCGCGGGCGCGGTGTTCGCCGTACGCCGTCGCAAGGCCGGCTCCCAGGCCTGACGCATGAGGCGGGGCGCCGACCAGGCCCCCGGCCCACGCGCTGACCGCCCAACGGGCCCGACACCGAGCGGTGTCGGGCCCGTTGCGGAATTCCGCCCCGTTCAAGCCCTGCTTCTTCCGCGGGACGGACCGCCGGGTGATCGGCGACCCCAAGTCCTGGGCGGGCACACGGGAGATCATGTTGACAAAGAAGCCCCGGCCGCCGGCCGGGGCTTCTTTCATGGAGCGGGTGACGAGCATCGAACTCGGGCTCTGAGCTCGGGAATCACCGGCGCGACGGTGCAGGTCTGTGAGGTTCACGCAGCGGCCTGGGCGCTGGGCGCTGTGGGCAAGTTCATCGAAGGAGCGTTCCCAGACTTCACATACATCACATACATCACGGATGGTGAGGCGGCGGGCGGCGGCCCGAGGCTCACGGGGCAGCTTGCGGGTGGTGTCGTCACCACCCCTTGCGATCCATGGTTAATGCCTTTAACCTTACGGCTATGAGGATTAACGAGAGGGATCAGGTCAGCGAGAAGCTCGATGCCAACGGGGGGTTCCTGAGCTACGACGTCCGGGGTGAAGGCCCGCTTGTCGTACTCGCCCACGGCATGGGTGAGAACCGGGCGGGATACGGCGAAGTGGCCGAGCGGCTGGCGGCCGGCGGGTACCGGGTGGCGCGGCTGGATCTGCGCGGACACGGGGAGTCCAGCGCGGACTGGGCGTCCTACACCCGTACCGAGGTGGCCGGAGACATCCTCGCGCTGATCCGCCACCTGGGCGGCCCCGCCGTGATCGTGGGCCACTCCTTCAGTGGCGGTGCCGCCACCATCGCCGCGGTGCAGGAGCCGGACCTGGTCTCGGCGATTGTGGAGATCGGCCCGTTCACCCGCGCCCAGAAGATCAGCGCGGGCGCACTGTTCAGGCAGCCCCGCTACCGCAAGGGCGCCATGCTCCTGATGGGCGCCACCGTGCTGCGCAGCCTCCCCCGGTGGAAGCGCTACATCGACCACGCCTTTCCCGGACAGCGTCCCGAAGGATTCGACGCCTACACGGCCGGTATCGAGGCAGACCTGAGCCGCCCGGGCCGGATGGCCGTCCTCAGCAAGTTCGGCATGGCCGCCCCCAAAGACGCCGGCGCCGCCCTCGGCGACGTACGGCGTCCGGCGCTCGTCCTCATGGGCACGCTGGACCCCGACTGGCCCGACCCCCGCAAGGAAGGGGAAGGTATCGTCGCGGCCATGCCCGCGGGAGTCGGTCATCTGTCGATGATCGAAGGTGCGGGACACTACGCACACGTCCAGTACCCGGCCGAAGTCGCCGCGGCCATCATGGACTTCGTCAGGAGTGAGACCCGTGCCTAAGACGGCCCTGTCCACAAACGCGGTGGTCGACATCGCCATGCGAGTGGTGGACGAGGACGGGGCCGACGCCCTGACGCTGTCGGCGGTGTCGGCGCGGGCCGGCGTCACCACGCCGTCGCTCTACAAGCACGTGAGCAATCTCGCCGAGCTGCGCGCACTGGTCTCGGCCCGGATCATGGGCGAGCTCGCGGACCGGACCGGGGAAGCTGTCCTCGGCCGCTCCGCCGACGACGCGATCCGCGCGTTCATGGGAACGTGGCGCCGATTCGTACAGCAACATCCACACCGGTACGCCGCCCTGATCCAGAGCCCCGACCCCCGATCCGCCGACGCCGGCCAACGGTTGGTCACCGTCATCACCGCCACTCTGCGCGCCTACGGCATGCGAGAATCCGCCGCGATCCACGCGGCCCGATGCCTGCGCGCGGCCGTCCACGGGTTCGCGGTCCTGGAGGCCCAGGGCGGCTTCGGCCTCCCGGAGAACCTCGGTGACAGCTATGAGCTGTTGATGGACGTCATGATCGCGGGCCTGCGCGAGACCCGCGCTCAGTCGTGCGACTGAGCCAGTCCCCCGCGCAGCGCCTCGGTACTGACCCAGTCCCCCCGCGCAGCGCCTCGGTACTGAGCCAGTCCCCCCGCGCAGCGCCCCGGGACTGAGCCAGTCCCACGCGCAGCGCCTCGCCCTGGCCGGTGAGGGCGTCGGCATCGCTGTTTACCGCCCCTACTGGCACGTTGCCGGACGGCTTTCGCTTCTACGACCTTCGTCACACCGGGCACACCCTGGCCGGCCGGTCCGGGGCCACCCTCAACATCACGATGGTTCGCGCCGCCTGTGAGAGGGCTCGACGCCCCTGGTTACCGCTGTTGACCGCTCGGCGGGGCACGGCATCGGGAGCGTCGTGAACGGTCACTGCGGCCGCGTGCCGATGACCACGTCGACGAGGCGACGGGGGTCCGCAGAGGCTCGGGCAGTTCAGGGGGAGATGATGCGGACCTGATTCCCACAGAGCTTTGTCATGTCGTCCCTGTCGGACGTCAGCAGCGCGACCGGCCGTGGCTGGCGCAGTGCCACTTCAGCCACCGTCGCGTCGATGGCGTACTTGTGGCCATGCAGTCCGGCTCCCTTGAGGAGTTCTGCCGCTGCCTTTGCCGCCTGTTCCGTGACTGGCTCCACCTTGATCCGCGACAGCGCCCAGTTGAGACGCGGAAGGTTGATACGCGAATGGCTGACCTCGACGATGGTGTTCGCGGCGATGACGAGGTCGGCACCCATCTCGTGGAACACCTGGAGCAGCGCGAGGAACTTGCGGTCCTGCGCGATCCAGGCCGAAAGCCCCTCCGAGTCCAGGACAACGGTCTCGATGCGCTCGCTCATGCGGCGTCCGCGTCCTTGGAGGAGCCGGCGGCGCCAAGGATCTTCGAGCGGGCCTCGGCGAGCTCCTCGTCGCTGAACTTCCCGTGCTCATCTTCATGGCGTCGCAGGTCGTCGCCCAGCAGCTGGTGCCGGATCTGGCGGGCGACTGCTTCCGCCACGTAACCGGAGACGTTGTCCGTGAGCTTGCGGAGCTCTGCCACCTGGTCGCTCGGCAGCGTGACGGTGATACGAGTCGTCGAGGACATACGGAAAGCATACTGGAGTATGCGTCGAAATGGCGCCCACTTCGCTGCCGCCGGCATATCGACCAGGTGCTCGAATATCTCGAATATCTTGTGGGGTATCGCCCTGCACGGGGGCAGTGCGGCAGTGGCCTTCGGCGACGCCGGGCTTGCTCTGGAGGCACCGCGATCCCTCATGCGACGACACATTCCCGCCCCGAGCGGCGCGCGGCCCTCTGGGCCGAAACGGCCCGCGCCTACAGCCGGCAGGGCCGGCTCGCCGACGGATACCAGGCGCTCCGTATCGCGGAGAGCTGTGCGGCGCAGGACATCCGGCGCCCGGCCATCCGGGAGCTGGTCGCGGACATGGCTGCCCGCGACCGTCGTCGCCACGCCGCAGGGTCTGGGCTTCATCGACGCGGAGGCCGTCGTAGCCCAGACCGGGTACCCGATCCGTTCGGCATGGCGTTCTCCTGACGACCCTCGTCCGCTTCCGGCTCCGGATGCGATCGCCGTTGTCCCGGCCACGTTCAACACGATCAATAAGTGGGCGGCCGGTATCTCGGACACCCTGGCCCTGGGCATCCTGTGCGAGTCGTACGGCCTTGGTACCCCCACCGCCGCCCTGCCGTACGTGAACTCTGCCCAGGCCGCTCACCCCGCGTACGCCGAGAGCCTGCGGAAGCTGCGCGCGATGGGCATCCTGATCGGTTCTTACGAACCCCATCCCCCCAAGGCCGGCGGTGGCGCGGACCGCTTCCACTGGGAGGAAGCGCTCGACCTGTTCACGCCCAGGGTGGCCGCCCAGCCGTGATCACCTGCGCCGAGGCCGAGACGTAGGGGTGGGCGTGGCCGATGCCGCAGGCTGCGGGGAAGCCACAGGGCGTGGAACGGTGCTGCGTGCCCCTGCCACGAGAGCTCGTCGGCTTGGAGCGGGCCTTTGTGAGAGCCGTTGTACGCGCCAGGCCAGTGTGCGTGCCGGGGAGCGGGCGTCGTCGAGGGCGCGTTCGTCTGCTGCCTGCTGCAACAGGCGTCCGGGATCGTGGCCTGCGGTCTCCGCGTCGGCATCGCGGGGTGAGTGCATTGGCGGCGGGGTCGGCGAGGATCTGGTCGGCGTGCGTGGAGGCGGCCTGGCGGATGAGCTGGGCGTACCCGGTCCGCAAGCTTCTGGGGCGGTCGGTGTTGGCCGAGGGCGAGAAGAGGTGTGAGCCGCAGATGCCGCCACGCCTGAGTACCTGAGTCCTATGCGGCTGTGGTCGGTCGCTTGAACTCCCAGTGGATCTCGGGGCGGGCCGGCGCGAGCCTGCGGAGCATGTTCTGGAACAGATTCCCATTGGTCTGAAACTGCCCGTGCGGGCCCTTGCTGAGCGCGTTCATGATGTAGTCGAGCGCCGCACGCTTTTCAGCGTCGGAAGCGAGCACACCCACGTCAAGGACGAGGAGTTCGGGCCTGTAAACGACGAAGGCCCAGCGCTCGTCGGAGTAGAGCAGGCGCTCTGGGAACGTGCGCAGACCCCGAACACGTCGCCCAGGAACTCAACGGCCGCCCACGAAAGACGCTCGACTGGGATACCCCAGCCGAGCGTCTGCGTGATCTGCTCACCACCTAAAACCAGGCGGTGTTGCGAGGACCCCCAGAACCCAAGCGTCGCGGTCCGGGCCCCTGCCCCGTGCGGTGCCGCCCTGCGGCGGCGGTGCGTCAGCTCTGGGCGGTGTCGTCGCCCGTCTGCCCGGCGCCCTCGGCTGCGCCTGCCTTCTCGCGCATCTTGCGCACCAGCTCCGCCTTCAGATCGGCGGCACCCTGGCGGTCGAGGTTGCGGTGCGGACCGTTGTTCTGCCGTTCGGCGCGGGACAGCCTCTTGCGCTGGCCGCCGCCCATGCCCACGGGGTTGTTGATGTTCTTGCTCACGGTCATGGGTTCTCCCGGAATGATGTGAAGTGATCTAGGGATTCATCGGTGGGGGACGGGCGCGGCGACGTCGAGGGACGTCGGCAGGGGCCCATCACGCCCTCACTCGTAAATCGGCGTCTGGAAGAACATGACGAAGACGGTACCCGGTTCCGTCGGCCCCGCACGCCAAGCCTCTCGCTGCCCCGGCGTCGGCTGGGCCATCGGTGAGCGCCCGGGGTCAGCCGTTTCCTTCCGGGAATCTCGGCATCCATCAGTACCTGACATGCCGGTGGTCGCCGCGCGCCCGGGGCAGGAGTGGGGCTTCCGCGGAAGCATCCCGGAGATCGCCAGGCGCGCCTCGGTGAACGGGGGTGAGTTCTTCCGCGTTCAGCAGGCGGTCAACGGTCACTCCCAGGTCATCCACGCGCTCGATGGACGAGTGGATGGCGTGTTCGATCCCGCCGACCTGGAAGACGCGGCTTGGATGGACCCCGTGCCCGAGATTCCCTCGTGGGCGACCGGCGTCGCCTTTCACCTGGATACCTTGGGCGCCGAGTCCTTGGCGCTGATGGAGCACGTGATGGGCGTACCGGTCGATCCAGCTCTGATGGAGCACGTGATGGGCGTACCGGTCGATCCAGCTCTGATGGAGGCACCGCTCCGCACCGTGCTCCTTGTCTCCCCCGACGCACTCTTCGGCGACCTGGAGGCCGCCGGGCTCCCCTGACCGCCGGCGCAGGAGAAGCGATCTGGCGTGTCGTGCATTTCTATGGCACGTGATTGTTGCCCGGACCCCATGAGGTCCGGGCAACAAAAAAAGCCCCCGACCGCTGGGCTTGGGGGAGTTTCGAGCTGTGGAGCGGATGACGAGCATCGAACGCGCGCTCTGAGCTTGGGAATCACCCGGCGCCTGGGCCTAGATGTAGCCGCTGATCTGCGGGAACAGTCTCTGGTGATCCCGTTCTGTCGGTCTCTTCTGGCACCTCGTTGACCGCTGTTTACCGCCGCTACTGGCGCGTTATGGGACGTTATGGCGCGGGGCTCACGTGCGGGCAACCGCTCGGACGGGGCTGCCTGGTCCGGGCTGCGTGGCCGATGGTGATCGCCGGGTGGTGTGCAGCCGGGGCCGGGGCGGGGCCGGGGCCGGGGTCAGGCGGGCGAGGTGTCGGGGCGGGCGTCGTACGCGGCGCGGGCGGCGTCGATGTGCGTCAGGTGGGTGATGCTCCACTCCAACAGGGGCGCGGTGGCTTCGCGGAGGGTCCTGCCCATCGGAGTGAGTTCGTAACTGACGTGCGGTGGCATGACATTGCGGACGGTCCGTGTGAGGATCCCATCGCGTTCCAGGCCGCGCAGGGTGACGGTGAGCATGCGCTGGCTGATCCCGTCGACGGCCCGCTTGAGTTCGGTGAAGCGGCGTGGCCCCTGGCTGAGGTTGCGCACGATCAGCAGCGACCACTTGTCGCCGACGATGCCGAGCACTTCACGGGCCTGGCACGGGTCCTCCGTTCGTGCCGCCCGCGACTCGCCGCCCGCTGTGCCGTTCATGGTTACCTCCAGAGAACCAGGGCACGTAAATGTGCCTTATTGATCGGGGTGCGGCAGGTGCAGCACGATGATTACGGTTCCCAAAGAGTACCGAGGCACAAACAGGAACCGTGATGTTCCCGTGCCGTCACGCCCCGAAGAGGAAGAGAAATCCCCTCATGGCAACTTTTCTGTTGGTCCACGGTGCCTGGCACAGCGGCCGGTGCTGGGAGCGGGTGGTCCCACTGCTGGAGTCGGCCGGACACCGCGTGTTCGCGCCCTCGCTGACCGGATACGGCGACAAGGCGCACCTGCTCGGCCCCGAGGTGGGGCTCGACACGCACGTCGAGGACGTCGTAAAGCTGATCCACGAGGAGGACCTGAGCGAGGTGGTGCTCGTGGGGCACAGCTACGCGGGGCTGGTCGTCTCGTCCGTGGCCAACGAGGTGCCGGAACGGATCGCGCACCTGGTGTACCTGGACGCGATGGTCCCGGAGCACGGCGAGACCGCCGTCGACGTGCAGCCCATGACCCAGAACCTGATCGACCTGGCTGCCAGGTCCGACAACGGCTGGCGCATCCCGCCGCTGCCCGAGATGCCTCCGCCCCTCGGGCTGTTCGGGGTCACCGACCCGGCGGACATCGCATGGCTGCGTGCGACGCTCTCCGACCAGCCAGTGCGCTGCCTGCGGCAACCGGTCCGGCTGGACAACCCCGCCTTGGACTCGGTTCCGCGTACGCACATCCACTGTGTCGGCGCAGAGCCGGAAGGCATCGTGCGGCGGCCTGTCCCCGCGACACAGCCCAACGGCTCCCCGGCACGGATACGGGAACTGCCGACCGGACACGACTGCATGATCACCATGCCGTCGGACCTGAGCGACCTGCTGCTTGAATCCACTCTTCGTTAGCGTCCGGACAGTGACTGCAGTAGCGAGCCGGAAGAAGCCTTCTGGTGCGGATCTGGTGCGGGCCCCCTGAACGGTGCCAGACAACAAAGAAGCCCCCGGCCGTTGGCCTGGGGCCTTCATGATGGAGCGGGTGACGAGCATCGAACTCGCGCTCTGAGCTTGGGAATCAGCGGTGCTTGGCAGGCCCAAGTCGCTTGGACCTGCGCTTTTCCCCTGGGCGGGATGGTTGGCTATGGTCCCTGGGAGCCGTACATGACCGCTGTTGTCCGCTCTGCTGGGCACGGATGGGGTACGGGTGGTGCCATTGCAGCGGAGCCTGCCAAGTTGCGTGCTCCGGGTGGGTTGGTGGGTCAGAGAGGGACGATGCGGACCTGGCTACCGCAGAGCTCGGTCATGTCGTCGCTGTCGGATGTCAGCAGGGCGACCGGTCTCGATGCGCTCGCTCACGCGGCGTCCGCGTTCTTGGACCCAGTTGTATGGGCGTCAGCTTGGCGTGCCGCCGTCCACGTATCCGTTCCGAGGGCCTCGCCGGGCTGGTGGGCGGCAGAGCCGGGAAGCGGGGTGTCGCTCCTGTGCGGGGCATGTCGGCACCAGCATGTCCGTCTTTCGGTCGGACGCAGCGCGCGACCGAGCGCACCATGCGTGATCGTTC
Organism: Streptomyces sp. NPDC058051; assembly: GCF_042885475.1. Taxonomy (NCBI): domain Bacteria; kingdom Bacillati; phylum Actinomycetota; class Actinomycetes; order Kitasatosporales; family Streptomycetaceae; genus Streptomyces; species Streptomyces sp. NPDC058051. Next base: position 106,219 of record NZ_JBHVRW010000007.1, read on the forward strand.
AGGTGGGCGGTGCCCCTCGCAGATGGCGCATGAGCTGCTCGAGTGCGTGCCAGCTCTCGGCGGTCTCTCCGTCGCCGAGCGGGTAGTAGAAGCCGGGCCGGGCGTTCGGGCCCAGTCGCACCGGGCGTTCCTTGAGCGGTGTCCTGCTCGCGGTGTCGCGTCCTGCTTCCCGGACCTCCGCGGGGCCCAGCACGAAGGCGTAGGGCAGCGGCGGGTGCTCGAAGTGGGGCGGGGCGCTCAGGTCCCGGCGTGCCGCGCGCAGTTGGCACAGCATGGTCTTGAGCCCGTGCCGGGTCACGAGTTCGTCGGCCAGCTCCGGCAGTGCCTCCAGGGTCGGCTTCTCGCCGGGGCCGTAGCCGATGGTGAGGGTGATGTCCTCCTCTACGCCCTCCGGGGTGCGGATCACGCGCAGGGTGGCGACGGCGGGCTGGTTTGGGGCGCCGACGACCACCGTCCAGGTGGGCCGTGGGGCACGTTCGTACGCCAGCTCGGTCAGCTGCCGCCTCGACCAGGCCAGACCGGCCGGCTCCGATGTCCCCCAGCTGGCTGGCGGGCCACCGGTCAGCGCCTGCCAGGCGGCTTCCAGCGCGCCGCCGAGAACGAGGTCCGCCCTGGGAGGGTGCAGGGTCCGGAAGGAAACGACGAGCTGACGCTCGCCGCTGGGCCGAACCTCTGCGAAGGCCTCTGCCACCGGAGTCTCACCGCTTTCGTCCCGAACCGGGGAGAAGGCGTCGTCCTGCCAGCGCAGTACCGCGCCGGTCAGCCCGTCGTAATAGCCGCACCGCTCGTCCTGCACCACCCAGCGCGAGGGCGCGGACTGCAGCAGCATGCGGGTGGGCAGGGAGAGACGGCAGTGCGGTGGGGTGACGATCTGCAGGCATCGGTCGCTGTCCACGGTGGCCCGCAGCGCCTCGGAAAGCCAGCTCGTCATGGGGACGACCGGTCGGTCCTGGAGAACAACGGCAGCCTTGTCGGTAAGCATGTCGACGGCTGGCTGGGCAGCAGCAGGGGCTGGTACGGCAGTGACGCCCGAAACATCGACCGGGCGGGCCGCACCGACGGTGCCGGGGGCATCCGGCGGCCAGACCCTGCCGCCCAGGAGCATGGTCAGCCGGGCTGCGAAGGCACCTGCGAGCTGTTCGGCCTGGGGGACGCCCGCGGCGGCGCGGGCCTCGACCCACCACGCCGGACCGTCGCCCGGCGGCTCGACGTCGGGCCCCAGCAACCGGGCCGCCTCACCCTGCACCTGGAGCAGCAGCGGCACCTCGATCGAGACGAGCGGCCGCCCCTCGGCGTCACACAGCTGGACCACGGCACCCTCGCCGGCGGTCTCGACCAGCAGGTCTGGGCCGCCCGCGAGCAGGCCCGCCAGAACGCTCAGCGCGTCCGGCACACGCTCGGTGAGCGCGATCACGTCCTTGGTCATGCGATGTCCCCCAGGTCATGTGTGGTCGGCCGCCGTCCGCAGTGTCGAGCGCCGTCTGGATCAGCCGGGTCGCCTTGCCCCGGCGCCACGAGCGTGCCGTGCCCGGGCGGCGGTGTGCCCGGGTACACGCCGGGGAACAGTACGAACGCGTGGTGGATCACGTCGTCGGTGTCGTCCGTCGGCCGGCCGTCGAAATTTGTGCCGAGCAATTCACGATAGCTGTGCACGGGCCGACTCCTCTGACCTCCCGGAGTTGGTTGCCCGCTGAGCCGCTCGTCCTCGAAGCGAGAACGAGCGGCTCAGCGAAACCGGTCACACACCGTGAAAGCCGTGGATTCCAGAAGGGCGCCCGCTCTACTGCTGGGGGCTACCCGGAGCGGTCACCTCGACCTGCCCACCCCGCTCGCCGATCCACGCCTCGAGCTCCGCACCGGCCAGCTCCCGGGAGGATTCGCCACTGAAGACCGTGATCGGCCCGAAAACGGTACCCGTCAGGCCACGCACCACCGTAGCGTCATCGACTGTGACCTTGAAGGTGTTCTGGAACAAGACCGCGTTGGTCAGGTCCGCTCCCCTCATATCGACGCCGAAGAGCGAGGCCCCCATGATCTGCGTTCCTCTGAAGCTCGCTCCCGACGCGTCGACCCCTTGCAGCGAAGCTTTGATCATGTCGGCACCGTCGAGCCGTGCCGAACGGAGCACGGCCCCGTCAAGATTCGCCCTGACGAGGTCGGCGCCAGTCAGATCCGCACCGGTGAGGTCCGCTGACTGAAGGTCGGCGCGGTAGAAAATCGCTCCCGCGAGCCGCACACCCGCCAGGACCGCCTGGGTGAACCACGAGTTCGAGAAGTCTCCGCCCGACAGGTCCGCACCTCGGAAGTCGTGCCCGACGCCGAAAAGACTGTAGCCCTCCTCCGTAAGCCATTCCTGCAACTGGCGCGTCGCCTCAGGATCGGCTGGGAGCATCTTCGGCTCCCAGTTCTTATGGGTACCAGATGACATGATCTCCCCAACCATGGCTTTCAATAATGCCCTTGATGCTGTTGATCGCCGCTTGATCCGCGTTCCGAACGTCGACAATGACTACGCGATGCTTTTCGACAATCTGCTCTGTGAACGTATTCACCCAGGTCTGGGCATTCCTAAGAGCTGTCCCGTAAGTGGTTCCGCGATCGGTGGGCTTCAGAGGAAGGCCAGCGGGACGTCCTTCTCGACGCAGAGCCGCAGGATGCCCGCCAGCTGGCGGGCATCCTCGATGTGCTGCTGGAGGAGCTGGTCGCCACCTTCCCGCGCCCATCGGTCGGTGATCGCCTCCAGCCGGACCAGAATCGACGCGCACTCGGCCGGCGAGAGGTCGTCACCGCCGTCATCCGGATGGTCGAGGAGTGGCTCCAAGGCCGTGGACACCTCGCTCCAGGGACGCTCCCCTCCGAAGCCCCACATCTCGGCGAGGACGAACCCCTCGGCCTCGGCCAGACGCCGCCGGAACGCGGCAAAGCCGCTGTAGGGCCAGGAGACATCCGGACTGCTGTTGTCTCCGTCGCCCGGGAAAAGAACCAGCCCCATGCGCCCTCCCTGCTTGCTGAGCACACAGGATCGAGGACATGGGGCAGCGTCGGCAACTGGGATGATCTTGGTGTGGCTGGTGTGATCACGGCGTCGGAGCCGTCCTGGATAGCCCCGTTCTCCGGGCTGAGCCCGCGGCAGTTCGGGAAGCTGGTGACGGTTCTGCGGCGCGAGGGTGCAGATGCCGTTCGCAAGGGACGGCCGTGGAGCCTTCTGCTGGAGGACCGGGCACTGCTGGTCGCGACGTACTGGCGCACGAACTTGACGATGCGGCAGCTCGCTCCGCTGTTCGGGGTCTCGAAATCGGCAGCGGACCGGATCATCGACCATCTGGGGCCCATGCTCGCGCTCCAGCCCCGCAAGCGGTTCGCCAAGGACACCGTGCTGATCGTGGACGGCACCCTGGTGCCCACCCGCGACCACACCATCGCTGAGCGGTCGAAGAACTACCGGTACTCCACCAACCACCAGGTCGTCATCGACGCCGACACCCGCCTGGTCGTCGTGGTCGGCCGGCCTCTTGCGGGGAACCGCAACGACTGCAAGGCGTGGGAGGAGTCCGGCGCCAAGGCCGCCGTCGGCAAGACACTCACGATCGCCGACGGCGGCTACCCGGGCACCGGACTCGTCATCCCTCACCGCCGCGAGCGCGGCCAGACCGAACTCCCGGACTGGAAAAAGGAACACAACAAGTCCCACAAGCAGGTCCGAGCCCGCGTCGAGCATGTCTTCGCCCGCATGAAGACCTGGAAGATCCTCCGCGACTGCCGCCTCAGAGGCGAGGGCGTCCATCACGCCATGCTCGGCATCGCCCGGATGCACAACCTCGCCCTCGCCGGATAGGGCAGCGGGCCGCACAGCAGCCCGCCATGCACGAGGTGACTCGGAGATCATTTACGGGACAGCCCTTAGTGGGCCGTGCCAGGCCCTATTGTGATGGGCGGCGCGGAGGAATCACTCGCACCTGTCCGCCTCGCGCACCGATCCACGCCTCGAGTTCTGCGCCGGCCAGCTCTCGGGACGATTCGCCGCTGAAGACGGTGATCGGCCCGAAAACGGTGCCGGTCAGGCCGCGCACCACTGTAGCGTCGTCGACTTTGATCTCGAAGAAGTTCTCGTCAAGGACAGCATCAGTCAGGTCCGCTCCCCTCATATCGGTGTCGATCAGCGAAGCACCGAAAAACCGTGTTTTGCGGAAACTCGCTCCCGATGCGTCGACATCGCACAGCGAAGCCCGGACCATGTCCGTCCCGTCGAGCCGCGCCGATCGGAGCACGGCCTCGTCCAGGTTCGCCCTGACGAGATCCGCTCCGGTCAGATCCGCTCCGGTCAGATCGGCCGACTGAAGGTCGGCCCGGTAGAAGGACGTGCCGACAAGCCGTACGCCCACCAGGATTGCGTCGGTGAACCATGCATTCGAGAAGTCCCCGCCCGAGAGGTCGGCGCCCCGGAAGTCACGCTCCATGCCGTTGAGGTTGTACTCCTCCGAGGCAAGCCATTCCTGCAGTTGCCGCGTGGCTTCCGGATCAGCGGGGAGCCCGATCGGCTTCCAGTTCTTACGGGTACCAGATGACACGATCTCCCCAACCGTGGCTTTCAACAGCTGCCTTGACGCTGTCGATTGCTGCTTGATTTGCATTCCGGATGTCAATAATTACTATACGTCCACGCTTTTCGATCTGCTTCGTCAGCTGTTTGTTGACCCATGCCTCATTATTGGCCGGGTCGAACGCACCCTTGAACGGCTGGGACTTATCGCGCACATTATTGAATGGAGGGTAGTCGGAGTGGACGCCCTTGATGTCATAGTACTCACCCGTGGTTTCGGAGTAGAACTCTCCCCTATCGGCTAGCTCCGGACGGCGGATGTCCTCTGGGAGACGTCCGCTCTCCCGGAGGTCGAGACCGACCCGGGCCTCGTCCATCGATTTGTCATCGATCTGATTCTTGTGATCCGGGTCGTGCTTCAGGTGATCGAATTCCTCTGGAGCCCGTTTCTCCACGTCTTCCAGATGGCCCCAGTGCGCTGCCTTTTCCTCCGCCGTCAACTCCGGAATCGGCTCGTTCACACGATCGCCGGGCGTCGTGTCCGTCTCACCCGAAGTGTCCGATGTTCCTGTTCCCTCGTGCTCCTGCGTCTCCCCGCCGGGCGTGTGCTTCTCCACCTGGCCATCGGCACCGTCACCGGATCCGTGATCGGCGGAACCGGACGCAGGGTTGTCGCCGCCCGCGTCGCTGCTGTGGGCTCCGTCGCCGCCATGGGTGTGCTCCGAGTGGCCGCTCGCGCCTGTACTCGGGGTTTCGCCATGACCACCGCCGCGGGAAGGCGTGTACGAACCCGCGGCGCTGCCCGAGCCTCGACCGGTCGTCGGGTGGTCCGCGGCGTGGCCGCCCGTGGACGGCGTGTGGTGTGTGCCACCGCCATCCGTCAGGTGGGAACCACCGCCCGGGTGCGCCGAGCCGGTCGGGTGGCCCGCCGTGTTCTCCGCGCGGCTGGGTCCGCCCGCGCCCTCGAGCACCCTCTCCTCGCCGGGGGTGGTCTCGTGCGTGTTGGGCAGGTCGTCCTTGTGCGGCTCCCGGACGGGTTGGGTATCGGGAACGACGTTGCCGTGTTCGTCCCTGATGTGCGCATCATCGCCGATGATGCGCTTGTTGCCCGCGTGGTCGACGTATTCATGGCCGGGGGGTGCGTCCACCCCACCTGGGTGAGGCGGAGCCCCGGTGGGCGCGTTGCGGGCCATGTCGTCGATACCGGCCTGGCTGGCCTTCAGGCCCTCCATGAAGTCGCCGACCTTCAGCTTGGTGACACCCGCCGCCTTGCCGAGGTAACTCATCGGATCGACGAGTGCGCCCGCCTTGCCCAGCACGGTCGCGGCCTCCGCGCCCACACCCAGCTTTCCGGCCTTGCCGAGCTTGAGCAATGAGCCCGAACCGAGCGTCGCACCGTTGAAAAGCACGGCCCCGAACGCCCGCGAGGGATCCTTGTCCCACTCGTCCCACGCGACCAGCGACTTGCCGAAGTTGCGCAGAGCCGCCTTCTGCTTTTCACGGTCACTGTGGTCGACCGGGCCGAACATCTTGTCCATCGCCCAGTCATACGGCGTGATGATGTAGGCGCTGATACCGCCGAAGACACTACCGATGCCCGACCAGGTCTTCTTGAAATTGTCCCAGTCGAACACGTTGACCATGCTGCCCAGGCCCTTGATCGTGCCCCAGACGCCGTCGACGAAGAACCCCTTCAGCCCACCGCCGACGTGGTCCTTCGTCCACTCCCACGCAGCCCGTAGGCCCGTGTACTCACGCTCGTCGGCCGTCCCCCAGGGTGTTTCCTTGGCGTCCTTGACGTCGCTTTCCTTGAAGCCGTACATGCCGGCCTTGTGTGACCCGTCATCAACAACGAAGCGCGTACCGCCCACCAATGAAGTGATCTTGTTGGCCGCATCACGCTCGACGCCCTGGAACGCCACCCATGTCGTGCCGACCTCACGGACAAGACGCGCGTTCTCGTCGATCTTGTCCTGGTCCTTCTGCCAGTCGTCGTCTTCCTTGTTCTCCGCGACGAATCTCTCCGCATCCTCGCGGAGATGCTTCATCTTGTTCACCAGCGGACGGGCGGTCGACGCGAACTCGGTCAACGCACCGCTGACGGACTCCAGCTTTTTCGCGAACTCATCCGCCTTGTCCCGCACCGGGACGGTCGAATTGAGCAACTCCTCCTGCTCGGGAGCGTCATAGACCGCGTCCAAGGCTTGGAAAGCGTTGTGAGTGTCCTTGCCCGTACCGCGAATGCTGGAGGCAGTCGTCTTCAGTGAAGTCGCCTGCGTCTCCAAGGCCTCCAGATCGCCCGTGAAGGTCGGTATCTTCTCCAGGTCAATCAATTCTTGAGACCCTTCAATTCTTCCGGAGTCGGAGCCTTGGAGTACTCCTTCTGCTTGTTCCTTGCCATCTCCAGATCGCCCTTGATGTACTCCTCAGTGGCCAGGCGCGCCCCGGTCATGGACTTCCCCGTCCGAACAGCAAGAAATTTCAATTCGCCGTTCGTATGGTCCTGGAACTCCTGCAACGCCTGAGCCACGGGGCCGAACGCGCCCCCCTTGGGAATTTCGGTCCCGCCCAGAACCATCGTCCCCGCACACGTCGCGGCGCCCAGCAGGCCCTCGCCGTACGACGTGAACTCTTCCTCGAACTCGCCGCCGACCTCGGCTGTCCTGCTCAGGACTCCACGAACGCCATCCGGCTTGATGTCCCACTTGGACACGGTCCCCCCGCTCCGTAATCGTCTCTTTCCAGTGCCCCGGTGTCCGCCGATGGCCGCGACGGCGGCCGTCGCCCTGACCGGCGCCTGGTGCGCCGTGCCGTCGTTGTACCCCAACGTCGAGCGCGCGATGATCAAGCAGGTCCCGGTCACCATCTCGTGTCAATCATCGGTCCGGTCAACACCGCTTGATCACACCGCACTTCACGGGCTGGAAACCGTCGCTTCCCAGGGCCCGCCGTCCGATCACCACGGCCTGCACCGGTGTGTCATGTCTATCAACGGCACGTTAACACTTGCAAAGTGGATAGAGGAACGTCCACATACCTTTCACCGTAGCAGTGGTATTCATCATGGAATCAGCCACCGCTGCAATGCAGTTGCGGCAAAGTGCGGCTCGGCCAGACAGATGAGCAGCCGCGCTCGGCAGGGACGATATGGCAGCTGACCTCGGCGGGAGCCGGCCCATGCACTTGGGCAAGTCATGTTCCGCCATTTTGACAAGGCCTTGGGCCGGCGGCGGCTGATTGGCTGCTTCCGCGCCTGCGGGCCGATGCGCTCCGAAGGGCAGATGGCCTTGCGCCGGAGTTCGGCGCGCACGCCCCGCTCGCCGGACGGTTTGCCAAGGCTGCTCCGGGGCTGGTGGCGAGGGCGACACCAAGTCGACAGTGGATGTCCTCGCGATCCACTTTCCGGCCATCCTCCGCAGGGAGCTCGGCGCGGCTCCTCGACCGGTTCGCGGAGGAAGAGCCTGACGGGCTGCTGTTCGTGGCGGAGGAGGGAGTCCCGCGGCTCACAGGCCAGACCCTCTCTGCCCGGTCCAGCGCCACACTGCCGATCAGTACTCGGACACGGATCGTCGACCAGCTCGTACGGGCTGGGCGCACAGCGGCGGACCACTGGGCATCTGGCACGGATATGGCACGCGACGCATGGAGCAGGTCTCAGACAACAAACAAGGCCCTGGTCTCCGACCAGGGCCTTCATCATGGAGCGGGTGACGAGAATCGAACTCGCGCTCTGAGCTTGGGAAGCTCATGTTCTACCATTAAACTACACCCGCGAAGCGTGCCGCTTGATCGGCTGCATCGTCTCATACTGTACCCCATGCCAGGTCCCCGGCGTTTGAGCCGTGGGGCCATTTTGCTGTCGCGTCGGGTGGACGCGGGTGACGGGGGCGGGAGTTGGGGGCGTAGCGTGGTGGTCGGAGTGCCGCCTGGAGTGGCGTCCCGTTCATCCCCTAATGTGGCGTTCTCGTCCAAGGCTTGTTGGGGAAGGGACTTGATGGACTTCATGGAGCGCACCGTCGTCCGCTGTGCCGAGGGGCACGTTTTCGCAACCGCTTCGTTCCCGATGCAGCAGCTCGGGTCCGGGCGGATCGGTCCCGGGCGGCTTATTCGCTGTCCTCGCTGTGCGCGGCTGCGGCATGCCGTGCCTGTGGTGTTCGAGGAGCGGTAGCGGCAGCCGAGGAGGCACGGCAGGAGCGGGTCACAGGCGCGCGGGGCGGTCCCGGATTGGGGCGGGCCCGCGCGTTCTGCGTATCCTCGGGGCGTGCTTCTCTCAGACAAGGACATCCGGGCCGAGATCGACGCCGGACGTGTACGTATTGATCCGTTCGACGCGTCGATGGTGCAGCCCTCGAGTATCGATGTGCGGCTCGACCGCTTCTTCCGGGTGTTCGAGAACCACCGCTATCCGCATATCGACCCGGCTGTCGAGCAGGCCGATCTGACGCGCATGGTCGAGCCGGACGGCGACGAGGCGTTCATTCTGCACCCCGGTGAGTTCGTGCTCGCTTCGACGTATGAGGTCATCTCGCTGCCCGACGATCTTGCGTCGCGGCTGGAGGGCAAGAGTTCGCTGGGGCGGCTCGGCCTTGTGACGCATTCGACCGCAGGGTTCATCGACCCCGGTTTCTCCGGGCACGTGACCTTGGAGCTGTCGAATCTCGCGACGTTGCCGATCAAGCTGTGGCCGGGCATGAAGATCGGGCAGCTGTGCATGTTCCGGCTGACCTCTCCTGCGGAGTTCCCGTACGGCTCCGAGCGCTACGGATCGCGGTACCAGGGCCAGCGCGGTCCTACCGCGTCCCGTTCGTTCCTGAACTTCCACCGGACCCAGGTGTGATGCCGGATGAGCGATGAGGTGCGGGAGAACCTGACGTACGAGGGGTTCGGTCATGCCGTGCGCGAGTTGGCGCAGACCGTGGCCGACGACGGATTCGAGCCCGACGTCGTTCTGAGCATCGCGCGGGGCGGGGTGTTCGTCGCGGGCGGGCTCGCTTATGCCCTCGACTGCAAGAACATTCATCTGGTGAATGTCGAGTTCTACACCGGTGTAGGTACCACGTTGGAAATGCCGGTCATGCTGGCGCCCGTTCCGAATGTGGTCGATTTCTCGGACAAGAAGGTCCTGATCGCCGACGACGTCGCCGATACAGGGAAGACGCTGAAGCTGGTACGCGATTTCTGTATCGATCATGTTGCCGAGGTGCGCAGCGCGGTCATCTACGAGAAGTCGCATTCGCTCGTGAAGTGCGAGTACGTGTGGAAGAAGACCGATCGCTGGATCAACTTCCCGTGGAGTGTGGAGAAGCCCGTCGTGCGGCGCCGCGGGCAGGTTCTCGACGCGTAGAGACGCGTAGAGACGCGTAGAGACGCGTAGAGACGCGTAGAGACGCGTAGAGACGCGTTGAGACGGGAAGCGGTGCCCCGAGACGGAGTCCGGTGGTCCGTCTTCGGCCTTCGGCAGGGTGGGGCACGAGCGCGAAGAGCCCCGGCGTGGTGTGCCGGGGCTCTTCGCGCTCGTGGGCCGGATGCCGGTCAGATCGTGCCCAGCTTGATGATCGACAGCAGAGCGATCAGCTGGATCGCGGATGCGCCCAGCGCCTTCGGCCAGGGCAGGTCGTGCGATTTGCTCACCATCGTGGTGAAGAGTGCGGCCGAGGCCAGCCACGTGATCCAGCCGAGGACCTGGACCAGGGAGTTCTCGCCGCCGAGGAAGAGCGCGAATATCAGGCGGGGCGCGTCCGTGATCGACATGATCAGCATGGAGAGGCCCACGGTCGGCTGCCAGGAGCCGTCCCCGCCGAGCTGGCGGGCGAGCGTGTGCGTGACCGCTCCCAGGACCAGGCCACCGATGACGAAGCCGATGCCCGTGATGACGACGTAGGGGACCGCTGTGGAGATCGTCGCGTTGATCGCGTCGTCCCGGGCCTGGTCGAAGCCGAAGAGGGCGAGCAGACCGTACAGGAACGTGACGATGAGCGCCGGGCCCCAGACCGGGTAGTCGCGCATCTGCCAGAAGGTCGGGCCCGGGCGCAGCACGATGCCGGTGAGCAGGTCCTTCCACGGCAGTCGCGGGCCCGCGGGCTGGGCGGGGGCCTGGCCGGCGCGGTAGGTGTTGCCGTCGCCGTACGGGTCCTCGCCGATGCTGAACGCCTGGGTGTGCCCGGGGGAGTTGGCGTACGGGTCGTGCTGCGGAGACCCGTGGGGGTGGTGGGGCTGCTGGTACGGGTCGCCGAAGTACTCCGGCTCGTCGTTGCCGTAGCCGCCGTGGGGGCCGCCGTCGTTATAGCCGTTGCCGTTGCCGTTGCCGTTGCCGTAACCGCCGTGCTGGTGTCTGCCCTGGTTGTACGGGGGCGGGGCGCCGTTGCCTCCCGTCGGCGGCCAGGGCTGCTGGGCGTACGGCGGTGGTGCCTGTGAGCCGTACGGCTGCTGCCGCGGTTGCTGTTGCCCTTGCTGCGGGGTGCGGTTGTCCCGGCCGCGTCCGATCCTGAATCCAGCCACTCGTCGAACGTACCTGGTCCGCGTGGGTGCGGTGAGAGGGCCAGGGGAACCTGCCCGCCATTGCGGCCGAGCTGTGACATCCCCTAGGGGTACCCCCGGGCGGAGGCCGGGGCTGAGGCCGGGGGCGACGGTCCGCATGCAGAAGCGGCCGGTCCTGCCCCCGAGGCAGGTCCGGCCGCTTCTGTCGCACGACAGCCTGAGCTACTTCACCGGCTCGGGCTCCGGTGCGTCCGCCGGCTCCGTTTCGCCGGCCGGGTCGGCCGGGGTCTTCACGGAGTCCAGCAGCAGCTGCGACACGTCGACCACCTGGATCGACTCCTTCGCCTTGCCGTCGTTCTTCTTGCCGTTGACCGAGTCGGTCAGCATGACGAGGCAGAACGGGCAGGCGGTGGAGACGATGTCCGGGTTCAACGACAGGGCTTCGTCGACGCGCTCGTTGTTGATGCGCTTGCCGATCCGCTCCTCCATCCACATCCGGGCACCACCGGCGCCGCAGCAGAAGCCGCGCTCCTTGTGGCGGTGCATCTCCTCGTTCCTGAGGCCCGGGACCTTCGCGATGATCTCGCGCGGCGGGGTGTAGATCTTGTTGTGGCGGCCCAGGTAGCACGGGTCGTGGTACGTGATCAGGCCCTCGACCGGGGTCACCGGGACCAGCTTGCCCTCGTCGATGAGGTGCTGGAGCAGCTGGGTGTGGTGGATGACCTCGTACTCGCCGCCGAGCTGCGGGTACTCGTTCGCGAGGGTGTTGAAGCAGTGCGGGCAGGTCGCGACGATCTTCTTGACCGACTTCGCCTTCTTCGTCGAGTCGTCCTCGTCGTCCTCGCCGAACGCCATGTTCAGCATCGCGACGTTCTCCTGGCCGAGCTGCTGGAACAGCGGCTCGTTGCCCAGGCGGCGGGCGGAGTCACCCGTGCACTTCTCGTCGCCGCCCATGATCGCGAACTTGACGCCCGCGATGTGGAGGAGTTCCGCGAAGGCCTTCGTGGTCTTCTTGGCGCGGTCTTCGAGAGCGCCCGCGCAGCCGACCCAGTACAGGTAGTCGACCTCGGTGAGGTCCTCGACGTCCTTGCCGACGATCGGGACCTCGAAGTCGACCTCCTTGGTCCACTCGACGCGCTGCTTCTTGGCCAGCCCCCAGGGGTTGCCCTTCTTCTCCAGGTTCTTGAGCATCGTGCCCGCCTCGGACGGGAACGCGGACTCGATCATCACCTGGTAGCGGCGCATGTCGACGATGTGGTCGATGTGCTCGATGTCGACCGGGCACTGCTCCACGCACGCACCGCAGGTGGTGCAGGACCACAGCACGTCCGGGTCGATGACGCCGTTCTCCTCGACCGTGCCGATCAGCGGGCGCTCGGCCTCCGCGAGAGCCGCGGCCGGGACGTCCTTCAGCTGTTCCTCGGACGCCTTCTCGTTGCCCTCCATGTCCTTGCCGCCGCCGGCCAGCAGATACGGGGCCTTGGCGTGCGCGTGGTCGCGCAGCGACATGATCAGGAGCTTCGGGGAGAGCGGCTTGCCCGTGTTCCAGGCCGGGCACTGCGACTGGCAGCGACCGCACTCCGTGCACGTGGAGAAGTCGAGGATGCCCTTCCAGGAGAACTGCTCGACCTGGGAGACACCGAAGACGTCGTCCTCGCCCGGGTCCTCGAAGTCGATCTCCTTGCCGCCGGACGTCATGGGCTGGAGCGCGCCGAGCGCGACCGCACCGTCCGCGTTCCTCTTGAACCAGATGTTCGGGAAGCCGAGGAAGCGGTGCCAGGCGACACCCATGTTGGTGTTCAGCGAGACCGTGATCATCCAGATCAGCGAGGTGCCGATCTTGATCATCGCGACGAAGTAGATGAGGTTCTGCAGCGTGCCGAGCGCGAGGCCCTTGAACGCGAGGACCAGGGGGTACGAGACGAAGTACGCGGCCTCGTAGCTCCCGACGTGGTGGATCGCGCCCTCAAGGCCGCGCAGGGTGAGGATCGCCAGGCCGATGACGAGGATGACGTACTCGACGAAGTACGCCTGCCATGCCTTGGATCCCGCGAACCGGGACTTGCGGCCGGCCCGGGACGGCAGGTTCAGCAGCCGGATGGCGATCAGCACGAGGATGCCGACCGTCGTCATCAGACCGATGAACTCGATGTACATCTCGAACGGCAGCCAGCCACCGATGATCGGCAGGATCCAGTCGGCCTTGAAGAGCTGCCCGTACGCCTGGAGCAGCGTCGGCGGCAGGGTCAGGAAGCCGATGGCGACGAACCAGTGCGCGAAGCCGACGATCCCCCACCGGTTCATCCGGGTATGGCCGAGGAATTCCTTGACCAGGGTGATCGTGCGCTGCTTCGGGTTGTCGGTGCGGCTGCCCGCCGGGACCGGCTGTCCGAGCGTGACGAACCGGTAGATCTGCGCGACGGCTCGGGCGATGAGCGCAACGCCGACCACAGTCAGCACCAGCGACACGATGATCGCGGCGAGTTGCATTTGGGGGCTCCTCGGGCCTGCGAGGGTGGGATCCAGCGTCTACAAGGTAATACTGGCGATTACTAAGCAGTAACTTAATCAGTCTGTGCTGACACTATCCACTTATTCCGCCGCGCTGTAGTTGGACCGGCGGTGATCTGTGTCGCTCAGGTGTGCCTTGCCGTGCCGGACGAGTCCGAGGATCGCCCGGCGCAGCGGAGCGTGTACGGCTCCCGCCAGGATGGCCAGGTCGAGTCCCACCCAGTGGTGCTCGGCGTAGTGCTGGTCGAGCAGGGCCGGCTCGTCCCACGGCATTCCGGAGCGGGAGCGTACCTGTGCCAGGCCGGTGAGGCCCGGTCTGAGTTCCTGCCGCCAGTGTCTCGCGGCGGTGGCGGGGGTGGGGGCGGTGTCGGGGGCTTTTCGTGTGGCGTCGGCGGGGGCCTCGGGCGGGGCGTCCGGGGTGCCGACGGTGGCCTCGCCTGGGGCGTCTGGCGTGCCGGTGCCGGTGCCGGTGCCGGTCGCGGGGGTGCGGACCCGTTCGTCGTCCGGGGGCAGGGGCTCCGGGCCGACCAGGGACAGGTCTCCCCGCACGACGTGCGGCAGCCGGGAGAGCAGGTCCAGTCGCAGTCGCCGGGTGCGCAGCGAACACAGGACGAAGGGGTGACCGCCCAGGCCGATCCGTGGGGAGCGGATCAGCACGCCGCCGGGGGGCCGACGTGCCGCGAGGGCGAGGGTGCCCGCGACGAGCAGGGGGGCGGCCAGGGCCAGCAGGACCGAGCCGAGGACCAGGTCCAGCGCGCGCTTGGCCGACGGCCGCTCTCGGCGCAGTGCCCGCAGGAAGGCCCGCGCCCCGCAGATCCCTGCCGCGCCGACCCGTACTGCGCCGCCCGCCCCTGCCGCGCCGGCCCGTGCCGGGCGGGGATGGTGCCGTCGCTCACTTCGTCCCGGGTGTCCCCGTTCCGGCCGCTGTCTCTGCATCGTTCGCACCTGCCTGGGGTCGGGCGGATCGGGCGGATCGAATGCCGTTTTTGCGTGACTCACGGCTATTTGTGACAGAACGATCCCATGACGCGATGATGGGGGAGGGTTGCGTGGCCTGCGGGGTGGGTGGGTGTCGTTCTCGAATGGTCGGCGCGCGCGAGGTGCGTGCACGATAGTTGAGTCTGCTCGACTCAAGTCTGTTGACACTGGGACGGGCGTCATGCATCCTTGAGTCAGATCCACTCAAGTAGTCAAGCTGGAGGAATTGAAATGGCACGTGCGGTCGGCATCGACCTGGGCACGACTAACTCCGTCGTCAGCGTTCTCGAAGGCGGCGAGCCCACCGTCATCACCAACGCAGAGGGCGCCAGGACCACGCCGTCCGTCGTCGCCTTCGCGAAGAACGGCGAGGTGCTGGTCGGCGAGGTCGCCAAGCGCCAGGCAGTGACCAACGTCGACAGGACCATCCGCTCCGTCAAGCGCCACATGGGCACGGACTGGAAGATCGACCTGGACGGCAAGAGCTTCAACCCGCAGCAGATGAGCGCCTTCATCCTGCAGAAGCTGAAGCGGGACGCCGAGTCGTACCTGGGTGAGAAGGTGACCGACGCGGTCATCACCGTCCCCGCGTACTTCAACGACTCCGAGCGTCAGGCGACGAAGGAGGCCGGCGAGATCGCGGGCCTGAACGTCCTGCGTATCGTCAACGAGCCGACGGCCGCCGCGCTGGCGTACGGCCTCGACAAGGACGACCAGACGATCCTCGTCTTCGACCTCGGTGGCGGCACCTTCGACGTGTCGCTGCTGGAGATCGGCGACGGCGTCGTCGAGGTGAAGGCCACCAACGGTGACAACCACCTCGGTGGTGACGACTGGGACCAGCGCGTCGTCGACTACCTGGTGAAGCAGTTCGCCAACGGCCACGGCGTGGACCTGTCCAAGGACAAGATGGCGCTCCAGCGTCTGCGCGAGGCCGCCGAGAAGGCGAAGATCGAGCTCTCGTCCTCGACGGAGACCTCGATCAACCTGCCCTACATCACGGCGTCCGCCGAGGGCCCGCTGCACCTGGACGAGAAGCTCACGCGCTCGCAGTTCCAGCAGCTCACCGCCGACCTCCTGGACCGCTGCAAGAGCCCGTTCCACAACGTCATCAAGGACGCGGGCATCCAGCTCTCCGAGATCGACCACGTCGTTCTCGTCGGTGGCTCCACCCGTATGCCGGCCGTCGCCGAGCTCGTCAAGGAGCTGACCGGTGGCCAGGAGGCCAACAAGGGTGTGAACCCGGACGAGGTCGTCGCCATCGGCGCCTCGCTCCAGGCCGGTGTCCTCAAGGGCGAGGTCAAGGACGTCCTGCTGCTCGACGTGACCCCGCTGTCCCTCGGTATCGAGACCAAGGGCGGCATCATGACGAAGCTCATCGAGCGCAACACCACGATCCCGACCAAGCGCTCCGAGATCTTCACGACGGCCGAGGACAACCAGCCGTCCGTGCAGATCCAGGTCTACCAGGGCGAGCGCGAGATCGCCGCGTACAACAAGAAGCTCGGCATGTTCGAGCTGACCGGCCTGCCGCCGGCCCCGCGCGGTGTCCCGCAGATCGAGGTCGCGTTCGACATCGACGCGAACGGCATCATGCACGTCGCCGCCAAGGACCTCGGCACCGGCAAGGAGCAGAAGATGACCGTCACCGGCGGCTCCTCGCTGCCGAAGGACGAGGTCAACCGGATGCGTGAGGAGGCCGAGCAGTACGCGGAGGAGGACCACCGCCGTCGCGAGGCCGCCGAATCCCGCAACCAGGGCGAGCAGCTCGTCTACCAGACGGAGAAGTTCCTCAAGGACAACGAGGACAAGGTTCCCGGTGACGTGAAGACGGAGGTGGAGACCGCGCTCACCGAGCTGAAGGAGAAGCTCAAGGGCGAGGACACCGCCGAGATCCGTACCGCCACCGAGAAGGTCGCGGCCGTCTCCCAGAAGCTGGGCCAGGCGATGTACGCCAACGCCCAGGGCGAGGGCGGCGCGCAGGGTGACCCGCAGCCGGGCGCCCAGCAGGCCAAGGCCGACGACGACGTCGTCGACGCCGAGATCGTGGACGACGAGAAGGACGCGAAGGGCGGTGCGGTGTGACCGAGGAGACTCCGGGTTTCGAGGAGAAGCCCGACGTCCCCTCCGGCGCCACTTCTGACGGAGCTGAGCCGAAGGACGCCCCCACCTCTTCGGAGGAGGAGGCGTCCCCGGCCGGGGACGCAGCACAGACAGTCGGCCTGACGGCCCAGCTGGACCAGGTCCGCACCGCGCTCAACGAGCGCACGGGCGACCTCCAGCGGCTCCAGGCCGAGTACCAGAACTACCGCCGCCGTGTGGAGCGCGACCGGGCCACGGTCAAGGAGATCGCCGTAGCGGGTCTCCTGTCCGAGATCCTGCCCGTGCTCGACGACGTCGGCCGGGCCCGTGATCACGGCGAGCTCGTGGGCGGGTTCAAGTCGGTGGCCGAGTCGCTGGAGACGGTCGTCGCCAAGCTGGGCCTGCAGCAGTTCGGCAAGGAGGGCGAGCCCTTCGACCCGACGATCCACGAGGCCCTGATGCACTCGTACGCGCCGGACGTCACCGAGACGACCTGCGTGGCGATCCTGCAGCCGGGGTATCGGATCGGCGAGCGCACCATCCGCCCCGCGCGGGTGGCGGTCGCCGAGCCCCAGCCGGGTGCGGCACCGGCCACGGCCAAGGAAGAGAAGGCAACCGACGAGGAGAGCGGTGGCACCGAGGAGGTCTGACATCCCGTCTGACCACCTCGCGGCCCACCGCCCGGCCATGCGACCGGCCAACGGGCCGGTCGCATGGCCGATCGTCCGGAAGGAGGGACGTCGATGAGCACGAAGGACTTCGTCGAGAAGGACTACTACAAGGTCCTCGGCGTCCCCAAGGACGCCACCGACGCCGAGATCAAGAAGGCGTACCGGAAGCTCGCCCGCGAGTTCCACCCGGACGCCAACAAGGGCGACGACAAGGCGGAGGAGCGCTTCAAGGAGATCTCCGAGGCGAACGACGTCCTGGGCGACAGCAAGAAGCGCAAGGAGTACGACGAGGCGCGCGCCCTCTTCGGCAACGGCGGCTACCGGGCCGGTCCCGGTGGTGCGGGAGGCAACTTCAACTTCGACCTGAGCGACCTCTTCGGAGGCGCCCAGAGCGGGGGCACGGGCGGCGGAGCCGGTGGTTTCGGCGGAGGAGGCAGCGGCGGCGGTCTGGGCGACGTCTTCGGCGGCCTGTTCAACCGGGGCGGCTCGGGCACGCGAGTGCAGCCGCGCCGCGGCCAGGACATCGAGTCCGAGGTGACGCTCAGCTTCACCGAGGCGGTCGAGGGGGCCACGGTCCCGCTGCGGATGTCCAGCCAGGCACCCTGCAAGGCGTGTTCCGGCACCGGTGACAAGAACGGCACCCCCAGGGTCTGCCCGACCTGTCTCGGCACCGGCCAGGTGTCGCGCGGCACCGGCGGCGGCTTCTCGCTCACCGACCCCTGCGTGGACTGCAAGGGCCGGGGCCTCATCGCCCAGGATCCCTGCGACGTCTGCAAGGGCAGCGGGCGGGCGAAGTCCTCCCGGACCATGCAGGTCAGGATTCCGGCAGGGGTCTCGGACAACCAGCGGATCCGGCTGCGCGGCAAGGGCGGCCCGGGCGAGCGCGGCGGCCCGGCCGGCGATCTGTACGTCGTGGTCCATGTCGACGCCCACCCGGTCTTCGGCCGCAAGGGCGACAACCTCACGGTCACCGTGCCCGTCGACTTCACGGAGGCGGCACTCGGCGGCGAAGTGAAGGTGCCCACGCTCGGTGGTCCACCGGTCACTCTGAAACTGCCGGCCGGTACCCCCAACGGGCGCACGATGCGCGCCCGCGGCAAGGGCGCCGTACGCAAGGACGGCACCCGGGGCGACCTGCTGGTCACCGTCGAGGTGACGGTCCCCAGGGAGCTGAGCGCCGAGGCCAGGGACGCACTGGAGGCCTACCGGAAGACGACCGCGGGCCACGACCCGCGGGCGGAGCTGTTCCAGGCAGCGAAGGGAGCTTGAGGTGGACGGCCGACGACGCAATCCGTACGAACTGACCGATGAATCACCGGTGTACGTGATCTCGATCGCGGCCCAGCTCTCGGGCCTGCATCCGCAGACGCTGCGCCAGTACGACCGTCTCGGCCTGGTCTCCCCGGACCGCACGGCCGGGCGCGGCAGGCGTTACTCGGCCCGCGACATCGAGCTGCTGCGCACGGTGCAGCAGCTGTCGCAGGACGAGGGCATCAACCTCGCCGGTATCAAGCGCATCATCGAGCTGGAGAACCAGGTCGCCGCCCTGCAGCAGCGTGTCGCCGAACTCTCGGCGGCCGTGGACGGCGCGGCGGCGGCGATGCAGCAGCGTGAGGCCCAGGTGCATGCCTCGTACCGGCGTGATCTGGTGCCGTACCAGGATGTGCAGCAGACCAGCGCGTTGGTGGTCTGGCGGCCGAAGCGGCCGAAGGACTGAGCGGGTCAGGCGACCCGCACGACAGGCGAGGCCCGTCACCCGTACCACGGGTGACGGGCCTCGTCCGTGTGCGGCCGTCGGGGTGCGTGGGCGGCCGGCGCGCCACGCACCCCGTGGCGTGTCAGCCGCCGGTGACCGTGAACTCGGCGGTGTTGTTGGCGAGTTGCGGATCGAAGGCCGAGATCCGCAGCTCCGGGTCGTCGTTGAGCGTGGCGACGGAGCCCGTCGCCCCGCCCTTGACGACGCGGTCGACACGCAGGGTGAAGTCGAACGTGGAGCGGGCCTTCTCCCAGAGGAGGATCGGCGTCCAGCAGGTGTAGCGGTTCGTGCCCGTGGCGTAGCAGTTGCCGGGCGTGCCGGTGACGGTGGTGCCCTCCGGGATACGGACGTCGAGTGTGGCGACGGAGGCACCCGCGCCGAGCGAGGCGACCCAGGCGGGGCCACGGTTCTTCACGCCGATCCGGGCGGTGACCGTGTCACCGGGCGCGACGGACGTGATGTCGTGTGCGAGGGCGATCAGGTCGGCCTTGTTGGTGGCCGTGATCTGCGTGGAGCGGTAGTTGTCCCCGAGGTTGAGGTCGGGTTCGTCGGCCGCGGCGGCCGAGCGCGCGGCGGGCACGGGGGCGGCGACGAGGGCGGAGCCCGTCCCCTGGACGAAAGGCCGTCCCGCGACGGCCTGTTCGTACGCCTCGTCGGAGAACTGCTCGACCGCGTAGTCGAACCGCTCGTACAGCGCCGCACGGGTCGTACGGACCGCGCCGGCCGCCGACAGGTCGTACTCCTGCCCCGGGGCGACGGGCCCGTCGAGGACGCAGACGGCCGTGCTGCCGCTCTGCTGGGTGACGGGGTCCGCGTCCAGGTACGTGCAGTTGCCGAAGCGCTGCGAGAACGCCAGGCCGTGCGAGGCGAAGAGGGTCAGCAGGGTGCGGTCGGCGGTGCGGTTGCCGTGGTTGGTCAGGCGGATCGGCTGGGCGAGGTTCGTGCCCGGTTTGACGCCGGTGCGGTACGGCAGTTGGTTCACGCCGAGGTCGGGACCGTCGCCGAGACGGATCACGGTGTCCGCCGGATACCCGGTGAGGGGCCCGAAGGAGCTGTCCGCCGCCGCAGTGAGGTGCAGGGTTCCGGTGGTGTCGGCGGGTGCGCCGGCTGCGGCGCGCACCCCGATCCGGGCGACGGTGACGTACGGGGCGCTGTCCAGGGAACCGAAGTCGCAGATCGCGGTGAGCGCGTCGGCGGCCGGTGCGCAGGTCGAGGGCCAGCTGATGTCGGCCACGCCCGCGAGTTCCGACGCGTCGACCGTGAGACGGCCGCCGGTCACGGAGTTGTGCCTGTTGTCGTGCCCGAGCTGTACGTCGACGGTGTTGCCGGTCGCCGACCCGTCGGCGTCCGCGGTCGGCAGTACGAGGTCGTACGGTGCCGAGATCCAGAGCTGGTCCGTCTCCGGCTCGTCGGCACTGGCGGGCCCGACGGAGCCGAGCGCCAGCACCGCCCCGGCGACGAACGCGAGCGGGACACGGATCCGCCGCCCCGGCCGTATGCGGGTGGCGGATGGAAACCGGCGGTTCTGGGCTGGCTGCATGGTGTCGGTTCTCTCCCTGCGGTCCCTGCGATGCTGTGCGCGTACGGGAGTTGGACCAGCCGGGGCGGGCGTTGGTTGTACGCCGGTGGCGGTTTTGGTGCGCGAGTCCCGTGACGGGGCCGCGGCCGGCCCGCCCCGTATTGCGGTGGCGGCGCTTTCAATTCGGCGCTTTGTCAAGGAGTCCTGATTGGGCTATCAGGTAGCCGAGTTGGGCGCGGCTGTTGCTTCCGAGCGTGGCGGAGAGCTTGGCGACGTGGGCGCGGCAGGTACGGACATTCATGCCGAGGCGCCGGGCGATCGCCTCGTCGACGTATCCCTCGACGAGGAGTTTGGCTATGGACCGCTGAATGCCGGTGACGCCGTCGTTGGGCGGGGTGTAGGGCGCCTCTCCGGTGAGCGGCGTCGCCAATTGCCAAAACTGGTTGAAAACTGAAACCAGATACTCCACCAGGCCGGGGTGGCGCAGTTCCAGAGCCACCTGCCGGTCGCGGCGCGCGGGTATGACGGCCACGGAACGATCGAAGATGATCATGCGGTCGATCAGCTCTTCCAGCGTCCTGACCTCTACGTGTCCGGATTCCAGCCGTTCCAGGTACGCGAAGACACCGGGACCGTGACGGACCGTGTGCTGATAAAGGGTGCGCAGTCGTACGCCGCGACTGATCGGCCCTTCCACGCGTTCCAGGGACTGGGTGAGGACATCCAGATTGCGGACGCCGCCCGGTTGGATGGTGAGTATCTCTTCGGTGCATTGGGCGGTTGCCGTGTCCAGCGTCGCATTGATGGTCCGCAGCCCTTCCAGGACGGTGATCGCATGGGTGGTCACCGAGGGCTGGGCGCTGATGGCCATGAATGGTTCGAGAGCGTCCGTCAATTCGACGGCGACCCGGCGGCGGTCCCGGATCTCTCGCTCTATGGGGTGCAGGCGCTGGGCGAGCACGGATGAGGGCGGAACCGGGCGGAGCCATTTGGCATCGTCCGGGTCGGGATGCAACAGAGCGAATTCCAGCAGGCACGGAGCTGATTCGACCTCCGTGCGGGCGATGCGCCCCGCGCCGAGAGCGCTGGCGTACAGGCGCACACCCTCATCGCACAGTTCGGTGATGGGGTGAGGATGCGTAGGTTTCATGCTTGTTGTGAGCAAATCTCCACCCCCCAGGGTCCTGAACGTACAGGAACATGATGCATCGCTCCTGTGGCTTCGACGTGCTGGGTTGCGACATCGTCTTGGTGGAGCCGGGGGAGAGGACCTAACAAGTGAGGACGAAGCCAACCATGTACAAGAGACTGCTTCGCTCGGTTCTTGCTGTCGCCTTCGCCGCCGCGGCATTCTCCGTAGCGGTTCAGGGGGATGTCTCGTGGGACAGCCACCAGGGCGTCGTGCAGGGCAGCGCGTCGACGGGCGACCTCGGGACCGACGATGTGTCGTGGGACAGCCAGCCAGCCGGCGTTTCCACGGGCGCATGACCACCCCGCCGGACGACCGGACCTTCCGGCGCGAGATGGCCACGGCCTACCGATCAGGCTGGCATTTCATCGATCTCGTCACGGCCATCCCCCACCGTGGCGATTCGCTGATGGTCACTCTGTTCGGCGACCCCGTTGTTGTCGCACGTGAGGACGACGACGAAGTCCGTGCCTACCGGTGCCTCCGCAAACCGCGTGGAGCCCCGCAGCCCGTCCGCTGCGCGATCCGGTACGACATGATTTTCGTCAACCTCGACCGGCGGGACCACCAGCTGTTCGAGGCAGAGACTATTTCCGCCACCCCCCGCAGTGCCTGAGCGATCCCCCGTCGTTACATGTCGCTCAGTCACTTCCCCCACACAACGGCGCCATCGTGACCTGAACACGATGGCGCCGTTGTGCTGCCCGGGGTGCCCGGGGTGCCCGGGGTGCCCGGGGTGCCCGGGGTGCGTGGAGTGCGTGGGGTGCCCGGAGTGCGTGGAGTGCGTGGGCAGGCCGGGCAGGCCGGGAGGTCGGGGCGGTCCCGGGAGTTCCCGGAACCCCGGCGGCCGGCCCGAAGGCCCTCCGGGGACGGCCGCAGGAATCCTCACGCTCTGCCGAGCGCCCGGTCCAGGGTGATCTCGATGACGACGCGGTCCGGATTGGGCGCCGGCGTGCGTTCGTAGCGTTCCGCGTAGCGGCTCACCGCGTCGGCGATCACCTCCGGCTCCGTGCGCACCGTGGCACGGCCCTCCAGGGTCGCCCAGCGGCCCCGGTCGACCTGGCAGACGGCGACCCGGGCGCCGGCCGGGCCCGCGGCCAGGACGTTGGCGACCTTCCGGCTGGTCTTGTTGGTGATGATCCGGGCGAGCCCCGCCCGGGGGTCGTACGTCACGCCCACCGGAACCACGTGCGGCGATCCGTCGGGGCGGTGGGTGGTCAGGGTGCACAGGTGGTACTCGCGCCAGAACGCGAGGTACTCGGGGCTGGGATTCGTCACGTCGACTGCCATGGGAACAGCGTAGGCAGCGCACGCGCCCGCGACCCCCCTGCGGTGGCGGGCGTCCGCCCGGGCCGGTTCACTCGGAGCATCGGAAGCGGCTCGTCCACCCGTCACGGTTCGTCCACTGCCTGCAACGAGCTGTGACGGGTTGAGTGCGGGGTCGAGTGGACAGATATTGAGTGATTAGACATTGAGTGGAATAGACTCAACTTTGTGCACGTTGATTCAGTCAGTGTTGTGGAGAGGCCAGTCACCGCAAGGAGGAGAAAGCGCACGTGGACGCCGAGCTGACCAACAAGAGCCGGGATGCCATCAACGCGGCCACCAGCAGGGCCGTGAAGGACGGGCACCCCGATCTGACCCCCGGGCATCTGCTGCTCGCGCTGCTCGCGGGCGAGGACAACGAGAACATCATCGATCTGCTCGCCGCCACCGAGGCCGACCAGATCGTCGTACGCACCGAGACGGAGCGGCTTCTGGGCGCGCAGCCCAGTGTCACCGGTTCGACGGTCGCTCCGCCGCAGCCCAACCGTGAGCTGCTCGCCGTCATCGCGGATGCCGCGCAGCGTGCGAAGGAGCTCGGGGACGAGTACATCTCCACCGAGCACCTGCTGATCGGTATCGCCGCCGTGGGCGGGCGCGCCGGTGAGATCCTGAGCGAGCAGGGGGCCAGTGCGAAGAGGCTGCTGGACGCATTCGAGAAGAGCAGGGGAGGGCGTCGGGTGACCACACCTGACCCGGAGGGCCAGTACAAGGCCCTGGAGAAGTTCGGTACGGACTTCACGGCCGCCGCCAGGGAGGGCCGGCTCGACCCCGTCATCGGGCGTGACCAGGAGATCCGGCGCGTCGTCCAGGTGCTGTCGCGGCGCACGAAGAACAACCCCGTACTCATCGGCGAGCCCGGCGTCGGCAAGACGGCCGTCGTCGAGGGGCTCGCCCAGCGCATCGTCAAGGGCGACGTCCCGGAGTCCCTGAAGAACAAGCGGCTCGTCTCGCTCGATCTCGGCGCGATGGTGGCGGGCGCCAAGTACCGCGGCGAGTTCGAGGAACGTCTGAAGACCGTCCTCTCCGAGATCAAGGAGAGCGACGGCCAGATCATCACCTTCATCGACGAGCTGCACACCGTGGTCGGCGCGGGCGCGGGCGGCGACTCCGCGATGGACGCGGGCAACATGCTCAAGCCGATGCTGGCCCGCGGCGAGCTCCGCATGGTCGGCGCGACGACGCTCGACGAGTACCGCGAGCGGATCGAGAAGGACCCCGCCCTGGAGCGCCGCTTCCAGCAGGTGCTGGTGGCCGAGCCGAGCGTCGTGGACTCCATCGCGATCCTGCGCGGGCTCAAGGGCCGCTACGAGGCCCACCACAAGGTCTCCATCGCGGACTCCGCGCTGGTGGCCGCGGCGACCCTGTCCGACCGCTACATCACCTCCCGCTTCCTCCCCGACAAGGCCATCGACCTGGTCGACGAGGCGGCGTCCCGGCTGCGCATGGAGATCGACTCCTCGCCCGTCGAGATCGACGAGCTCCAGCGCGCCGTCGACCGCCTCCACATGGAGGAGCTGGCCCTCAAGAACGAGACCGATCCGGGCTCCAAGCAGCGCCTGGAGAAGCTCCGCCGCGACCTCGCCGACAAGGAGGAGGACCTGCGCGGCCTCAACGCCCGCTGGGAGAAGGAGAAGCAGGGCCTCAACCGGGTCGGTGAGCTGAAGGAACGCCTCGACGAACTCCACGGACAGGCCGAACGCGCCCAGCGCGACGGCGACTTCGACACCGCCTCCAAGCTGCTGTACGGGGAGATCCCGGGCCTGGAGCGGGAGCTGGCGGAGGCGACCGAGGCCGAGCAGGTCGCGGCGAAGGAGCCCAAGGAAAAGCTGGTCAAGGAGGAGGTCGGCCCGGACGACATCGCCGACGTCGTCGGTGCCTGGACGGGCATCCCGGCCGGACGCCTGCTGGAGGGTGAGACCGAGAAGCTGCTGCGCATGGAGGAGGAGCTCGGCAAGCGCCTCATCGGGCAGGCCGAGGCCGTGCGGGCGGTGTCGGACGCGGTACGCCGCACCAGGGCCGGAATCGCCGACCCCGACCGGCCCACCGGGTCGTTCCTCTTCCTCGGCCCGACCGGTGTCGGCAAGACGGAGCTTGCGAAGGCCCTCGCCGACTTCCTGTTCGACGACGAGCGCGCCATGGTCCGTATCGACATGAGCGAGTACGGCGAGAAGCACAGCGTCGCGCGGCTCGTCGGCGCCCCGCCCGGCTACGTCGGCTACGAGGAGGGCGGCCAGCTCACGGAGGCGGTCCGCCGCCGCCCGTACAGCGTCGTCCTGCTGGACGAGGTCGAGAAGGCCCACCCCGAGGTCTTCGACATCCTCCTCCAGGTCCTCGACGACGGACGGCTCACCGACGGACAGGGACGGACGGTGGACTTCCGTAACACCATCCTGATCCTGACCTCCAACCTCGGCAGCCAGTTCCTGGTCGACCCGCTGATCAAGCCCGAGGTGAAGAAGGAGCAGGTGCTGGAGGTCGTGCGGGTCTCGTTCAAGCCGGAGTTCCTCAACCGGCTCGACGACCTGGTGGTCTTCTCCGCGCTGTCCGGCGACGAGCTCTCGCACATCGCGAAGCTCCAGATCGACCGGCTCGCCCGGCGTCTGGCCGACCGCAGGCTCACCCTCGACGTCACCCCGGCCGCCCTGGCCTGGCTGGCCGAGGAGGGCAACGATCCGGCCTACGGGGCACGGCCGCTGCGTCGTCTCATCCAGACGGCGATCGGCGACCGGCTCGCGAAGGAGATCCTCGCCGGCGAGGTCAAGGACGGGGACACCGTCCGGGTGGACCGGGTCGGGGACGACCTGCTCATCGGTCCCGCGACGTAACCACCCGAGGGCCGGGTGCCGTCACCGCCCCGGCCCACTTCGCGTCAGGCGGTACGGGCCCGGCGGGCCCGCCGGGCCCGGTCCGTACCGGCCGCGTGTCAGCTTGTGGCGGATCGGGCCCGTCGGGGCTTGCCATCCCCCGCCTGCCATGGGGGAGGATGGCGGCAACCGCACGAAGGGAAATTCACGGTGAGCATCGATCCGTCCTCGATTCCGAACTTCGGGGGCCAGCCCGAGCCGCAGGCCGCAGGACCGGAGGGCCCCGTCGTCCCTGACCAGGACCTCGTCAAGCAACTCCTGGAGCAGATGGAGCTGAAGTACGTCGTCGACGACGAGGGCGACCTCGCGGCGCCGTGGGAGGACTTCCGCACGTACTTCATGTTCCGCGGTGAGGACGAGCAGCAGGTCTTCTCGGTCCGCACGTTCTACGACCGCCCGCACGCCGCGGACCAGCGCCCGGTCCTCCTCGACGCGATCGACGACTGGAACCGCCGCACCCTGTGGCCCAAGGTCTACACGCACAGCCACGAGCCCGAGGAGGGCTCCGACCAGACCGAGGTCTCGGTCCGTCTGATCGGTGAGGCGCAGATGCTCATCGGCACGGGCGTCAGCCTGGAGCACTTCGTCTCGTCGACGGTCAGCTGGGTGCGCGCCTCGATCGAGTTCGACAAGTGGCTTCAGGAGCGTCTGGGCCTGACGCCGTCCGAGGAGAAGACCGACGGCACGGAGCCGGCGGCTCCGGACGCCTGAATTCCGCGCCGCAGTGACGGCACCGGCCCGGGGCGGCGGTCTCCACGACCGCCCCCCGGGCCGGTGCCGTTCGCGGCGGAGCGGCCCGCGGGCTACAGCCGCTTGAGCCGGGACACCGCCTCGGCCAGCACCTCGTCGCGCTTGCAGAAGGCGAATCGCACGAACGGCGCGCCCTGCTCACGGTGGTCGTAGAAGACCGCGTTCGGAATGGCGACGACGCCGCAGCGCTCGGGCAGCGACCGGCAGAAGGCGAAGCCGTCGCTTTCGCCGAGCGGGCGGATGTCGGTGGTGACGAAGTACGTCCCGGCCGGGCGGTAGACCGCGAAACCGGCCTCGGCGAGCCCGCTGCTCAGCAGGTCCCGCTTGGCCCGCAGATCGGCGCGCAGCCCCTCGTAATAGCTGTCGGGCAGGCGCAGCGCTTCGGCGACCGCGTACTGGAACGGGCCCGCGGACACATAGGTCAGGAACTGCTTCGAGGAACGGACGGCGGCCACCAGCTCCGGGCTCGCGGTGACCCAGCCGACCTTCCAGCCGGTGAAGGAGTACGTCTTGCCGGCCGATCCGATGGTGACCGTCCGCTCACGCATGCCGGGGAAGCCCGCGAGCGGGAGGTGCTCGCCCTCGAAGACCAGGTGCTCGTAGACCTCGTCGGTGACGACGAGGAGATCCCGTTCGCAGGCCAGCGCGGCGATCGCGCCGAGTTCCTCGCGGGTGAGGACGGTGCCGGTGGGGTTGTGCGGGGTGTTGAGCAGGATCAGCCGGGTGCGCGGGGTGACGGCGGCGCGCAGTTCGTCGAGGTCGAGCCGGTAGGTGCCGGTGGCCGCGTCGGGGTGGAGGGTGACGGGCACGCGGCTGCCGCCCGCCATGGCGATGCAGGCGGCGTACGAGTCGTAGTAGGGCTCCAGGGCGATGACCTCGTCGCCGGGCTCCAGCAGCGCCAGCAGGGACGCGGCGATGGCCTCGGTGGCGCCCGCGGTGACCAGGACCTCGGTGTCGGGGTCGAGCGTGAGTCCGTAGCGCCGTTGCTGGTGGTCGGCGATCGCGGTGCGCAGTTCGGGGATGCCGGGGCCCGGCGGGTACTGGTTGCCGTGCCCGGCGCGCAGGGCACGGACCGCGGCCTCCCGGATCTCCTCGGGGCCGTCGGTGTCGGGGAAGCCCTGGCCGAGGTTGATGGAGCCGGTCCGCACGGCGAGCGCCGACATCTCCGCGAAGATCGTCGTGCCGAACTCGGCGAGGTGGCGGTTGAGGAGCGGTCGTCCCTGTGTCATGGCCGCCATCCTGCGCAAAGCTCTGGAGTTGCTCAAGTCTGCTTTGGCCGTACGGGGCCGGGGGCATCCCCCACTCACGCGGGAAACGCAAGGAAGCGGGGGGCCTCGCTTCGGGGGACGGAAGGGCGTGAGGTCGGTGGGGACTTTTGTCGGAGTGGTGATCGCGGTGGCCGTGATCGGGCTGATCGTCTCGCTGCTCGGGGGCGGCAGGCGGAAGAAGGCGCCCGGGCGGAAGGTGCGCCGGGGCGCGGGCGCCGGCAGTGCCGCGGGTGGCAGCTGGTGGGCAGGGGGTGACAGTGGCAGTGGCTCGTCCTGCGGAAGTGGCAGCGGCCACTCCGGAGGCCACTCCGGAGGCCACTCCGGGGGTCACTCCGGAGGCCACTCCGGGGGTCACTCCGGCGGTCATTCGTGCGGCGGCGGCCATTCCTCGTGCGGGGGCGGCTCCTCGTGCGGCGGCGGGGGCGGATGCGGCGGAGGCAGCTGACACGGGGCAGCTGATCCGTGACCGGGCAGGGCCGCATGCCCGGTGCCGGGCACGTGCGGCTCCGGTGCCCGACAGGTGCCCGGCGGGTGAACTCCCGCCGGGCACCTTTCTGTTGGGAGCTTCCGCTTTGGCGGTGCTTTCCGCGAGAGGCCGGTGAACAGATGAACCGAGAGGCCCCCGAGGGGATGGAAACCACGTCAAGTTGGCCAAAAACGCTGTGGATGCGGCTTACTTCGTGATTCCCTCGTTTAAGAGAACATCCAGCCCTCGGACCCGAGTTGGACCTGATCGGGCGCTTCCCACCTCCCACGTGCATCACGTCGGAGGCGTCCCCTGTCCATGTGTCCACGCTTGTTTGCGGAGCCGACTCATGCTCACGACCCTCCAGACGACCTATTCCGACACCCGTGCTGCCGACCTGGCCTGGGCGCTGGGACGCGAACCCCTTCCGGCCCTGGCCGTGCTCGCACTCGATCTCGCGGGTGCCCGACTTCAGATGCGTCTGCTCGGTGCCTCCCACCAGGTGCTCCTGGAGGAGGACCGGGGCACCTGTTCCGAAACCGTCGCGTGCATGCCGGGCAGCAGCACGCCGCTGCCGCTCGGCGTCGCCAAACGGCTCGGGGAATGGGAGTACGAATTCGCGGCCCGTGTCGAGACGCTCTCGGCGGGCTCGTTCGCCGGGCGCGCGCAGGAACTCCTCGCGCTCGTGGCCGATCATCCCCACGGCCTCGCGGGGACGTTCCCCGGCAGCCCGCACGCCTTCACCGCCATGCTCGCCCAGCGGACCGAGGGTCAGGTGCGGTGGCGCACCTGGCATGCGTACCCGCAGGAGGGGCAGTTGGTGGTGACACGCACCCGGGTGGGAGTGCGGATGCCGGCGGCCGTGCACTGACACGTTCCCGGGCCAGCGTGTGCACGCCACTTGCACCCTTGTGGGTGACAGGCGGCCACAGCCTCGTGACGTAGCGTTCGCCACATGATCGATCAGCAGAGGTCGCTGCGAGGGGGCGCGATGCGTCTTCCCGTACGGCCGAGGACCGGTCGCTGGCTCGTGCTGGCCGCCGTCTTCGTCTGCGCCGCCTGCGGTCTCGTCTACGAGCTCGAACTGGTGGCGCTCGCCTCGTACTTGATCGGCGATTCGGTCACTCAGGCATCCGTCGTGCTCTCCGTGATGGTGTTCGCGATGGGGGTCGGCTCGCTGCTCGCGAAACGTTTACGCAGCCGGGCCGCCGTCGGTTTCGGGCTGATCGAGACGGCGCTCGCGCTGGTCGGTGGCTCCTCGGCGGTCGTGCTGTACGCCTCGTTCGCCTGGATCGGGGAGTCGCAGTACGCCCTGGTCGGGTTCTCGCTCGCGATCGGCGTCCTGATCGGGGCGGAGATCCCGTTGCTGATGACGCTGATCCAGCGCGTCGACCGGCAGGACGCGGGCGGGGCCGTCGCGGATCTGTTCGCCGCCGACTACGTGGGTGCGCTGGTCGGCGGGCTCGCGTTCCCCTTTCTGCTGCTGCCGATGCTGGGCCAGCTCACCGGGGCACTGTTCACCGGTGCGGTCAACGCGGCGGCCGGCGGGGCGTTGGTGCTGTGGGTGTTCCGGCCGGACCTCACCCCGCGCTCACGGTGGCTGCTGATCGTCGTCAACGTGGTCGTGATCGCCGTACTCGCCACCGCGACCGCGCTGGTCGACGACTTCGAGCGGGCGGCGCGGCGCGCGGTGTACGGGGACGGGGTGCGGGTCGCGGTGCGGACCGGCGTCCAGGAGGTCGTGCTGACGGGGTCGGGCCACGGCTCCCTGGACCTGTATCTGGACGGGCGGCTGCGGGCCAGCACGCGTGACGAGTGCCGCTACCAGGAGGCTCTGGTGCACCCGGCGATGAACGGGCCGCGTGCCCGTGTCCTGATCCTGGGCGGCGGTGACGGACTCGCCGCCCGTGAGGTGCTGCGCTACCCGGACGTCCGCGAGGTCACCCTCGTCGAGATCGACCCCGGTGTCACCCGGTTGGCCCGTACCGACCGTGCGCTCTCGGCGCTGAACGGCCACGCGTACCGCGATCCGCGGCTGACGGCCGTCAACGCGGACGCCTTCAACTGGTTGCGTGCGGCGCGCGGCAGCTACGACGTGGTGATCGCCGATCTGCCCGATCCGGAAATCTCCGCCAGCACGAAGTTCTACTCGGCGGAGTTCTACGGCCTGGTCGCCGAGGTCCTCGCACCGGGTGGCCGGCTGGTGGTGCACGGGGGGCCGCCGGTGACCCGGCCGCGCACGTACTGGACGGTGGAGGCGTCGATGCGGGTGGCGGGCCTGCGTACCCGGCCGTACCGGATCGACGGCCCGCCCCCCGATGCCGCGGCCGGAGCGGCGGCCGGTGCCGGCCGGGCCGCGCACCGGGCGCGGGCCGGGCACGGCTGGGGTTTCGTCCTCGCCGGGCCCGTCAGGGCGCCGGTGCTCCGTCTCGACCCGAAGGCGCCGAAGCTTCGTTCGCTGACGCAGTCCTCGCTGCTGCGCGCGGGGCGGGACGCACAGGGCGGGCGGCTGCGCGGGCTGCCGCCGTCGACACTGGTCCATCCCCGGTACTGGGACGATCAATGAGCCGGAGCCCGTTCGCGGGCCCGGCCACCCTTCCCGACGCGGAACCGCTGACGTGATGGCCGGGGCTGAGTAGGCTCGGTTTCCATGGAGCATGAGGTGTTCGTTCCGGTTCCGGTCCCGTCCCTTCGGCGGACGCTGGGGGATCCCGCCGGTGTCGCGCGTTGCGTACCGGGGTTCCAGCAGGACGCCGATGAGTCGGCGGACCCGCTGTCCGGCCGGTTCAAGATCCGGGTCGACGGCCACACGATCACGTACCGCGGTGCGCTGCGGCTCACCGGTTCTCCGCAGGGCGGTCCGGACGGGGACACGATCCTGGTCACGGGCGAGGGCGTCGAGGCCCGGGGAACCGGCTCGGCGCACCTGACTCTGACGATCAGCCTGACGCGGAAGGACGGCGGCACGGCGATCGGGTTCGCGGGTACGGCGAGCGGCGACGGCCGCATCCTGGACCTGGACCCGGCGGCGGCGCTCACGACGGCCCACCGCCTGCTGGACCGCTTCGCGCAGCAACTGGTGACGGAGACGCTGGCGGGCGGGGACGCGGCGGGGGCGGACGTGGCAGGCGGGGACGTGGCGGATGCGGATGAGGGTGCGGCGGGGGCGGATGCGGCGGGCGGCGCTCTCGACGAGGCCGAGCGGTCCGTCGGGGAAGCCGTGGAACAGGCCATCGAGGAGGCGGCCGAGGAGGCCGACACGACCGGTGCGGCCACCGCCCGGGGCGCTGCTCCGGAAGCCGATGCCGATGCCGCCGACGCCGGTACCGGTGCCGCCGAGTCCGATGACGCAGAGTCCGACGACGCCGACGCCGTCGAGGCTGACGACGCCGATGCCGTCGACGACGGCGCGGACGAGTCGCCGTCCACCGAGAACCCCCCCGGCACGGGCTCCGTCTTCGGCTCCCCCGTGCCCCCGCCCTCGCTCGATCCCGAAGCGGAGATGGAGTTCACCGTGCCCGACGGTCCCCCGGCCGAGGCCGCACATGCCAGGCGCACCATGATCGGCCGCAGTGCCGAGGAGGTCGACCACGCGCCGCCGCGCGGCAGGTACGCCCCCGTACCGTCACCCGATTCGACCACCGCGGGCGCCACGCTCCGCTGGGTCGCCCCCGCCGCCGCTCTCGCGCTCGCGTCAGCCGTCGTGGTGACCAGAGCGTTGAGGCGGCGGAGGTAGCCGCGCCAGTAATGTCGGTCCGGTGAGTAGTAGCGAGAAGGACGTCCGGCTGTCCGTCGGCGACGCAGAGTTGACCGTGACCCCCGCCAACGGCTGCCGCATCAGCAGTCTGCGGATCGGCGGCACCGAACTGCTGCGGCAGGGGGAGCGGTACGGCTGCTTCCCTATGGTGCCGTGGTGCGGACGCACCGAGGACGGGGTGTTCCGCAACGGCGACGTCCCGCACCGGTTGCCGCTGAACTCCCCGCCGCACGCCATCCACGGCACCGGCAGGGACACCGCCTGGCACACCGCCCGGGTGAGTGAGCAGGAAGCCGCGTTCTACTACGACCTCGTCGACCCCTGGCCGTATCCGGGACGGGTGACCCAGACCTTCGAGCTGACCGAGGACTCGCTCACGCTCGCGTTCGGTATCGAGACGTACGGGGATTCGTTTCCGGCACAGGCCGGCTGGCACCCCTGGTTCCTGCGGAATCTCGGTGCCGGCAAGAACGTGGAGATCGCCTTCGACGCGGCCTGGCAGGAGGAGCGGGGCGAGAACCATCTGCCGACCGGCCGCCGCATTCCGCCCCTGCCCGGCCCGTGGGACGACTGCTTCGGCATGCCGGACGGCATCGACGTGACGCTCACCTGGCCGGAGCAGCTGGAGCTGACCGTGAAGAGCCGGGCCGAGTGGGTCGTGATCTACGACGAGCAGGCCGAGGCGGTCTGTGTGGAGCCGCAGTCCGGTCCGCCGAACGGGCTGAACACCACGCCCCGGTACGTCACCCCCATCGACCCGCTGGAGATCGGGACGACCTGGAACTGGCGCAGGCTCTGACCCGGAACGCGGTAAACGCGGTAAACGCGGTAAACGCGGTAAACGCGGAAAGTGCGGAAAACGAGGTAGGGGCATCCGGCGACCGGCATCCGGCGCCGGTGTCGGCCGGGAGGCAGCGCGGGTCCGACCCCGGCCCGGTGTCGGCCGGGAGGCAGCGCGGCCCCGGCCCGGTGTCGGCGCAGGCCCGGACAAGGGCGCTTTAAGCTCGTAGCCATGACTGACGTACGTGCTGAGCTGCTCCAGCAGATCAAGGACAAGGCCGTGGTACACGGCAAAGTGACCCTCTCCTCGGGTCTTGAGGCCGACTGGTACATCGACCTGCGCCGCATCACGCTGGACGGCAAGGCCGCTCCGATGGTCGGTCAGGTCATGCTCGACGTCACCGCCGAGCTCGACTACGACTGCGTGGGCGGGCTGACGCTGGGCGCCGACCCGGTCGCCACCTCGATGCTGCACGCCTCGGCCGCGCGGGGGCAGGAGCTGGACGCGTTCGTCGTCCGCAAGGCGCAGAAGGCGCACGGGATGCAGCGCCGCATCGAGGGCACGGAGGTGAAGGGCCGCCGTTGCCTGGTCGTCGAGGACACCTCGACGACCGGCGGTTCGCCGCTGACGGCCGTCGAGGCGGTGCGCGAGGCCGGTGGCGAAGTCGTCGCCGTCGCCACGATCGTGGAGCGGGGTGCGGCTCCGGCGATCGCCGAGGCCGGTCTCCCGTACCTCCACGCCTACACCGTGGCGGACCTCGGTCTCGCCTGACATAGGGGTTGACCTGCGATTTCCTCAAGGGCGGGCTGTTTCACGTGAAACAGCCCGCCCTTGGTGCGTGCCCACGAGCCGGCCATCGGCGCGCTGCGGACATGGGCCGGGTGGAGCCGGAGCGAGAGTCTGGGAAGATGGGGGCGACGATGACGTCGCCCCCAGGTCAGGGAACCAGCACGCACACCCGCATATCCCAAGGAGCGGACAGATGCCCATCGCAACCCCCGAGGTCTACGCCGAGATGCTCGATCGGGCGAAGGCAGGCAAGTTCGCCTACCCGGCCATCAATGTGACGTCGACCCAGACCCTGCATGCTGCACTGCGCGGCTTCGCGGAGGCGGAGAGCGACGGCATCGTCCAGATCTCCACCGGTGGGGCGGAGTTCCTGGGCGGCCAGCACAACAAGGACATGGTGACGGGCGCTGTCGCCCTCGCCGAGTTCGCGCACATCGTCGCCGCCAAGTACGACATCTCGGTCGCGCTGCACACCGACCACTGCCCCAAGGACAAGCTGGACGGTTACGTACGTCCGCTGATCGACATCTCCGCCGAGCGCGTCGCCCAGGGCCAGAACCCGCTGTTCCAGTCCCACATGTGGGACGGCTCGGCCGAGACCCTCGCCGACAACCTGGCCATCGGCCAGGAGCTGCTGGCCAAGGCCGCCGCGGCGAAGATCATTCTTGAGGTCGAGATCACCCCGACCGGTGGCGAGGAGGACGGCGTCTCGCACGAGATCAACGACGAGCTGTACACGACCGTCGACGACGCGCTGCGTACCGCCGAGGCGCTCGGCCTGGGCGAGAAGGGCCGTTACCTGCTGGCCGCCTCCTTCGGCAACGTCCACGGTGTCTACAAGCCGGGCAACGTCGTGCTCCGCCCCGAGCTGCTGAAGGACCTCCAGGAGGGCGTCGCCGCCAAGTACGGCCAGACTTCCCCGTTCGACTTCGTCTTCCACGGCGGTTCCGGCTCCACCGAGCAGGAGATCGCCACCGCGCTGGAGAACGGCGTCGTGAAGATGAACCTCGACACCGACACGCAGTACGCCTTCACCCGCCCGATCGTGGACCACATGTTCCGCAACTACGACGGTGTGCTGAAGGTCGACGGCGAGGTCGGCAACAAGAAGTTCTACGACCCGCGCAGCTGGGGCAAGTCCGCCGAGGGCGGCATGGCCAAGCGCGTCACGGAGGCCTGCGCCAACCTGCGTTCCACCGGCACCAAGCTGAAGTAGCCGTCGGTACGAAAGTGTGGCCGTGGGCCCGGTACCCCTTGGGGTGCCGGGCCCACGGCACGTTCAAGAGAAGACACCGCGTCTTCTCCCTGTTCAAGAGAAGGTGCAAGGGATCGCTGTGAGTGCCAGTGCGCGCTATGACTTCGACACCGTCGTCGACCGCCGGGGCACCTGGTGCGTCCAGTGGGACGACGTCGCGGACCGCTTCGGTGTGGACGGACTGCTGCCGTTCACCATCTCCGACATGGACTTCGAGACCGCACCGGAGGTGCTGAGGGCGCTGCGGGCCCGTCTCGACCACGGGGTGCTGGGCTACACGACCTGGCAGCAGGACGACTTCCGCTCCGCGATAGCCCACTGGTTCGAGACCCGGTACGGGACACGGATCGACACGGAACAGTTGGTGTACGGGCCGTCCGTGCTCAGCCAGCTCTCGCAGCTGCTCCAGATGTGGACGGCAGAGGGCGAGGGCGTGATCGTCCATACCCCGACGTACGACGGTTTCCGCAAGGCGATCACCGGTCTCGGCCGCGAGCTGAGGGGCGTGCCGGTGGGGGACACGGCCGCGTTGGAGCGCGAGCTCGCCCGCCCCGACAGCAAGGTCCTTCTCGTCTGCTCGCCGCACAACCCGACGGGCCGGGTGTGGACGGAGGCCGAACTGGGCGAGATGGCGGAGCTTGCCGCGCGGCACGACGTCGCGGTGATCAGCGACGAGATCCACGCGGACTTCGTGCACGAGGGGCGTGTGCATGTGCCGTGGCCGCGGGTCGGCGGCGAGCGGCGCTGGGCGCTGATCTCCTCCGCGTCGAAGGCGTTCAACTTCCCCGCGCTGACCGGCTCGTACGGGCTGATCGGTGATCCGGCCGACCGGGCGGAGTTCCTGCGCAGAATGGAGACGGCGGAGGGACTCGCCTCTCCGGCGGTGCTGTCGCTGACCGCGCACATCGCCGCGTACCGGGAGGGCGCGGCGTGGCTGGACGAGGTCCGCGCCTACATCGCCGGCAATCTGGCGCTGGTCGCGCAGCGGCTGAACGAGGCGTTCCCCGACCTGGGATGGGAGCCGCCGGAGGCCGGCTATCTGGCGTGGATCGATCTGCGTCCGGCGGGCGTCGACGACGACGAGGCGTTGCAGCGGGTGCTGGTCGAGCGCGAGAAGGTCGCGGTGATGCCGGGAGCGGTGTACGGGGCCGAGGGCTTCGTCCGGTTGAACGTCGGCTGCCCGCGGTCCAAGGCGGAGGCGGGCGTGGAGGCGCTGATCCGGGGCGTACGGGCGGTCACTCAGGGAGTGTCGTAGGGGCGGGTGCTTCGCAGGGCCAGCACGGGCGGCAGCGGCATGGGAAGCGGTCCTTCCGGCGCCCTGACCGGTTGCCCCGATGGCCCCACGGGCGCGGAGGGACGATGCTGCTCGTATGCCTGTGCCTGACGCCGAGACGGGAGCCATCCGCGTCGCCTCTCCCACCGGACGCTGGGTGGTCCTCACCACCGTCCTCGGCTCCAGCATGGCTCTGCTCGACTCCACCGTCATCAACGTCGCCCTGCCCCGCATCGGTAAGGACCTGGGCACCGATCTGGCCGCCCTCCAGTGGACCGTCACCGCGTACATGCTGACCCTCGCCGGGCTGATCCTCCTCGGGGGTGCGCTCGGTGACCGGTACGGGCGGCGGCGGGTCTTCGCCGTCGGAGTCGTCTGGTTCGCCACCGCGTCCGTGCTGTGCGGCATCGCGCCGAACGCCCCCGTCCTGATCACCGCCCGCGCCCTCCAGGGCATCGGCGGGGCGCTCCTCACCCCCGGTTCGCTGGCGCTGATCCAGGCGAGCTTCCATCCGGACGACCGGGCCCGCGCGGTCGGGCTGTGGTCGGGGTTCGGCGGGGTCGGGGCGGCCATCGGGCCGTTCGTCGGCGGCTGGCTGGTCGACGGACCCGGCTGGCGGTGGGTCTTCCTGCTCAACGTGCCGCTCGCCGCTGTCTGTCTGCCGGTGGCGCTGCGCCACGTACCGGAATCGCGCGACCCCGACGCACACGGGCGCTTCGACGTCCTGGGCGCCGTGCTCGCCGCCCTCGCTCTTGCCCTGGTGACGTACGCGCTGATCGAGGCACCGGCCCAGGGGGCGTCCGCCGTGGTGATCGGGGCGGCCGTCGGAGGGCTCGCCCTTGCGGCGGCGTTCGTGCGGGTGGAGCGGCGGAGGCCGGAACCGATGCTGCCGCCGTCGGTCTTCGCGTCCCGTCAGTTCACCGCCGTCAACGTCATCACCCTGTGTGTGTACGCGGCGCTCGGCGGCTACTTCTTCCTCTCCGCGATCCAGCTCCAGGTCGTGGCCGGGTACTCGGCCCTGGGCGCCGGCACGGCCCTGTTGCCCACGACCGTGCTGATGCTGCTCTTCTCCGCCGCGTCGGGAGAACTGGGGCAGCGCATCGGGCCCCGTGTTCCGCTCACCGTCGGCCCCCTGATCGCCGCGGCCGGCATGCTGCTGATGCTGCGGGTCGGGCCGGGATCGCACTCCGTCTCCGCCTACTTCACCGATGTGTTGCCCGCGGTCGGTGTGCTCGGCGTCGGCATGGTCGCCCTGGTGGCACCGCTCACCGCGTCCGTCCTGGCCTCCGTGGACACCACACGGGCCGGCCTCGCCAGCGGGATCAACAACGCGGCCGCCCGCGCCGCCGGGCTGATCGCGGTGGCCGCGCTGCCGCTGCTCGCCGGGATGGGCCCGGAGGCCTACCGGGAGGCCGGCGAATTCGCCACCACATTCCGGCGGGCCATGCCGATGTGTGCCGGGTTGCTCGTACTCGGCTCGCTGATCGCCTGCACGACCGTACGGAAGCCTTCCGCCGCCCCGGACGAGAAGAAGGCGCACCCCGAGTGCACGGTCCACTGCGGTGTCGTCGCGCCGCCCCTGGAACCCACCCACGAGGAGACCGGGGAGACGGGGGCGGCGGGGGCGGCAGGGGAGACGGGGGAGACGGGGGAGACGGGGGAGGCAGGAAGAAAGGGAGATGCGGGCGCGGCCTGAATCCCGCGCACCGCCCCCGGGCGCGCGCACGGCGTGAACCGGCTCTTCGCACATGCGCCCCGGTACCCCCGGTGCGCATGTGCCAGGCACACTTGAACCCATGTCGATCCACGAGAACCTGCTCGGGGGACCTCCCCCGACCCATCTGCCCGACGACCCGGAGCCGCGCGAGCTGCTCGCGAACGGCACGGCCCCGGCCGACGTGGCCGCGAAGTACCCGACTTCCTCGCTGGCCTGGGCGCAGCTCGCCGACGAGGCGTTCGAGGGCGGCCGCGTCATCGAGTCGTACGCCTATGCCCGCACCGGCTACCACCGCGGCCTCGACGCGCTGCGCCGGGCCGGCTGGAAGGGCCACGGCCCCGTACCGTTCGAGCACGAGCCGAACCGCGGCTTCCTGCGCGCCCTGCACGCCCTGGCGCGAGCCGCCCGGACGATCGGCGAGACGGACGAGTACGAGCGCTGCTCGACGTTCCTGCGCGACTCCTCGCCGACCGCCGCCGAGACCCTCGGCTAGAGGCGGCCGAGGCGTTCCTGGCCGGCGGAGGCCGAAGCGCTCCGCCGGCCTTCTCACGCGTACGTGCACGGTCCGTGCGCGTACCCCTGGTGAACGGTTCCGGACCCCGCGGATGCGCCGGCATTCGCGGGCTCCCCGCCGGCATCCGCGGGCTTGGGCGGGCACCTGTGAGGTCGTGCGGGCACGTGCAGGGTCCGTTTAGGATGCGGGCAGGGGACCGGAGCTCCACCCACCTCACGGAAGGGGCGGACCGCTACCCGGAAGCGTGTGTCGAGGAGACAGCAATGTCGACGATCCACCCCGACCCCGAAGCCACCGGTGCGCAGACCCCGCACCTCGACTTCGCGGGAACGACTCCGTACGAGGACTATGTCCAGGCGGACGTCCTGACCCATCTCCAGCACCTTCGCTCCGACGACCCGGGCGAAATGGTCTTCCTGGTCACCACCCAGGTCATGGAGCTGTGGTTCACCGTCATCGTCCATGAGTGGGAGACCGCCGCGCACGCCCTGCGCGAGGACCGGCTTCCCGTCGCACGCGACGCGCTCAAGCGTTCCGTGCGGGAACTGGAGGCGCTGAACGCCTCCTGGACGCCGCTCGCCCAGCTCACCCCCGCCCAGTTCAACTCCTACCGCGCCGCCCTCGGTGAGGGCTCCGGCTTCCAGTCGGCGATGTACCGGCGGATGGAGTTCCTGCTCGGCGACAAGTCCGCGTCCATGCTCGTGCCGCACCGGGGCGCGCCCCGCGTCCACGCCGAGCTGGAGAAGGCGCTCGCCGAACCGAGCCTGTACGACGAGGCGCTCGCCCTGCTCGCCCGGCGCGGTCACGCCGTGCCGCGGTCCGTCCTCGGCCGGGACCTGACGCAGAAGTACGAGCCGTCCCCCGAGGTCGAGGCCGTCTGGGCGGAGATCTACGCCGACCCCGACCAGCACGACGAGCTGGTCCGGCTCGGAGAGGCGCTGACCGACGTCGGTGAACTGGTGTGGCGGTGGCGCAACGACCATCTCGTCGCCACCCGGCGTGCGATGGGTTCGAAGACCGGGACCGGCGGCTCCGCCGGGGTCGCCTGGCTGGAGAAACGGGCCACGAAGAACGTCTTCCCCGAGCTGTGGACGGCGCGCAGCCATGTCTGAGACCTTCGCCGCGCGGGCCGCGGCCCTCGACTCCGCCGACCGGCTCGCCGATCTGCGCAAGCTGTTCACGCTCGATGACACCGTCTATCTCGACGGCAACTCGCTCGGCGCGCTGCCCGTACACGTACCCGCCCGGGTGCAGGAGGTCCTCACCCGCGAGTGGGGCGAGCTGCGTATCCGGTCCTGGGGCGAGAGCGGCTGGTGGACCGCGCCGGAGCGGATCGGCGACCGGATCGCCCCGCTCGTCGGGGCCGCCGCCGGGCAGATCGTCGTCGGTGACTCGACCAGCGTGAACGTCTTCAAGGCCGTCGTCGCCGCGAGCCGGCTGGCGCCGGAGGGACGCGACGAGATCCTTGTCGACGCGACGACGTTTCCCACGGACGGGTACATCGCCGCGTCCGCCGCCCGGATGACCGGCCACCGGCTCGTCCCGGTCACCCCCGCCGAGGTGCCGGACGCCCTCGGATCCCGAACCGCGGCCGTCCTGCTCAACCATGTCGACTTCCGCACCGGCAGGCTTCACGACCTGCCCGGACTCACCGCCGCCGCGCACGCGGCCGGCGCCCTCGCCGTCTGGGACCTCTGCCACAGCGCGGGCGCCCTGCCGGTCGGCCTCGACGCGCACGGCGTGGACCTCGCGGTCGGCTGCACGTACAAGTACCTGAACGGCGGCCCCGGTTCGCCCGCCTACCTGTACGTCGCCGAACGCCACCACGCGGCCTTCGACTCGCCCCTGCCGGGGTGGACGTCGCACGCCGACCCGTTCGGCATGACACCCGGGTACGCCCCTGCGGACGGTGCCCTGCGGGGCCGGGTCGGCACCCCCGACATCCTCTCCATGCTGGCGCTCGAAGCGTCGCTGGACGTGTGGAGCGGGGTCTCTGTCGAGGCGGTGCGGGACAAGTCGCTGGCCCTGACGGACTTCTTCCTGGAATGCGTCGCCGCGTACGTGCCCGACGGCCGCGTCACCTCCCTCACCCCGGTCGCACACGCGGAACGCGGCAGTCAGGTCGCGCTGCGGTGCGAGGACGCGGAACCGGTGATGAGCACGCTCATCGCACGGGGCGTCGTCGGGGATCTGCGGCGCCCGGACGTGCTGCGGTTCGGCTTCACGCCGCTGTACGTGGGGTTCGCGGACGTGGAGCGGGCGGCGCGGGTGCTGGGCGAGGTGGTACGGGGCTAGGGGCCGGGGCTTCGGCCGAGGTCTGGAGCCGGGGCCGGGGCTTCGGCCGGGCCTGGGTCTTCGGCCGGGCCCGGGGGTCCGGGGCCCGGGAGCTTCTGCCATGATCCGTCGGCAGGGACAGGGCCCTTCGTACTGGTACCGTCCCCGCAGGTCAGGCGAGTTGGGCTGTGGGGCCCGGAGACAGGACGGATGGGAACAGCATGTCGGATTCCGCCGCGCGTGATCGGGACGCAGCCGAGACCGAGTCGGCCCTCTCCCCTCCACCGGTCGCCCCCGACGCGTCCGCCGCCTACGGCAGTCACCCCGATCAGCTGATCGACTTCTACGCTCCGCGCGACGGCCGGACCGGCGCTCCGGTCGTGGTCGTCGTGCACGGCGGGGCGTGGCGGGCGCAGCACGACCGGCAGCACGTGTCGCCGTTCGCGGACTTCCTGGCCCGGCGCGGTTTCGCCGTCGCCAGTGTCGAGTACCGGTGCGGCAGCGAGATCCCGCAGCAGCGTGGTTCCGGTCCGGTCGCGGGCCGTTGGCCGGAGACCTTCGACGACATCGCCGCGGCGATGGACGCACTCCCGGCCCTGTTGAGCCAGAAGCTTCCGCAGGCCGACGCCCGGCGGATCGTCGTCACCGGGCACTCCGCCGGCGGGCAGCTCGCCCTGTGGGCCGCCGCTCGGCACGTACTGCCCGAGGGATCGCCGTGGCGGCTGCCCGCGGCGCCGCTGCTGCGCGGGGTCGTCGCGCTCGCTCCGATCGCGGACTTCACCACGGCCGTCGAGCTGGATGTGTGCTCGGGCGCGGTCGGTCAGTTCCTGGGCCGCGAGGAGGACTTCGCGGCGCGGGCCCCGCACGCCGACCCGGCGGTGCTGCTGCCCACCGGGATCGCCACCACGGTGGTGCAGGGCACCACCGACCTCGATGTGCCGAAGGCCGTCGCGGAGGCGTTCGTCGACGCGGCGGCGAAGGCGGGGGAGACGGTGGGCCTGACCCTGCTGCCCGACGTCGGCCATTTCCCGCTGATCGACCCGGCGAGCGACGCGTGCGCGGTGGTGGCGGAGGAACTCGCCCAACTGGCCTGGTGATCGGCCCGCCGGTACGAGAGGCGGAAGTCCGGCCGGTACGGGGGCGGAAGTCCGGCCGGTACGAGGGGTGGGGATGTCGCCGGTAGGAGGGGCGGGATCCCGCCGGTACGAGGGGCGGAAGTCCGGCGCCGGTGCGAGCGCGTAGTACTTGCGACGGACGGCGCGGGATCCGTATCACTGCTGACGACCCGCGC
This sequence comes from Streptomyces sp. NPDC058051, assembly GCF_042885475.1. Classification (NCBI taxonomy): domain Bacteria; kingdom Bacillati; phylum Actinomycetota; class Actinomycetes; order Kitasatosporales; family Streptomycetaceae; genus Streptomyces; species Streptomyces sp. NPDC058051. Next base: position 148,267 of record NZ_JBHVRW010000007.1, read on the forward strand.
CGGCAGGGCCCCTACCGTGGAAGCGTGACCGAGACCAAGAGCAGAAGTCCCGAGTACCGACTGGCCGCGGGGGTGTTGCAGGGCCTGCGGCAGGATCTCTTCCGCGACGCGTTCGCGTACCGCCCGATGGGGCGGATGCGGACCGACGGGCCGCTGACCCGGCAACTGCCGGAGCGGATGCGCGAGCGGGCCGCCCGGACGCCCCACGCGCTGATCGGGGCAGCCGCGCTCCTCGCGGCCCTCACGGGTCTCGTCTCGGCGGATTCCTCCGGTGCGCATTTCGTGATCGACTTCGTCCTGCTCGTGCTGCTCCCGGCGCTCACCGTGCTGATGACGCTGGTCAGGCCGGTCGGCGCGTTCTGGATGTCGATGGTGCTCGCCCCGTTCGCGGCGGTGCTCCAGGGCGGCTACTGGGTGTGGACGCCGAGCACCCTGATCTCGCACCTGGCGGTGCTGGTCGTGGTCGCCGCCCGGACCCGGCCCCGTACCGCCGCCTGGATGTGGGGCTTCACGGTGCTGTTCGGCATCGTGCTGGGAAGCGTGGGCGGCCAACATCCCACGGATACGACCTCCTTCATGGCGGTGCTCTCCGCGTTCGCGCTGCTGGTGGTGGCCGTGGTGCAGATCCGTCGCGATGCGGAGCGGGAGGTGACCGTGCAGCGCACCGTCACGGCCGTGGAGCGCGACCGGCGCACGTTGCTGGAGGAGCGCACCACCATCGCCCGGGAGCTGCACGACGTGGTCGCCCACCACATGTCGGTCGTCGCGATCCAGGCCGAGGCCGCCCCGTACCGGGTCGAGAATCCGCCGCCCGAGCTGGAGCAGGCCTTCGTCACGATCCGGGAGAACGCGGTGGCCGCCCTCACCGAACTGCGCCGCGTCCTGGGCGTCGTACGGGCCGAGGACTACCAGGCGCCGGATGCCCCGCAGCCCACTCTCGCCCAGCTCGACGGTCTCCTCGCCAATGTGCGTGAAGCGGGTCTGGAGACCGAGAAGACGGTCACCGGCGCGGTACGCGAACTGCCCCAGGGCGTCGAGTTGTCGGCGTACCGGATCATCCAGGAAGCCCTCAGCAACACGCTGCGGCACGCGCCGGGCGCCACCGCCAAGGTGGAGATCGGCTATGTGCTGGGCGGACTCGGCCTGCGGGTCGTCAACGGGCCGCCGACCGGTGAGGTGAAGCCCTCGCCGGGAGCCGGCCACGGGATCACGGGGATGCGGGAGCGGGTCGCGATGCTGAACGGCGAGATGACGGCCGAGGCGAGTGGGGAGGGCGGTTACGAGATCACCGCGTTCATACCCGCCCAGCCCATCCACGAGAAGGACGAGGCGTACGGGGCGCACGAGTCGCGCGCATCGAACAAGGCGGGGACGGAACAGGCGGGGCCGACGGGGCACGCGGGGACGGAACAGGCGGGGCCGACGGGGCACGCGGGGACGGAACAGGCGGGGCTGGTGGAGCCGGTATGACCGTTCCCTCCACCCCGGCCATCCGGGTGCTGATCGTCGACGACCAGATGATGGTCCGCGAGGGCTTCTCCGTGCTGCTCAACGCCATGCCGGGGATCGAGGTCGTCGGCGAGGCCGTCGACGGACGGCAGGCCGTCGCGCAGGTCGCGGCGCTGCGTCCCGATGTGGTCCTGATGGACATCCGGATGCCGGAACTCAACGGCATCGAGGCCACCCGCGAGATCGTCGCCGCCGACGCGGACGCCAAGGTGCTGGTACTGACCACCTTCGACCTCGACGAGTACGTGTACCAGGCGCTGCGCGCCGGGGCCTCCGGCTTCCTCCTCAAGGACGCCTCTGCCCGTCAACTCGCCGACGGGGTCCGGGTGGTGGCCTCGGGCGAGGCGCTCCTCGCCCCGACCGTCACGAAGCGGCTGATCAACGAGTTCTCGAAGCTCCCCCAGGCCACGCGGCCGCCCGCGCTCGCCCGGATCGGCGACCTCACGGAGCGCGAGACGGAGGTGCTCGTCCTCATCGCGCAGGGCCGGTCCAACGCGGAGATCGCCTCGCATCTGGTGGTCGCCGAGTCCACCATCAAGACACATGTGAGCCGCATCCTGGTGAAGCTGGGACTGCGCGACCGCACGCAGGCGGCGGTCTTCGCGTACGAGGCCCGGCTGGTCACGCCCTCCTGAAGTCCGGGGCACGGACCCCGGGACCTGGACGGATCGCCGGAGGGGCCCGGGGGCTCCGTCGCCCGGGGCGGGTGGTCGACGGCCGCCGGGTGCGGTTAGCGTCCGTATATGCACCTGTCCTCACGTTCCGCGGCCGACGCCCTCCCCGAGTCCTTCGACCCCTGGTCCCCGGCGTTCGTCGCCGACCCGTACCCCGCCTACGCGGCCCTGCGCGCAGGTGGCCGGGTGCAGTATTTCGAGCCCAGTGACCAGTGGCTCGTCCCGCACCACGCCGATGTGTCCGCGCTGCTGCGCGACCGCCGCCTGGGCCGCACGTATCTGCACCGCTTCACCCACGAGGAATTCGGCCGCACGCCGCCGCCCGTCGAGCACGAGCCCTTCCACACCCTCAACGGGCAGGGGCTCCTCGACCTGGAGGCCCCCGACCACACGCGGATCCGGCGCCTGGTCTCCAAGGCCTTCACGCCGCGGACGGTCGAACAGCTCGTCCCGACCGTCCAGCGGCTGGCCGCCGCACTGGTCGACTCGTTCGTCGAGGAGGGCGGCGGCGATCTGCTGACGGCCGTCGCCGAACCGCTGCCCGTGGCCGTCATCGCCGAAATGCTCGGCATCCCGGAGTCCGACCGCGCCCCGCTGCGGCCCTGGTCGGCGGCGATCTGCGGAATGTTCGAACTGAACCCGTCCGACGACACGGCCCGCGCCGCCGTACGCGCCTCGCTCGACTTCTCCGCGTATCTGCGCGAGCTGATCGAGGAGCGGCGCAAGCGCCCCGGTACGGATCTGATCTCCGCGCTCATCGCCGCCCATGACGAGGGCGAGCGGCTGAGCGAACAGGAGATGATCTCCACCTGTGTGCTGCTGCTCAACGCGGGCCACGAGGCGACCGTCAACACCACGGTCAACGGCTGGTGGACACTGCTGCGCCACCCCGAGCAGCTGGCCGCCCTGCGCGCCGACCACGGGCTGCTCCCCACGGCGATCGAGGAGCTGATGCGGTACGACACCCCGCTGCAGATGTTCGAGCGCTGGGTCCTCGACGACATCGAGATCGACGGCACGGTCATTCCGCGCGGCTCCGAGGTGGCCCTGCTCTTCGGGTCCGCCAACCGTGACCCGGCCCGCTTCCCGGCCCCGGACACCCTCGACCTGGCCCGCCGGGAGAACCCGCACGTCACGTTCGGCGCGGGCATCCACTTCTGCCTCGGAGCCCCGCTGGCCCGGGTCGAACTGGCCGCGTCCTTCGGCGAGCTGCTGCGTCGCGCCCCGCGGATGCGGCTGGTGGCCGAGCCGGAGTGGAACCCGGGTTACGTGATCAGAGGCCTGAAGGAACTCCGCGTCGAGCTGTGACGGGGCGGGCCGGGCGCCGGGCAGTGGCGTCGGGTGGCGGCGCCTGGCGTCGGGTGGTTCCCTTCGTCAGCACGGCGAACCGCAGCTCGAAGGCGGGCCCGCCAGTACGTCGAACGCCACCCCGAAACCGGCGAGGACCGTGAGGAACGCCGCCGCCCCGAGCGCCCGCCGCCATCTGCGCGCCACCAGCGCGGCGAGCGTGACTCCGGCCGCGACACCGCCGAGTGTCATGACCGGCAGCCCCAACCAGAGGACGTTCCACTCCGTCTCGCCCTCGAAGCCGCCGAAGATGCCGCTCCGGCCGTAGGGGGCCCAGGCGAGCATCCCGGCGGCTCCGCCGGCCGCGGCCACCAGGCATCCGGCCACCCCACGTATCGCTTCGCGTCGGTTCTCCATGATCTGTGTGACGCGAGTGCACCGAGAGGCGGTTGCACCCCGGGACCACCCGCCGCACCCTCTCCCCTCGCACCGCAGCACGAGCCTGAGCAGGGCCCCGGTGCGCACGGCCCGGGACAGGACCGGGCTGCCACTGCCACTGCCACCGGCCTGCCATTCCTCTTCCGCTCCGGCAGCCACCGCTCATACCTCTTCCGCCCCGGCAGCTGCCTCCGGTTTTTCTTCCGCCCCGGCAGCTTCCCCGGTTTTTTCTTCCGTCGGCAGCTATCCCTCGACCGCCGGCAGCATCAGTCCCCAGGCGCCCGCCCGCACCGTCCATGTCTTCGTCCGGACCGGGCCGGCGACCTGTATGTCCGCGCGGTAGCGGAAGTCCGCGCCGGAGACCGTGACGGCCTTCGCCTCCGCCGTGACCGGTGGGGCGGCCGGAGGGCGGATCACCACCTCCGCGAGGCCCTCGTCGCCGCCCCGCGAGGTCACCGTCACCGACTCGACCGGGCGGTCCAGATCGTTCAGCAGGACGCCGTCCGCCTCGACGCGCAGCCGGTGCGTGCGCGGCGGGACAGGGGGCGTCGGCGGGGTCGGGCGCACCAGGGAGCGGACCAGGGTGCGGCAGGAGTCCCAGACCGCCGTGACGCCCGTGTGCGCGGCCATCACGCCCGGCGGCACGCTCAGGGCCGGAATGTGCAGCGCGCCCAGGACGACGCCGTCGCTGTCGTCGACCAGCAGGTCGAGCCTGCGCACGACGCCGTCCAGCGCGGTGCGCGCCGCCGCCACCGGGTTTGGGGGCACGCCGAGCGAATGAGCGAGTTCGAGCGCGGCCGAGGCGCCGACCGGAACCAGCGAGAGGGCGGCAGTGGCCGGTTCTCGCTCCCGGTGCAGCAGGGTCACCGCCCGCCGCAGCGCCCGGTCGTCGCCGACCACCACCGGCCGCCTGCCGCCCCGGCGGGACAAGGCCCGATCGAACTCTTCGGGCCCGTCGGGCAGACAGATCTTGGCGTGCGAACCCGCGCTGAGCACGTCCTTCGCGATACGGACGGACTCGCCGTCGGTCCGGCGGGCTACCGGGTCGATGACCACCAGCAGCTGGTGGGTACCGTCGCCGGGGGGCTGGGCAGCCGACACCTCGGTCCTTCCTCGGGTAGCATCTTGGTGCAAGAGCCCCTTGCGCTATTGCGCCAGGGGCTTCGTCTATTCCGGGGCACCCGGTTCAACGGTTCAGGCCTCGTCGTACATCGTCGTACGGCATGTACGACGTGTACGTACGCCCCCTGACCTTGGACATGCCCCGCCCGGAAGGGGTGTACGCCTGTGCCCGCACTTGTGCTGCTCGGTGCTCAGTGGGGTGACGAGGGCAAGGGAAAGGCCACCGACCTCCTCGGTGGATCCGTGGACTATGTGGTGCGTTACCAGGGCGGCAACAACGCCGGCCACACGGTGGTCGTAGGTGACCAGAAGTACGCACTGCATCTCCTCCCCTCCGGAATCCTTTCGCCGGGGTGTACCCCGGTCATCGGAAACGGTGTCGTCGTCGACCCGGCCGTCCTGCTCTCCGAGCTGAGTGGGCTGAACGAACGCGGCGTGGACACGTCCAAGCTGCTGATCAGCGGCAATGCCCATTTGATCACCCCGTACAACGTCACGGTCGACAAGGTGACGGAACGGTTCCTCGGTAAGCGCAAGATCGGCACGACCGGTCGCGGTATCGGCCCGACGTACGCCGACAAGATCAACCGTGTGGGCATCCGCGTCCAGGACCTCTACGACGAGTCGATCCTGGAGCAGAAGGTCGAGGCGGCCCTGGAGCAGAAGAACCAGCTCCTCGCCAAGGTCTTCAACCGCCGGGCCATCGAGTCCGGCAGGATCGTCGAGGAGATGCTCCAGTACGCGGAGCAGATCAAGCCGTACGTCGCCGACACGACGCTGATCCTGAACAACGCCGTCGACGAGGGCAAGGTCGTCCTCTTCGAGGGTGGCCAGGGCACGCTGCTCGACGTCGACCACGGCACGTACCCCTTCGTCACCTCGTCGAACCCGACCGCGGGCGGTGCCTGCACCGGTTCCGGCGTGGGTCCGACGAAGATCAGCCGGGTCATCGGCATCCTCAAGGCGTACACGACCCGCGTCGGCGCGGGCCCGTTCCCGACGGAGCTGCTCGACGAGGACGGTGAGGCGCTGCGCCGCATCGGTGGCGAGCGCGGTGTCACCACCGGCCGCGACCGTCGCTGCGGCTGGTTCGACGCGGTGATCGCGCGGTACGCGACCCGGGTCAACGGTCTCACCGACTTCTTCCTCACCAAGCTGGACGTGCTGACCGGCTGGGAGCAGATCCCGGTGTGCGTCGCGTACGAGATCGACGGCAAGCGCGTCGAGGAGCTCCCCTACAGCCAGACCGACTTCCACCACGCGAAGCCGGTCTACGAGATGCTGCCGGGCTGGTCCGAGGACATCACGAAGGCCAAGACCTTCGACGACCTGCCGAAGAACGCGCAGGCGTACGTGAAGGCGCTGGAGGAGATGTCCGGCGCCCCGATCTCCGCGATCGGTGTCGGCCCCGGCCGTACCGAGACGATCGAGATCAACTCGTTCCTGTAGGAGCGGCGGACCCGCGGAAGCACGGAGAGGGCTGGGACGGTGCGTCCCGGCCCTCTCCGTGCTTCTGCGCTTCTGAGGGGCTGCGGGTCTGTGCTTCCGCGGGTCCGCCTCCGGCCGGTGCGGGCCGGTGCCGGCTGCCCTTCGTGTGTCCGGATGTTCCTGTGGCTGTCAGTCCTCGCCGCAGATCCGCAGCCCCTTCGGCGTCGCGCACGGCAGGTGTCCGTGCGTACGGATCACGTCCTGGCCGTTGCCGCGGCTGAGATAGCCCAGGAAGCTGGAGGCCAGTGAGTCGGCGGGCGGCCGGCCGTAGGTGTAGGCGTACTCGATCTCCCGGTACGGGTAGGTGCTGGAGCCGATCGTGTCGACGGACGGGACGGTGGAGTCGATGGCGAGCTGGTGGGCTCCCGACAGCTTCGTCCCCGCGCGCAGTTCGCTGTAGCCGATCGCGCCGTCGAGCCGGCCGACGGCGGCCAGGACCTGCTCGGTGGAGTCGAGTTCGCAGCGGACGACCCTGGCCTGCGCGTCGTCCTTGGTGGCGCAGTCGCGGGAGGACTGGGCGGGTTCGTTGCGGCCGAGCACGCGGCGCTGGAAGACCTCGCGGGTACCGGAGTTGGCGTCCCGGCTGACCAGGAGCACGGGCAGGTCGGGTCCGCCGAGCGCCTTCCAGTTGCGGATGTCGCCTGCGTAGATCTTCCGGATGTCGGCGAGGGTCAGGTTCTTCAGCGGGACGCGGTCGTTGACGACGAGGTGGAAGAGCGAGACGGCGACCCGGGTCTCGCGCAGTTGCGGGAAGCCGTCCGGCTTGGGGCCGTCGGAGAGCGCGATCAGTGCGGGCGAGCCGGACCTCCCGGCCGTGGCCCCCCGGTCGGCCAGTTCCCGTATCCCGGCGTTGCTGCCGTGCGCGTCCACGGTGACGGTGGAGCCCTCGCACTCCTTCTCGTACTTCTTCGCCAACTCCCTCACGACCGGAGCGAAGGCGGTGGAACCGGTCACCGTCAGGCGGCCCCGGGCGCAGCCGATCGGGGGCGGGGTGTCGTCGCGTATCAGGATGATCGAGGCCAGGGTGATGACGCAGACGGTCAGCGCCACGGTGATCAGCCGGGCGGCCCGGCCGAACAGCGGCGGCTTGTCGTCGGGGCGGGCGGCCCTGTTCGGTGTCACCTCGCCGTCCCGGATGCCGCCCGTGATCCTGATCGGGCCCTCCACGTTCGCCCCGGTGAGCAGCACCAGCAGCTTGAAGTGTTCGCCCCGGTTGAGCGGTACGCGCGGCAGTCGGATGAGTGGTCCGCTGTGCCGCATTCCGCCGGCCGGGGTGAAGTGCTCCATCAGGTGGTCGGCGCCGGGTGCCTGGGTGACCGCGATGCCGCGCACCGTGCGACCGGTGAACTCGACGGTGAGACCGTGCAGTTCACGGCCCGTGTAGTCGTTGTCGGCGATGGACTGCGAGCCGTCGTTCTCGATCCGCAGCAGGACGAGCGTGGCATCGGCCATGTCCGGCGTCTCGTTGAAGAGGCCGAGCCGCACATTGGCGCGGCCCTGGCTGACGTCGCTGCCGATCGGGGTGTCCATCTGGACGCGGTAGCCGATGTGCTTGCGGCGGGGCACGCGGCGCTCGTACCAGAGCACCCCGATGGAGGCCAGGACACCCAGCACGGCCGTTGCCACGGCCACGACGTTCTCGGCGCTGAACCACTCCACGGCTTCCTCGCACTCCCCTCGTTGGACGCGTGTGCGCGCGCCGGTGCGGGTCCGGTGTGCAGTTCGGGTCACCGTACGGGCGGCGTAGGGGAGTTGGGGGTGTGATGCGAGTCCTGTCGACGGGCGTTCGCCCGTTGTTCGTTCGTTGGTCCAGACCTTGACAGGTCCAGACCAACGGCGCTTGAGTGGCAGGTGACCCCCCATGGCGGCGCGCCGGCCCGCTCGGTGCGCCGCGCCGAAGGAGTGATCACGTGATCAGACGCATCATGGGCCTGCTGACCGCGCTGGGCGCGGTCGTCGCGATGGCCGTCCTGCTCCCCGCCACCAGCGCCGCGGCGGCCGACTGTGCGGCACCCTGGAACTCCTCGTCCGTCTACACCGGAGGCGGATCCGCCTCCTACAACGGGCACAACTGGACCGCCAAGTGGTGGACCCAGAACGAGACTCCGGGAAGTTCCGACGTCTGGGCGGACCAGGGCAGTTGTGGTGACGGCGGCGGTACGGACCCGGGCACCCCGTCCGGTTTCGTCGTCAGCGAGGCGCAGTTCAACCAGATGTTCCCGAACCGGAACCCGTTCTACACGTACGACGGTCTGACCGCGGCCCTGAGCGCCTACCCGGGCTTCGCGAACACCGGCAGTGACACCGTCAAGCGCCAGGAAGCCGCGGCGTTCCTCGCCAACGTCAGCCACGAGACGGGCGGTCTGGTGTACGTCGTCGAGCAGAACACGGCCAACTATCCGCACTACTGCGACAGCGGCCAGCCCTACGGCTGTCCGGCCGGTCAGGCCGCGTACTACGGTCGCGGCCCGATCCAGCTCAGCTGGAACTTCAACTACAAGGCCGCCGGTGACGCACTCGGTCTCGATCTGCTGGGCAACCCGTACCTGGTCGAGCAGAACGCCTCGGTCGCCTGGAAGACCGGCCTCTGGTACTGGAACACCCAGAACGGCCCCGGCACCATGACCGCCCACAACGCCATGGTGAACGGCGCCGGATTCGGCGAGACCATCCGCTCCATCAACGGCTCCCTGGAGTGCAACGGCGGCAACCCCGCCCAGGTCCAGAGCCGTATCGACCGCTACCAGGCGTTCGTGGCGATCCTCGGCACCACGCCCGGTTCCAACCTGAGCTGCTGACCTGCCCGTAGTCCGTGGATCCACAGCCTGTGGATCCACGGTCGCGATCCCCCCACCCGACGGGGGCGTGCCCGGCCCCGGCCGGTCACGCCCCCGTTCCGGTTCACCGGACGGCGCCGGCCTCCGCGAGGTCCAGGGCGCGGAAAGCGAGCCACAGGTCGTAACGGGCGCTCGGCGCCTGGAGCAGCGAACGCTCAAGTGTCGATTCGAGGCGGGTCAGCCGCTTGCGGGCCCCCGGTACCGAGAGGCCCAGAGCGGCGGCCGTCGGGCCCAGTTGTGCCTCGCACGCCAGCCAGGTGCGCAGCGTCGTACGCGGGTCGGCGGCGGTCCGGGACGTGTCGGACGGGGTGAGCGGGCGCAGTTGCCGGGCCGCCCATTCCTGGACGGCGGGGCCGCGCAGGACGGTGTCCAGCCGAGGGGGCGGGGCGGACTCCGGCCCGTTCGGGGCGGCCGTCCGGGGCACGGTGGGTGTGGCGCGGACGCGCAGGGCGAGGTCGAGTGCGGCCTGGTCGGCGAGCCGGTTCAGGTCGAGGCCGAGGAGTTCGCCGATCAGCCGGAGCCGTGCTGCCAGGGTGTTCCGGTGGATCTTCAGATGCTGGGTCGCGTGCGAGGAGAACGCGAGCCAGGAGGAGAGGGTGGCCGCGAGTTCCTGCCCGCCCGGATCGTGACTGCGGCGTGGCAGATGGGTGAGCAGCGGGTTCAGCAGCGCGTCCGCCCACTGCGCACCGGCGGCCCCGACGGCCAGGGCGGCCTCCGGCGCGGCGCCGAAGCGCGCGTGCCGGGTACGCAGGCCGCGGGCCACAGCCAGGGCATGAAACGCCTGGCGGTACCCGGTCGCCGTGTCGGACAGCGGTACCTCCTCGCTCATTCCCACAACGCACTCGTCGATCGTGCCGGCCACGCGCGGGCCCAACTGCTGTCCGGCCGCTTCCGGTTCCGTCGGCACGACGAGGATCAGATGACGTGCGTATACGGGACAGCGCACGATCCAGGACCGGCCGCCGGAGAGGTCGGCGCAGATCCGTGCCACGTCGTCCCGGCGGCCACCGGGACACTCCACGACGCACACCTGGACGGGGTCGGGCAGCGTGGGTTTCAGCGCCCCCGCGACCTGATGTGCGAGGGACAACTGGCCGGTCATGAGCAGGTGCAGCACCGCTTCCCGGCCGCGTGACTCCGCGAGGTCCACGCGACGGCGCTTGCGCTCCACGGTCTCCGCGGCCCAGCACAGGGCGAGAGGCATCGTGGCGTCGGAGAGGAGCGCGGCCAGTCCGTCGGGCAGCGGGCGCGGGGCGACGACGGCCAGAGCGGGGGGAGACGTGCCCGGCGGTCCGTCCAGCGCGAACAGCAGCGCGGTGTGCGGGCCCGTGTCGAACGAGAGGGAGCGCGCACCGCGCGAGGCCAGTTCCCTCGCACCCTCGGCGGCCGGCGCCGCGGCCTCGGCACCGGTGCGGTCCGGGGTCCGTGCCACGCCGTGCAGGACGGTGCCGGCACCGTCGACCAGACCGGCCCAGCCCTCGGCCCGGCCGGATATCCAGCGCAGGAGCCCCCGCGAACCGCCGGACCGGGCCAGCCGGTAGAGCCGCAGTACGTCCTCGGCCCTGTCCCGCGCCTGCACGTGTCCTCCGCCTCTGTGTCCGTACGCCTTCGTCCAGGAACGGAGCCGTGCCCGTGCCCATGAACGGAGGGCAGCGTAGTGGGTCTGGCTGTGCGGACTGATACCTGCGCCGGCCCACGCCGTGCGAACTGAATCTTTCGGTCGCGTACCCGGCGTCCTAGAGTCCGAACACGGTTGCGGGGCCCCCGACGGATTCGACGGATTCGACGGGGGCACGGGGGGCGACGGCAGTGGCTATCGGGGGTTGCCGCTGTCGTCGACCGCGACCGTCTTCTTCTCTTCCACTGTCAGTGGCGGCCCCTAGTGTCGGCTCACGGTCACGACCGCGAGCAGAGACAACGGGGAGAAGCCGCCACCATGGAATTCCGCATCGAGCGCAGTGCACTGACCGACGCCGTGGCGTGGGCGGCCCGGGTGCTGCCCACACGCTCCCCCGTTCCCGTGCTGGGCGGGCTGCGGTTGGAAGCGGCCGACGGCCGCCTGTGCGTCTCGGGCCTCGATCACGAGGCGTCCGCACGCATCGAGGCGGAGGCGGAGACGGTACGGGCGGGGAAGGTGCTGGTCATGGGCCGCCGGCTGCTCGATGTCTGCCGCGTGCTGCCCGACGGGGCGGTGGAATGCGCGGTCGAGGGCTCTCGGTTCTCGCTGACGAGTGACGGTGCCCGATTCGGGCTCTCGGTCCTGCCGTTCGACGACTGTCCGGCGCTCCCCGCGCTGCCGGACGTGCTCGGTGAGGTGGACGCGGACGCGTTCGCCGCGGCCGTCGCCCATGTGACGGTGGCGGCGGGCCGGGACGACACGCTGCCGGCCCTGACCGGCATCCGGCTGGCGCTCGATGGCGACACGATGACCCTTGCGGCCACGGACCGTTACCGGTTCGCGGTACGCACGCTCCCGTGGGCACCGGGGAAGGACGATGTCTCGGCCGATGTCGTCGTCTCGGCCCGCAGGCTGACCGAGATCGTCCGCGCCTTCGGCCGGGCCGGAACGGTCCGGCTCGCCCTGGACCACGCCTCGGTCGGTTTCGAACTGGCCGGGATGCGTACCACGGTGCGGCTGCTCGACGGCCGACTGCCGGGCCACGACAAGCTGTTCGCCCTGCAGGACCACGTCTCCGCGATGACGGACCGGGCGCCGCTGGTCGAGGCCGTCAAGCGTGTCGCCGTGGTCGCGGAGGGCAGCAGCCCGCTCCACCTGACGTTCTCCAGTGACGCGGTGCTGCTCCAGGCGGGCTACGAGGACGATGTGGCCTTCCAGCGTCTTCCTGCCGCACTCGCGGGTACGGGCGAGATGACCGTCGCCTTCAACCCCTCGTACCTGATGGACGCCCTGGCCTCGTTCGACGCGTCCGTGGTCCGGTTCGACCTGCTGGGCCCCGGCCTGCGTGCGATGGTCACCGGGTGGGAGACCCGGGAGGACGCTGCTCAGGGCGCATCGCACCCCGTGCACCAGCATCTGCTGATGTCGGCCAAGCCGTTGCTCTAGGGGCTTTCGTTCGGAGTCCGCGTCTGCCCCGGCACGGCGGAACGCCCGGACCGGTGCACGCGGGTACCGGGCCGGGCGTCGACCGAAGCGGGGAGATCGGCGCGAAGCGGCGGTGCGCCGAGGTGCCGAAGCGGCGGTGCGCCGAGGTGCCGAGGTGCCGAGGCGACGGCTAGAAGCTCGGGAAACCGATGGGCGACGTCCTGCCCGGGATGTAGTCGAAGTTCGGGGTGAGCGTGCCGAGCAGGCTGCCGGCACGCGGACCTTCACCGCCGGTCACCTGGGCGAAGAGCCGCGTGGCCTCGGCCGTGATGCGGAACGGCACCTTCTCCAGCCGGAAGCCCGTGGGGCTGGGACGGGCGCCGAGCAGGGCCTCGGCGGGAGTCGTGTCCGCGATCTGCACCTCGTCGGCGAACGGTACGCCGTTCACCGCGACGCCCGCGGAGTAGCCGGGGGTCGGCATCACGCGGATGTACGTCGGCTTCAGCGTGATGGTCCTGTCCGAGGCCGCGTGGTGGAAGTTGAGGCCGCCGGGGTAGAAGATGCGGCCCCGGGAGTCGAGACCATCGCCCGCCGTCGAACCGATCGGCATGTCGAAGCCCCGGCCGTCCGCGTCCATCACGAACGGGCTGATGGCCTCCAGCGTGACACCCTCGGCCCGCATCCAGCTCAACGTCTCCGGGCTCAGTTCCACATGGGCGTCACCCCACGGAGAGATGTACACACCCGGGAACGGGTCGGCGACGGTGGCCCGGTGCACGACCGGGGCCTGGGAACCGACCGCTCCGGCCGACGCCAGGCCGAACGGAACCGTCAGCGCGGTCAGTGCGGCGAGGACGGTGAGACGGCGGATTGCGCGCATATGCATAGATCCTTCCAGATCTGATGGTGTGTCACGGAAATGACGGGTTCGCGCCGGGATGGTCCAACAGCTTGTATGGAAAGTGGAGTTCACCAGAGAGGGTGGTGATTTCCGCCGATAGTCGACCAGCTGTCGGATATGCCCATCCATGCATACATGTGCGGCCGGACGAAACGGTCGTTAGACCGCCCGGCGGAAAAGGGTCACGCGATCGGGGGGCAACCGCGCGCTGGGTGCGCATCATGATCAACAACGCTCCAGGCTGGGCCCACTCCCCCCACGCCGAGCACTGGAGCGTTGCATGCCAGCAACCGTCCGACCATCACGCGCGACCACACGCGGGCGCCTCGCCGTCCTCACGGCAACGGCAGCCGCTCTGACCGGCGCGTCCCTCTGGGGACCGATGACCGGCATCGGGGAGGCGGGCGGTCACATCGACGCTCCGTCGTCCGTGCTCGACACCGCGGCGGACCTCACCGACGTCTACGCGTTCAGCAGCCCCGACAACCCCGACATGGTCACCCTCATCGCGAACGTGCGGCCGTTCCAGATGCCGGGCACCGCCGCGAACGCGCTGGTGGACTATCCGTTCGCGACCGGTGCACGGTACGAGATCCACACGGACGGCGACGGCGACGGGGTGCCCGACACCACCTACCGCTGGACCTTCCGGAACGACGACCGCCGGCCCTTCGGGCTCGGCCCCAAAGTCGGCCCCGGGCCCGTGACGTCCCTCGACGACCGGTCCCTCGGCGTGCGTCAGAAGTACACCCTGGAACGGGTCACGTCGGGCGGCGCCGCCCAGACGCTGCTGAGCGATGCGATCGCGGCGCCGACCGACACCGGACGGTTCCTGATGCCGGACTACGGCACGCTGCGGGCGCAGGCGATCCGCGAACTTCCGGGTGGCGGACGCACATTGGCAGGCCAGGCGGCGGACTCGTTCAAGGCGGACAGCCAGGTCTTCGGTCTCTACACGGTCGGTACGCGCGGCCCCGTGCCCGGCTGGCTGCCGGACGCCCAGCCGCTGTCGGTGCTCAACGTGAACAGCCTGATCATCCAGGTGCCCAAGCGCGAGGTGGCGCTGAACGGCGACCCGGCGCGCAATCCGGTGATCGGGGTGTGGGCCGACGTCTCCCGGCAGGGGGCGGACCTGGGCCGGAGCCTGGCGAAGCAGGCCCCGGTGTTCCGGCAGGTTTCGCGGCACGGCAACCCGCACCTGGCGTTCACGGTGTACGGCTCGACCGTCGGCTTCTTCAGGCCGGGCGGGCCCGAGGACCGGTTCCAGGCGCGGGCGCCCAAGGACGACCACCTGGAGAACGACTTCCTCGCCGCCACGCTCGACCCCGTACCGCCCCACCGCATCCAGGCAGCTCAGGGGTTTCCGGCACCGGCGACTCCGCGCACCGACATCCAGGCCCTGTTCCTCAAGGGCATCGGCAAGGACAACGGCGCGACGTTCGGTTTCGACCTGAACACCCACACCATGAACGCGGACGCCGACCGGAGCCGCATCGTGATGGCGGAGGAACTGCGGCTGAACCTGATGACGCCGGTCACCGCCGAGCCGCGCGCCATGGGCGTACTCGACGGGGATCCGCAGGGCTTCCCCAACGGGCGCCGGCTCAACGACAACATCGACGGCCCACTGCTGCGGATGCTGGAGGGCGAACCCGCCCAGGCGTCACCGCCCGGACTTCTGCCCAGGCCGGTGGCCGCCCTGGAGGTCGCCGACGCGCAGCGCACCTTCCCGTATGTCAACCTGCCGCACGCGGGCCCATGAGGCGTCTGTTCTCCGCGGCAGGCGGTGCGGTGGTGGTCACCGGCTGCGTGGCGGGACTGCTGTACCTCGGCCCTGCGGCCGACAGGCACCCGTCGGCCACCGCCCCGCAGGCCGTGTCGATGCGGGGCGGAGCCGCCCCCGACGCCCTGGCCTTCGCCGTCACCACCGCCCGCAAGCGCACCGAACGATATCCGGACGACCCGACAGCCTGGTCGGGGCTGGCACGCACCGAGATCGAACAGGCCCGTGTCACGCTCGACGCGGGCCACCTCGACGCGGCCGACGAGGCCCTGCGCCGTTCCCTGGCCCTTGAACGCGAGGACAACTACGCCGCCGTCACGGGCCGGGGGCTGGTGGCCAACGCCCGCCACGGATTCGCCGAGGGCCGCGACTTCGGGCTCCGCGCCACCCGGATGGCCCCCGACCGTGCGGACGGCTACGCGGTCCTGGCCGATGCGGAGATCCAGCTCGGCCACTATCCGGCAGCCAGAGCGGCCGTGCAGCGCCTGCTGGACATCGCCCCGGCCGGCGCCGCGTACAGCAGGGCGGCATACGACCTGGAGACCAACGGCAGACCGAAGGACGCCGCGATCGCGCTCCAACGGGCCGTGGACAGCGCGGGAACGGAGGACGAACGCGCCTTCGCCGAGGCCCGGTCGGGAGACCTGGCATGGTCCGAGGGCGCGGTGGACCGCGCGGAACGGCACTACAGGCGCGCGCTGGACGCCGTACCCGGCCATCCGTACGCGCAGGCCGGGACGGCCAGGGTGTACGCGGTGCGCGGCGACACGGCGAAGGCCCTGGACCTGTACCGGCGGCTGGTCGAGCGGACGCCGCTGCCGCAGTTCCTGGCGGAGGCGGTGGAACTGGGCGGGGGAGACGCGCGTGTGCGCGGTGCGAAGGCGGCATTGGACGCGCAGGTACGGCTGTTGCGTGCCTCCGGTGGACCCGTCGACCCGCATCTCGCCCTGTACGTGGCCGATCATGGCGACCCGGAGGTCGCCGTGGATCTCATGCGCGGCGAGTGGAGACGCGCCCGGAGCGTCATCGTCGCCGACGCGCTGGGCTGGGCGCTGCACCGTGCGGGGCGCGACCTCGAAGCCGTCGGATACGCCCGCACAGCGGCGAGGACCGGGTGGCGCAACGCGCTGTTCCGGTACCACCGGGGCGCGATCGAGCACGCCCTCGGGCTGCCCGGGGCCGACGGGCATCTGCGTGAGGCGCTCGCCCTGAACCCGCATTTCTCGCCGTACCACGCACCGCTGGCCACGCAGATGCTCACAGACGACCTGACACAGACCTGAAGAGATCCGAGCCACCGAGTTGATGAAGCGTTTGAGCCGTGCGGTGCCCGCCGCGCTGCTTCTCTGTCTGACCGTCGCGCCCCCCGTGCATGCCCAACCGGCGCACCCGCTGGGCAATTTCAGCCTCAATCACTACGACGGGCTGCGGCTCGCGCCGGACAGGATCGAGGACACGGCCGTTGTCGACAGCGCGGAGATCCCCACCGCCCAGGACGAGGACGCCACCGACACCGACCGGGACGGAACGGTCTCGACGGCGGAGGCCGCTGCCCGCGCCGAACGGCGGTGTGCGCAACTGGCCGCGCGGACCCGGGCCTCGGTGGACGGCAGGCAGCTGACCTGGCGCGTCGGGCGGAGCGCCCTGACGTACGCGAAGGGGGCGGCGGGCCTGCCCATCGCCAGGCTGACGTGCGCGCTGCGCGCCGACGCCGACCTCTCCGGGCCGGCCCGCGTCATGTTCGCCTCGGGGGCGGACGCGGCGCGGACCGGCTGGAAGGAGATCACGGCAACCGGGACGGGGACGAAGCTGGTCGACGCATCGGTACCGGAGCGGAGTGCGAGCGATGTGCTGCGTCACTATCCGGCCGGTGGGCAGCCGTTGGACGTGGTCCGGGCGGACCTGCGCACGGAACCGGGTGGCGGGGGCGAGGGGGGTGCCACAGCGCCTCGGCGTCCCGGCGCCGCGCCGGTGGTGGACCGGGGTGCCGTCCTCTTCCCGGCCCTGGAGGACCGCCTCACCGCTCTGACATCGGGACAAGACCTCACCCTGCCGGTGGGTCTGCTCGCGGTTCTGCTCACGATGCTGCTCGGTGCCGGCCACGCGGCGTTGCCGGGACACGCCAAGCTCGTCGTCGCCGCCTGCCTGGCACGGAGGAAGGGCGGTGTGCGGGCCGCGTGCGCCGTCGGCGCGACGGTCACCGTGACCCACACCGCAGGGGTGCTGGCCGTGGGACTGGTACTGACCGCGGGCGGCGGCTTCCTGGGGGAACGGCTGCTGGGGTGGCTGGGCGTGGTGAGCGGAGTCGTGATCGTGGTGCTGGGGACGGGACTCGTGGTGACAGCCGTACGGACACTGCGCACAGGCGGATCCCCGGCATCCCACGGGCACGGGCCCGACCAGGATCACAGGCACCACCATGGGCATGGGCATGGGCAGGACCACGGTCATGGGCTCGGGCATCACGGGCAGGGCGACGCCGCGGCGGAGCCGGTCCGGCGCAGCGGGTTGCCGACGCTGCTCGGCGTCGGGCTGGCGGGCGGGCTGGTGCCCAGCCCGTCCGCACTGGTCGTGCTGCTGGGTGCCGTCGCGCTCAGCCGTACGTTCTTCGGCGTCCTGCTGGTCGCCGGGTACGGCCTGGGCATGGCCCTCACCCTCACCGCCGCCGGTCTGCTGCTCTCCGGCGGCGGCAACAGGCTCGCCGCCCTGGGAGAGCGGCGCCTGCCCGCGCTCCGGCGCTACACGCCGTACGGGAGCGTGCTGACCGCGCTGACCGTCCTCGCTGTGGGGATGGGCCTCACGCTGCGCGGCCTGGGCTGATCAGTCGGCCTTGGTGTAGGTGAGCTGCTCGCCCCCGCCCGTGCTCTCACGGCGCAGGGAGCCGTCCGGGAGCAGGGTCAGCGTGGTCGCTCTGCCCGCGGTGCACGACGTCATGGGTTCGCCGACGACGACCGCGGAGGGGCCGACCTCGACGGGGCCGGCCGGGGAAGGCTCCGCGGTCAGGTCCGCCCGGAAGACGCAGTGGTAGGAGCCGCCGCCGTCCAGCGGGCCGTCCGCGGTGAGCGTGAGGACGGGCTGGCCCACCGCGCCCTGCTGGATGACGAGTTCCCGGCTGGAGCGGCCCGACGGGTTGTCGATGGCACCGGACCAGGTGCCGAGGTAGCCGGACGGTACGGGGCCGTCGCTGTTCGTCTTCTCGTCGGAGGGATCCGCGTCCGGGGACGGCGGACCGCCGGTGACGGGGGAGTCCGACGAGGTCCCCGACGGCGAGACGGTGGGGGACGGGCCGGGCGTCGGCCCGCTGTCGCTCATCAGCGCGTAGACGGACCCTCCCGCGCCGATCGCGACGAGCACGGCTATGGCGACGAGAGCGATGGTCGAACCCCTTCCGCGACGGGCGGGTTCGGGGCCGGGTTGCGAGGCGTCGGAGTAGAGGGGGCCGTACGGGGGTGTGGCGCCGAAACCGGGTTGCTGCTGGTGCTGCGGATATCCGTATCCGGAGTAGTTCTGCTGGGCGCCGAAGGGCTGGCCGGGATGAGGCTGGCCGGGATGAGGCTGGGCGGGATGTGGCTGGCCGGGATGTGGCTGGGCAGGCAGCTGCGGATATCCGTACGAGGGGGAGGGCGTCCCGTGGGGCGGGACGGGCGCGAAGGCGGGAGGGGACGTGGGCGTGGGAGTGGGGCCGGGCATCGGAGGACCGGGCATCGGAGGACCGGGCATCGGAGGGCCGGCCGTCGTGGGGAGCGTGGGGACGACGCCGGGAGGTGCGGGAGCGGGACGGTCGGCGGGCGCTGCGGGGTCCGCAGGCGCCTCGTTCGCGACGGGCCCCTGCCCGGTGACCTCTTCCGGGTCCTCGGAGTTCAGCAGTTCCACGGCGTGGCGGCCGAGTTGGGCGATGATCGCGCCCGGGAGCCAGGGTTCCGCGGTGTCGCCGTCGGCGAGTCGCTCCAGGATCGCGTCCGTTGCCGGACGGGCGGCCGGGTCCTTGAGCAGGCAGTCCCTGACCAGTTCGACGAGGTCCACCGGGACGCCGGTCAGATCCGGTTCCTCCTGCGCGATCCGGAACATCTGCGCGTGCACGCCGCTGTCGGACGTCCCGAACGGAAGCCGGCCGGTCGACGCGTACGCCAGCACCGAGCCGAGACAGAAGACGTCGCACGCCGGCGTCACCCGCTCGCCCCGCACCTGTTCGGGCGCCATGAAACCCGGCGAACCGACCAGCGCCCCGGTGCGGGTGAGACTGCCCTGGGCGACGGTGTCGAGTGCCCGTGCGATACCGAAGTCGATGACGCGCGGTCCGTCGATCGTCAGCAGGATGTTGGAGGGTTTGAGGTCGCGATGGATGAGCCCGGCGGCGTGGATGGCCTGGAGGGCATGGGCGAGACCGGCACCCAGGATGTGAACCGAACGCTCCGGCAGGGGACCGTACACACCGGGAACCGTTCCCGCGGGCGCGCCCCTGCGGCCGGAGACGGTGGCCTGGAGCGAGGGCCCGGCGACATACCCGGTCGCGACCCAGGGCACGGCGGCCTCGGTGTCGGCGTCCAGCACGGAGGCGGTCCAGGCGGAGCCGACCCGGCGGGCGGCGTGCACCTCCTGGCGGAAGCGGTCGCGGAACTCCTGCTGCTCGGCGAGCTCGCCGCGCACCAGCTTGATCGCGACGGTGCGGCCGCGGTCCGAGCGGGCCAGATAGACCTGACCCATGCCGCCTGCGCCGAGCCGGCCCAACAGGCGGTAGGCGCCGATGCGTTGCGGGTCGGCAGGCCCGAGCTTCTCCATGGTGTGCGTCCTCCCCCGTACGGCGATACACCGCAACGCGTCGAGAATAGCGGCGCGCGACACGCCCCGTCGGGCCCGGTTTCCCACCACGAGGTGCCCCCGTGCCGACCCGACACCCTGCCCACCAAAGCGCCCCACGCCATACAAGGTGGCCATGTCGAGCCGCTCCCGGCGCCGCCTACGCTCACCACATGACCCCTCATGCCCCTCATGTCGACCCCGCTGCCGGTGCGGCCGTGAAGGCCGCCGACCGCGCGCACGTGTTCCACTCCTGGTCCGCCCAGGGCCTGATCGACCCGCTCGCCGTCGCCGGCGCCGAGGGGGCGTACTTCTGGGACTACGACGGCAACCGCTACCTGGACTTCACCAGCGGCCTCGTCTTCACCAACATCGGCTACCAGCACCCGACCGTCGTCGCCGCGATCCAGGAGCAGGCGGGCAAGCTCGCCACCTTCGCCCCCGCGTTCGCGATCGAGGCGCGCTCCGAGGCCGCACGCCTCATCGCCGGGCGCACCCCCGGCGACCTGGACAAGATCTTCTTCACCAACGGGGGCGCGGAGGCGGTCGAGAACGCCGTCCGCATGGCTCGGCTGCACACCGGGCGTACGAAGGTGCTCTCCGCGTACCGCTCGTACCACGGCGCCACCTCCACCGCGATCAACCTGACCGGTGACCCGCGCCGCTGGCCGTCCGACCACGGCTCGGCCGGGGTCGTCCACTTCTGGGCCCCGTTCCTCTACCGCTCGCCGTTCCACGCCGAGACGGAGGCCGAGGAGTGCGCCCGGGCGCTCCAGCACCTGGAGGACACCCTCGCCTTCGAGGGCGCCGCCACCGTCGCCGCGATCATCCTGGAGACGATCCCCGGCACGGCGGGCATCATGACCCCGCCGCCCGGCTACCTCGCGGGCGTACGCGAGATCTGCGACCGGTACGGCGTCGTCTTCATCCTCGACGAGGTGATGGCCGGCTTCGGACGCACCGGCGCATGGTTCGCCGCCGACCACTTCGACGTGGTGCCGGACCTCATGACGTTCGCCAAGGGCGTCAACTCCGGATATGTGCCGCTGGGCGGTGTCGCCATCTCCGCCGAGATCGCCGCCACCTTCGAGACCCGCGCCTACCCGGGCGGACTGACCTACTCCGGTCACCCGCTGGCCTGTGCGGCCGCCGTCGCCACCCTTCACGTGATGGAGGACGAGAAGGTCGTCGAGAACGCCGCCCGCATCGGCGAGACGGTCCTCGGCCCCGGTCTGCGCGAACTGGCCGAGAACCATCCGTCGGTCGGCGAGGTCCGCGGCCTCGGCGCGTTCTGGGCGCTGGAGCTGGTCCGTGACAAGGAGACCCGCGAGCCGCTGGTCCCGTACAACGCGGCGGGCGCGGACAACGCGCCGATGGCGGCCTTCGGCGCCGCGGCGAAGAAGAGCGGCCTGTGGCCCTTCATCAACATGAACCGGACCCATGCCGTTCCGGCCTGCAACATCACCGAGGCCGAGGCCAAGGAGGGCCTCGCCGCTCTTGACACGGCACTGTCGGTCGCGGACGAGTACACCGTGTAGGCGCGTCCACCGCTCCATGGCGGGCCCGTAAACCCCGCACCGGGGCGCCCCTTCCCCTGTCACTCCGTCCTCTGCCCGGATCCGGGCACGGCGGCCCTGGCTTAAGGTGATCCAAGCCGGACATCGGGGAAGGGGCGCCATGGGCGCGAGCGGAGCTGTGACCCGCAGTACGCTGCGGCAGCAGATCGCGGACGCGCTGCGTGACGAAGTGCTTGCGGGGCGTCTGCAACCGGGACGGGAGTTCACCGTCAAGCAGATCGCCGAGCAGTACGGCGTCTCGGCGACGCCGGTACGTGAGGCACTCTTCGATCTCTCCGCGCAGGGCCTGCTCGAATCGGATCAGCACCGCGGTTTCCGGGTGCACGAGTTCACCGTCGCCGACTACCGCGCGATGGTCGAGGCCCGCGCCCTGGTGATGGACGGGGTCATCGGCCGCGCCTTCCACGAGCCGGGGCTGTCGGCCGCGCAGGCCGTGGCGTACCGCGACTGCCTCGTCTCCCTGCGGCGCAGGGCCCAGGAGGCGGCGCGAGCGGCGCAGGGCGGCGACCTCGACATCCTCATCGGTTACGACCTGCGTTTCTGGCGCGAGCTGGGTGCACTGCTGGGCAACGCGTACATCAACGATTTCCTGCACCGGCTGCGCGTCCAGGCCTGGGTGTTCGCGGTGCCGTACCTGCGCCACGACGTGGGCGCCCGGGAGTGGCTCTGGCACGGCCATCCGGAGCTCGTCGCGGCGGTCACGCTCGGCGAGCACGACGCGGTGCGAGCGGTGATCGACGGCTTCAACGCACAAGCGCTGAGCTGGGCGGACCGGCTCGCGGCGGGACACCGCGCGCCCCCGCGCGACGGCGCGCAGCCGACCGGACAGGACCCGGACACCGGAGCGCCGCAGTCGCAGCCCCCCAAGCGCTGACCCACGCGTCCTGAGTCCCACGGTCCGCGTGCCTGCCGCGTGTCCGGACCCCGGCGCCGCGTGCCGGCCGCGCGCCGGCCGCGCGTACCGGAAGCCGGGCCTGACCGACCCGGAACCGTGACCGTCGGCCACTGTGCGCGACGAGCCCACCGCATTACGCTGTCCCGACCGTTGTGATTATTCCGATGTGCACCCGTGGGAGAGCGAGACTTCGTGGCCTGTGACCTGTGGCTGGTCCCCCTCGTCGATGTGCTGTGCCACAGCCCCGACAACCCGTTCGCCGAAGAGATAGCCGTCTACGACAAGGCGTTGGGTGAAGCCGGACTGCCGCCCGTCCCCGTGTACGCCTACATGCCGGGCCTGACCGGCGACGTCGCCCCGGTCGCGGGCTTCGACTACGACGCACTGCACTTCCTGCGCCGCGCCTATCTGCTCCAGCTCAGCGGTCTCGCGGTCACGCCCGTCGACGAACTGGGCGGGGACTACGAACAGTTGCTGGAGATGTTCGAGGCGACAGCCCGGCAGTCCCATCTGGTCTGGCACTACGACCATGCGGGGGCGTACGTTCCGCTGGACTTCGCCGCCCCGCTCTCCAACGACGACCTGCTGGAGGGCGGCGGCCCGCTCGGCTCCGTGCACGGCCTGCTGCGGGAGCTGGAGTTCGTCGCCCCGTCCCTCGGTATCGACCCGGCGAACCCGCCGGCCGCTCCGCTGCCGCCGGCCGCACCGACCTCCCTGGAGGAGCCGGCGGGCCCGATCCCGTACGACGACAGCCCGTTCGCCCGTGAACGGCACGTCTGGCTGGGCCTGCACGCGGCGGCCACGCGCAGCCTCGCCCAAGGCTCCATGATCGTCTTCAGCTGAGTCGGTCGGGCGCCTCCGGGGTCACCGCGGTGCCGTCACCGAGGGGACTCCGGAGGCCGCTGGCGCGGCATGTTCGGCCGGGTCATCGTCTGCATCGGGAACCGTCCCGGCGACGCCCCCTGGTCCGTACGGCCGCTTCCCCCGCTGCCCGAGGACAGCGCCTGCATGCCCATCGGCGCGGGTCCGGCCCGGAACTCCACCATCCAGTCCGCGGTCTCGGTCCGTACGAGTTCCGTGATGTCCTCCGAGAAACGCCGCAGCACCCCCAGACACCGCTCGGCGGCCTCGCTGGCCGTCCCCTCCGTCGGTCCGAGCACCTCGCGCACGCACTCCGACGCCCAGTCGAACTGCAGCACCTGAAGGCGTCGCTGTACGGCCTGGGCGGTGGCGAGGTTCCTTATCCAGCCCGAGGTCAGGCCGAAGTACCGGTCGCATGCCATGCACGCCGCGCCCAGCAGCAGCGACAGATAGCCCCAGCCCGCCGCGTCGTTCAGCGCCCCGGTGAGATCGAGCAACGGCAGCGCCGCGCCCGCCACCGCCCCGGCGGCCGTACCGATCCGCAGGGCCCTGGCGCAGCGCCGCTTCCACACCCGGTCCCGCAGGTACCAGTCGGCGGTGTACAGCGCATCGGCCTCGACCCAGCGGTACAGCTCGTCGAGGCGTTCGGCGGGTTCGCCCCAGTCGCCGAGCGGGAACGGCGTGCCGGTCAGATCCCGGCCTCGCGCACCACGGCCCCACGTGTCCCGGCCTCGCGCACCCCGGCCACGCGTGCCGGAGCCCGCACCGGAGGAACCGGCCGAGCCGGCCGCACCGGGCTCGTTGCGGGACGTCCCTTCGGGCTGCATCTCCGGCTGACTCACCGGGGTACTCCTCTGCATTCTGCGTAGCGACGCCTGATGTGTGGCGGTGTGTTCGACGGTGGGCTGATCACTGCTCTCCGGCGTGGCCGACTGTCCCGTATGGGTAACTTTGCGTGACGAGCGGTGCGTCTGTGTGTCTTGATGCGCATGCCCTTCCTACCGCCGAATGGTGGGCCGTGGGGTCGAAATCGCGGTATTTCTGGGTGTGCAGGGCCTGTGATCAGGTATAGGAGTCACGCCGACGCTGCTCGAAACTCACTCGAAAGAGTTGCTCGCCAGCGGGTCGGGCGCGCTGCGCGGTGACCACGTAGGCTCGGCGTACCGAAACATTTTTGTCGTCGAATTGCCAGGAGTGACCGTGATTCCCGGTGGTGGTCAGCCCAATATGCAGCAGTTGCTGCAGCAGGCCCAGAAGATGCAGCAGGATCTCGCCACGGCCCAGGAGGAGTTGGCCAGGACCGAGGTCGAGGGGCAGGCGGGTGGCGGTCTGGTGAAGGCGACCGTGACCGGCTCCGGAGAGCTGCGTGCTCTGGTGATCGATCCCAAGGCCGTCGACCCGGAGGACACCGAGACGCTCGCGGACCTCGTCGTCGCCGCAGTCCAGGCGGCGAACGAGAACGCGCAGCAGCTTCAGCAGCAGAAGCTGGGCCCGCTGGCCCAGGGTCTGGGCGGCATGCCCGGTCTCCCCTTCTGATTCCTCGGACCTTCTGATTCCTCGGAATTCTCTCCGAGTCCTCCGGATCTCTTCTGACCTGCGATCCGAACTCGTAAGTTGTAGGCATAGCTCTTCCAGGAAGGCGTTCCGTTGTACGAAGGCGTGGTTCAGGACCTCATCGACGAGCTGGGCAGGTTGCCAGGCGTCGGTCCCAAGAGCGCGCAGCGGATCGCCTTCCACATCCTGCAGGCCGAGCCGACCGATGTGCGCCGCCTTGCCCACGCCCTCCTGGAGGTCAAGGACAAGGTCAGGTTCTGTACGGTCTGCGGCAATGTCGCCCAGCAGGAGCAGTGCGCCATCTGCCGGGACGCGCGCCGCGACCAGACGGTCATCTGCGTGGTCGAGGAGCCGAAGGACGTCGTCGCGATCGAGCGGACCCGTGAGTTCCGGGGCCGGTACCACGTGCTCGGCGGTGCGATCAGTCCGATCGAGGGCGTCGGCCCCGACGATCTGCGCATCCGTGAGCTGCTCGCCCGTCTCGCCGACGGTTCGATCACGGAGCTGATTCTGGCGACCGACCCCAACCTGGAGGGCGAGGCCACGGCGACGTACCTCGCGCGGATGGTCAAACCGATGGGCCTGCGGGTCACCAGGCTGGCCAGCGGCCTGCCGGTGGGCGGCGACCTGGAGTACGCGGACGAGGTCACCCTGGGCCGCGCCTTCGAGGGGAGGCGCCTGCTCGATGTCTGATGCCTTCCCGCACGCGGTGTCCGGCGCTTTCCCGCACGCGGTGTCTGGTGCTTTCCCGCACGCGCCGTCCCGTGTCTCAGCCGTCCCCGCGGCCGGGGCGGCCGGTGTCTCAGCCGTCTTTGCGGCTACGACGGCCGGTGCCTCGACGCAGGCGAGGTCTGAGGTCCGTGCACCGGCTCACGACGGTTTTACGTTCAGCGACGCTATGTTCTACTCACCGTTCGCGACCGTGCCCACGGGAGGTCCCCTCGATGTCTGACGCCACGCTGAACTCCGTCACGCAGGATCCTGACGACTTCGCCGTCCAGATCGCCGACCAGATCAAGACGTTCATCGTCGCGGTCACCGAGGTGTCCAGGGTCGAGGAGCCCGAGGAAGCCGTCCCCGTACTGCTGCTCCAGATCTCCCAGCTGCTGCTGGCGGGGGGCCGGCTCGGCGCGTACGAGGACATCGTTCCCGACGAGCGCTACGAGCCGGATCTGGGAGCCGAGCCGGACGCCGACGGTCTGCGGGAGCGGTTCGCCGCCCTGCTGGAGCCGATCGACGTCTACTCCGAGGTCTTCGACCCGTACGAGCCCCGCAAGGCCCCGGTCCCGGCCCGCATCTCGGACGACCTGGCGGACCTGGTCACCGACCTGCGCCACGGCCTGGCCCACTACGAAGAGGACCGTACGACCGAGGCCCTCTGGTGGTGGCAGTTCTCCTACTTCTCCAACTGGGGCTCCACCGCGTCAGCCACTCTGCGCGCCCTCCAGTCCCTGATCGCCCACATCCGCCTCAACCAGCCCCTCCAGGAGCTGGACGGCCTGGACACGGACTCGGAGACCGTCGACGAGGAGTTGGCCGAGGAAGCGGGCCGGGTGATGGCCGAGGAGATCGCCGGACCGCTGGGCCTGCGTCCGGTGCAGTAGTGCCGCCGGGCACCTGCCGCCCCGCCTCTCAGGCCCCCCTCACCCCCCGTCGCACCGCAGGTCACCCGGCCGCATGAAGCCCAGCTGCGCACCGTTGTCCGTACGCGACACGCGCCACAGCTCGTCCGCGTCCTGGCGGCTGCCGTTCACCGGCGTGCCCGGGTCCAGGTAGCCGACGATGTCGGTCCACGGGTTCGCGCCCGCGTAGACCGGCGCATCGGCGTGGGTGGCGAAGCAGGTACCGCCCGCCTGGGCGGGAGCGGCGGCCAGGCCGAGGACGGCGGCGAGGGCCGACAGTGCGGGGAGGGCCGACAGTGCGGGGAGGGCCGACAGTGCGGGGAGGGCCGACAGTGCGGGGAGGGCGCGCAGCGGCTTGCGCATGGTGGGGGCCTCCGAAAGGCGGACTGTGTGGTTCCGGTCCACGCTGGACATGGACGGCTCGTGAACCGTGGAACCGGCTCGCCGTGGATGTGGCCCGGACCACATCGGGGAGTAGGGGTTCGATCGACGGGCAGCAGTTCTGTACGAGCAGTTCGGGACGACACGCCGGTGATCACGTGTTGAGCGGGACATCTCACCATGTGGTATCGACGGGGCGTTTCCGGACTGCTCGTTAAACTGAGCCGACCGCAGTAATGGACTGAGCGAGGAGCGCACGTGGGCCTTGTCGTGCAGAAGTACGGAGGCTCCTCCGTAGCCGATGCCGAGGGCATCAAGCGCGTCGCCAAGCGAATCGTCGATGCCAAGAAGAACGGCAACCAGGTGGTTGTCGTGGTGTCAGCGATGGGCGACACGACGGACGAGTTGATCGATCTCGCCGAGCAGGTATCCCCGATCCCTGCCGGGCGTGAGTTCGACATGCTGCTGACCGCCGGAGAGCGGATCTCCATGGCCCTGCTGGCGATGGCGATCAAAAACCTGGGCCACGAGGCCCAGTCGTTCACCGGTAGCCAGGCGGGCGTCATCACCGACTCGGTCCACAACAAAGCGCGCATCATCGATGTCACGCCGGGCCGTATCCGTACGGCGCTGGACGAGGGGAACATCGCGATCGTCGCGGGGTTCCAGGGTGTGTCCCAGGACAAGAAGGACATCACCACCCTCGGCCGCGGCGGGTCCGACACCACCGCTGTCGCGCTCGCGGCGGCGCTGGACGCCGAGGTCTGTGAGATCTACACCGATGTGGACGGTGTCTTCACCGCCGACCCGCGGGTCGTGAAGAAGGCCCGGAAGATCGACTGGATCTCCTTCGAGGACATGCTGGAGCTGGCCGCGTCCGGTTCCAAGGTGCTGCTGCACCGGTGCGTGGAGTACGCACGCCGTTACAACATCCCGATCCACGTCCGCTCGTCCTTCTCCGGACTGCGCGGAACCTGGGTCAGCAACGAGCCGCAAGGGGACCAGAAGGTGGAGCACGCGATCATCTCCGGAGTCGCCCATGACGTCTCCGAGGCCAAGATCACCGTTGTCGGCGTGCCCGACAAGCCGGGCGAGGCCGCCGCGATCTTCCGCACCATCGCGAACGCGGAAGTCAACATCGACATGGTGGTGCAGAACGTCTCCGCCGCGGCGACCGGTCTGACCGACATCTCGTTCACGCTGCCGAAGTCCGAGGGCCGCAAGGCCATCGACGCCCTGGAACGCAACCGCGGCACCATCGGGTTCGAATCGCTGCGCTACGACGACCAGATCGCGAAGATCTCCCTGGTCGGCGCCGGCATGAAGACCAACCCGGGTGTCACGGCGGGCTTCTTCGAGGCGCTGTCGGACGCCGGTGTGAACATCGAGCTCATCTCGACGTCCGAGATCCGCATCTCGGTGGTCACCCGTGCCGATGACGTCAACGAGGCCGTGCGTGCCGTGCACACCGCCTTCGGTCTCGACAGCGATTCCGACGAGGCCGTCGTCTACGGGGGCACCGGCCGATGACCGCCCGCCGCCCTTCGCTCGCGGTCGTCGGCGCGACCGGGGCGATCGGCGGTGTCATGCTCCAGATCCTTTCGCAGCACGCGGATGTCTGGGGCGAGGTGAAACTGATCGCCTCGCCGCGTTCGGCCGGCCGCAAGCTGGTCGTACGCGGCGAGGAGAGCGAAGTCCTCGAACTCTCCGAGGGCGTCTTCGACGACGTCGACGTGGCACTGTTCCTGGTGCCCGGCGCCGTATCCGCGCAGTGGGCGCCGATCGCCGCTGCCAAGGGCGCGGTCGTCATCGACGACTCCGCCGCGTTCCGGCTGGACCCGGACGTACCGCTGGTCGTGCCGGAGATCAATCCGCACGCCGCGCGCATCAGGCCGCGCGGCATCGTCGCGAGCCCGAGTTGCACGACGCTCTCGCTGATCGTCGCGGTCGGTGCGCTGCACGCCGAGTTCGGGGTGCGGGAACTGGTCGTCTCCTCGTACCAGGCGGTGAGCGGCGCGGGCCGGGACGGTGTCGCGGCGCTGCGCGAACAACTGTCGATAGTGGCCGGCACGGAACTGGGGACGACGCCCGGAGACGTACGCCGAGTCGTGGGTGACACGGAAGGCAGCCCCTTCGCCGCGCCGGTCGCCCTCAATGTGGTGCCCTGGGCCGGGACCGACGCCGGGGACGGCTGGTCGTCGGAGGAGCTGGCGATCCGCGCGGAGTGCCGCAAGGTCCTGGACCTGCCGAGCCTGCGGGTGGCGGCGACCTGTGTGTACGTACCCGTCGTCGCGACGCACTCGATGTCCGTGCACGCCCGGTTCGAGAACGAGATCGAGGTCGACCGGGCCAATGAGATCCTGGCGACGGCACCGGGCGTGGTGCTGTACGACAGTCCGGCGGCGGGGGACTTCCCGACACCGTCCGATGTCGTCGGAACGGACCCGACCTGGGTCGGTCGGGTGCGCAGATCGCTGGACGACCCCCGAGGTCTGGAACTGTTCGTCTGCGGCGACAACCTCCGTAAGGGAGCGGCGCTGAACGTGGCGCAGATCGCCGAGTCGGTGGCCGCCGAATTTCCCCGGTCCTGATCGAACCAATTTCGTACTCTCTGTGAAGCCTCTGTGAGTAAGTTGAAGGTCTGAACCTCTTGAGCTGGGGTGTCGGCGTATCCGACGATGACCTTTCGGCCTGTTGCAACCGTCGACCGGTGAACACGCGTCTACGCGGTCACTTCTTGCGCGGCGGCGCGCAGGGCAACGGGGCGCATATTCGGGGCATTTGGGGAAGAGCGGGTACGTATGAGGGCATGTCGCACCGCGTGGAACGCGGTGCCGCGCGCGTACAACCCTGACGGGGGGAAGCGTGTCCAACTGGCGTGGCAGAGGTTCTCGATATCACAGTGGTGGGCCCCCTGCGCGGCGCGTCGGTGCGGCCGCTCAGACGGCCCCGCGCACCCGGCGGTATGCCGGTGATTGCGCCCATGCCCGCCGCGCGTCCCGCACGGCTGCCCTCGCAGCGCGAGGGCGCTGAGGAGAGCGTGGCTGCCGGAACCACGGTCGATCATCTCACCGAGACCTATCGGGCCCATTACCGTTCGCTGCTCGGCCTCGCGGCTCTGCTCCTGGACGACCTCGCATCATGTGAGGACGTGGTGCAAGAGGCGTTCATCCGGGTGCACTCGGCGCGCAACCGGGTACGGGATCCCGAGAAGACACTCGCGTACCTGCGGCAGACCGTCGTCAACCTGTCGCGCTCCGCGCTGCGCCGCCGCATCCTCGGACTGAAGCTGCTCTCCAAGCCCATGCCGGACATGGCGAGCGCGGAGGAGGGTGCGTACGACCAGTTGGAGCGGGACGCGCTGATCAAGGCGATGCGGGGGCTGCAACGGCGCCAGCGGGAGGTTCTGGTGCTGCGCTACTTCGCGGACATGACGGAGGCTCAGGTGGCCGAGACGCTGGGCATATCGCTGGGCTCGGTCAAGGCCTACGGTTCCCGCGGGATCGCGGCGCTGCGCGTCGTGATGGAGGCGCAGGGATGAGCCGGCGCTTCGGCAGGAACGAGAACGGCCACGAGCGTGAGCATCGGATTGACCGGACTGGAAACGGAACTGTGAACGACGGGCCGGAGAGCGCCTCGCACGCGACCGCGGATGCGCGCCCAGAGGCGATCTCGGATTCGGGCAGGGACGCCCTCTCGGGTTCGGGCAGGGACGCCCTCTCGGATTCGGGCAGGGACGCCCTCTCGGGTTCGGGCAGGGACGCCCTCTCGGGTTCGGGCAGGGACGCCCTCTCGGATACGGATAGGGACGCTTTCTCGGATTCGGACAGGGACGCTTTCTCGGGCCCGGACCAGGGCCCCGGCCCGGGTTCGCGCCGGGGCCCTGGTCCGGGCGGCGGTGGCGGCCCGGAAGACCTGGCGGACATGGACGAGGCCATGCTGCGCCGCATGCTGCACGGGGCCGTCCAGCACATCGGGCCCAGCGAGGGCACGCTCGACCATCTCCACCGCGCGGTGCCCGCCAGGCGTGTCATGCGGCGCCAGGCCGTCGTCGGTATGGCGGCGGCGGCGCTGCTCATCGGCACCGCGGTGCCCGCGTTCGTCCATGTCGCGAACTCCGACGGCTCGAACACCGCCCACGCCGAGATAGCCGGCCACGGAGAGCAGGCGCAGGGCGGCAGCGGTACCGAGAGCGGCGCGGAGAGCGGTGGGGCGGGCAACGTCGGCACGGACGGGCAGGCCAGTGCCGGCCAGAACCAGCCGACGAGCACGAGCAGTCCTGACGACAGCCCTGGCGAGGGCGCTGACGGCAGCCTGGCCGGCGGGGCCGCCGACCCGGCGGCCTCGGCAGTGGCCTCCCTGCCGGCCTGCGGTTCTGAGCAGCTCGGTGTCGCCTCGGCCCGGACGGGCGCGGCGGGTGCCGACGGCACGGTGTACGGCACCTTCCGGATCGCCAATGTCTCCGGCACGGTCTGCGCGGTGAGCAGCAGCGGCAGTGTGGGCTTCCAGGCGATGGGCGCGGCCGACCCGGCCAGGATCGCGGTCGTGCAGCACACCGCGGGCGACCCGGCGGCCGGACTGCCCGATCCTTCGCAGGATCAGGGCACGGTGCTGCTGAAGCCGTCCATGTCGTACGAGGTCAAGTTCGCCTGGGTACCGAAGGACACATGTCCGACCGCCGGAGGTTCGCCGAGCCCGACGCCGACGGGCGGCCCGGAAGGGGCAAGCGGCACCGCTGCCGGCGGTACGGGGAACTCCGACGGGAACTCGGACACCGATGCGCAGCTCGGCAGCGAGGACGGCGGCGGGACACTGAGCGGCAGCGTCGCCGTGACGCACACGCCGGAGGCGGGGTCGCCGGTCGCGGAGACGAAGATCGTCAATGCCTGCTCGGGCACGATCTACCGGACCGGGGTGCTGACCCCCACGACGTGAGACAGGGGCTACGGGCTCCGGGCCAGGCCCTACGAGCTACGGCCTACGGGGTTCGGGCGACGTCCTACGGGCGACGGCCCGATTCACACGGTGCCGGCGCCCACGTCGGAGCCGGAACGATCGTTGTCCGCACCCCTGGTTCCGTCCGCACCCCTGGTCCCGTCCGTGTCCGTGTCCGCGCCTGTGCCCGCGTCCCCGTCGGCATCCGTGTCCGCATCCGTGGCCTCGTCCGCGATGAGGCCCAGCTGCAGGTCGCGCGCTGCTTCGGCCTCGCGGCGGACCAGCCGGAACCACATGAAGAGCACGAACCCGGCGAAGACGAACCACTCGCCGGTGTAGCCGAGATTCTGGAACGCCTTCAGGTCGAGTCCGGTGCCCTGCGGTGCGGCAGCGGGTACGGGGCGCAGGGCACCGGCAGAACCGGTGTCCTGGAGCGTCACCCACGCGTCGTAGACGTCGTACGGGACGAGGTTGACCAAGGACGCCGCACTGATCATGCCGAGCTGGCCGTCCGGGAGCCCACCCGCCGTGTCGACGCCCGAGGTGCCGGCGTTCTCGGACGCCTGGAGATCGCCGGTCACCGTGACCTCGCCGGTCGGTGCGGCAGGTACGGCGGCGTGGCCGGGCTTGCCGGGCAGCCAGCCGCGCACCACCGGCAGCGCCTTGCCGCTGTCCGTACGGAGCATGTTCAGGACGTAGTACCCGGTCCTGTCGTCCAACTTCCGGCCGGGCACCAGGAACTGATCGGTGTATCGGCCGGTGGCGGTGGCGGGGCGGCCTGATGTCTCCGTGTCGACGGGCAGGAGGTCGTCGATCGGCTTGGCGGCCCTCGTGCCCGGGGCCGGCTGCTTCTCGGCGGCGTCGTGCGTCTGCACGCGGTCCTCGAAGCGACCGAGCTGCCAGGTACCCATGAAGACGCAGAACGGGATGGCCAGCACGACGAAGAGGTTGATCCCCCACCATCGTGGGGTCAGCAGGAACCGGTACACCCCTCCACGGTACGGTCCCCCGCTCCCGTCCCCCGGAGCGGGGTGCCACCTCGGGCGGCGCCGGACGCGCTGTCGGCTCGCGAACGGTGCGGGATCAGGCACTGTGCGGGATCAGGCACTGTGCGGGGCCGGGCGCGGTGCGGGATCGGGCGCGGTGGGGGATCAGGCACTGTGCGGGGCCGGGCGCGGTGCGGGATCGGGCGCGGTGGGGGATCAGGCACTGTGCGGGGCCGGCCGGCGGGTAGCCCTGACCGTGTGGTGCTGCCCGCCAGTCAGCGTCAGTCAGCGTTCCGTGCTCAACCGGCTCAACCGGCTCAACCGGCTCAACCGGCTCAACCGGCTCAACCGGCTCAACCGTCGGTCGGGCTTGTCGGGCTCGACGAGCTGGCAGGCGCGGCAGGTGCGGCAGGTGCGGCAGGTGCGGCGGAGGCGGTGCCTGTGGCCAGGTGGCGCTGAGCGAAGTCCAGCTCCAGCCGGAACTGCTTGATCCGCTCCTCCACGACGAGCGAACCGTGTCCCGCGTCGTACCGGTAGACCTCGTGCACCGCGTCACGGCTCTTCAGCCGGCCCACGTAGTTCTCGATCTGGCGGATCGGGCAGCGCGGGTCGTTGACGCCCGCCGAGATGTAGACCGGTGCCCGGACGGCGTCGACATACGTCAGCGGGGACGAGGCCTCGAAGCGCTCGGGAACCTCCTCCGGCGTGCCGCCCAGCAGGGTGCGGTCCAGCGCCTTCAGGTCCTCCATCTCGTCGTGATAGGCCGTGACGTAGTCGGCGACGGGGACGGCGGCCAGGCCCACCGCCCAGTCGTCCGGCTGCGTGCCGAGGCCGAGCAGGGTCAGATAGCCGCCCCAGGAGCCACCGGCCAGGACCAGCTTTTCCGGGTCCGCGAGCCCGGACTGCACCGCCCACTCCCGCACAGCGGCGATGTCCTCCAGCTCGATCAGCCCGATCCGGTGCTTGAGCGCGTCCGTCCAGGCGCGGCCGTATCCGGTGGAGCCGCGGTAGTTGACCCGGACGACCGCGTAGCCGTGGTCCAGCCAGGCGGCGGGGCCGGAGGCGAAAACATCGCTGTCGTGCCAGGTCGGTCCGCCGTGGATCTCGAAGACGGTGGGGAACGGCCCCTCGGCCGGGGCGGCGGGTCGCTGGACGAGGGCGTGGACACGGCCTTCCGGCCCGTCCACCCATACGTCCTCCACCGGCACGGACGCCGGGGCCTTCGAGCCGGGCGGATCGAGCACCACCGCACCCGAGGTGGACCGGATGACGGGAGGCTGCGCGGCCGACGACCACAGATACTCCACCGTGCCGTCCGGCCGGGCCGTGGCACCCGACACCGAACCTGCCGGAGTCTCCACCCGGGTGGGGGCGCCGCCCTTCTCCGGCTCGTACCGCCACAGGTCGGTGCGGGCCTCGAAGCCATGCACGATCAGCAGCGCGGAGGCGTCCGGATACCACTCGGCGACCACATCACCGGGCAGATCGATCGCGAGGTCCGTCTCCACGCCCGTCATCGGATCCCAGATCATCGGCTCCCAGCGGCCCCGCCGCTGATGCCCGACCAGCAGCCGGGTGTCCCCGGCGACGGGGGCGAAGCCCAGCACGGACAGACCCAGCTCCTTCGTGCCGCCCTCGGTGTCGTCCAGTTCGGCGACCGTCGACCCGTCGGGCCGCACCACGCGCAGTGCGGAGTGCATCGCATCGCCGTGCTCGGTGTGCTCCAGGGCGATCAGCGTCCCGTCGTACGACAGGTCGCCGACGCCCGCCGACTCGCGGTGACGGTAGATCTCGACGGGGGCGATCCCGGGGCGTACGACATGGATCGTCGTCCCGTCCTCGTCGGTCGAACGGCCGACCACCGCCATACCGTCCCGCCCGATCGCGAGGCCGGCCGGGTACGCGGCGCCGAGACCGGGCGCCGCGGGCACGTCGACCGTCGCCTCGCCGTCGCCGCCGTGGAACGGCCGGCTCATCCACACCCCGAACTCGTCCCCGTCGGTGTCGCTGAACCACCAGATCGACTCGCCGTCCGGCGTGAGCGCACCGTCCGTCGTCCCGTTCGGCCGGTCGGTCACCTGGCGCTGCTCGCCCGTCGCGCGGTCCCACGCGTACAGCTCGTACGTCCCCGTGGCATTGGAGACGAACAACGCGCGGTCGGGCGCATCCTCCGCCCAGTCGGGCAACGACACACGCGGCGCACGGAACCGCTGCTCCCACTCCGGTACCGAAGCGCTCGCCGGTACGGAAGCGGTCGCGGGCACGGAAACGCTCGCCGGCACGGAAGCGCTCGCGGGCACGGAAACGCTCGCCGGCACGGAAGCGCTCGCGGGCACGGAAGGGGTCGCCGGAGCGGAAGCGGTCGCCGGTGCGGTGGGGCCCGTCGAGCCAGTGATCTCAGTCATGTCCCCCATTCTGCGCCGCAACGCCGACAATCCGTTCGCATCACCCGCAGCCTGTGGATAACCTCCCGGGCATGTACGCACCGACCCCTCACGACTGGCACGAGGCCAACCGCGCGCGCTGGGACGAGCGGGTTCCCCTCCACGCCGGAAGCGACTTCTACGACCTGGATTCCTTCCGCGCGGGCAAGGACGCCCTGCGCGACTTCGAGCTTGCCGAGGTCGGGGACGTCACGGGCAGGTCGCTGCTGCATCTGCAGTGCCACATCGGACTCGACACCCTCTCCTGGGCCAGACACGGCGCCGCTCACGTCGTCGGTCTGGACTTCTCCGAACCGGCTGTGGAGACCGCGCGCGGCCTGGCCCGCGAGCTGGGCTTCGGCCAGGACCGGGCGGCGTTCGTCGCCGCCGATGTCCATGACGCCGCGCAGGCCGTCCCGGACTCGTCGTACGACATCGTCTACACCGGCGTCGGCGCGCTGAACTGGCTGCCCGACACCCGGCGTTGGGCCGAGACCGCGGCATCGCTCGTGGCCCCCGGCGGCTTCCTCTACCTCGCGGAGTTCCATCCGCTCACGGACTGCCTCGACGACTCGACCGGTGCGACGGTCGTGCACGACTACTTCAGCCGTGACGCGTGGGTGGACGAGACACCGGGTACGTACGCGGACTTCGACGCACCGACCGTCCACAACCGCAGTGTCGAATGGCAGCACCCGATCGGCGAAGTGGTGTCGGCGCTGGCCGCCGCCGGGCTGCGGATCGACTTCCTGCACGAGCACGACGTCTCGCTCTTCGCCCGCTTCTCGTCGCTGGAGCGGCAGGACGACGGCCTCTACCGCTTTCCCGCCGACCGCCCGCGCATTCCGCTGATGTACTCGATCAAGGCGTCGCGCCCCGCAGGCCCCTGACCGAGCGTGGTGCTCAAGACCACGTGTCAGTGGCGGGGTTCAGACTGTGACTGTGACCACGACCACGACCACGACCGCTGATCCGCGTGCCGCGGCGGAGACGTACTGGACCGTCCCCGGGGGTGGACATCGGCCGTCGCCGCGAACGAAGCGCGGCGGGCGGCCGGGAATGCACCCGGCGGCCCGCCGCGCCTCTGTACCTCCGTCGTCCGCGTCCTACGCGGCCGAGCGGAAGGCCGGAAGGTAGCCGCCCGACTGTCCGGCGGCCTTGGGGTGGTACGAGTTGTAGATCGGGATCGTCACGCTGTTGAGCCACGCGTCGCCGGAGCAGAGCTCATGTCCGGTGAACTCGTCCACCACACTGGAGAACGTGAACCCGGAGTTGGCCGCCTGCTTGGCGACGACGCCGTTCAGCACATCGGAGGCATTGTTGATGGCCGCCCGCTCCTTCTCCGTGAGCCCGGCGATGCAGCTGCCGCTCAGCTGGTAGAAGCGCGGGTAGCCCAGCACCACGACGTGTGCCTGCGGGGCCCGTGACCGGATGGAGCCGTAGAGCGAACCCAAGCGGGACGGAAGGGAGTTCTGCATCTGGGACACAGCCGTGCTCACGCTGCTCAGACAGGTGGCCTCGCCCGACAGGACACAGTCCTGCATGACGTCGGCGAAGCCCACGTCATTGCCGCCCGCGGTGACGCTGACGAGGCTGGTCGACGAGCTCAGCGCGCCCAGCTGGCTGCTGGCCACCGAAGTCGTCGTGGCGCCGGAGCAGGCGACGAAGGCGAACGAGGACGGTGAGTTGGCGGCCGCCCACAGGTAGGGGTAGGCCTTGGTGCTCCGGCGGCAGTCTCCGCTGTCGGAGATGTAACTCCCCGCGCCGACGCCGGATGAGTACGAGTCGCCGAGCGCGACGTAACCGCCGGCGGCGGCCGAGGAAGCCGAGGCAGGCTGGGCGACACCCAGCGCGGCCACGGCGGCGAGGACCAGAGTGGATGCGGACGCCCAGAATCTCCGTACGGACATGGCTGCCAGCTCTCCGAAGTGTGGGGGGTGGTTGGGGGGTTGATGGAGCGCCACGTTTCTAGCAGCTGTTGGTACTCGCCGGTAATAGCTGCACAAGAACTCGTCTGATATGCCGGAATGATCGTGTGATGGGTATAGCTCCGCGCGTAGATAAACCTCTTGGGGTGCATGGATCCACGCGAGAAATCCCCCGGGGCCGCGCGGCAGCGTGCCTCCGGGGTGCGGCTGTTCGCAGTGCGTGAGTCGAGACGGGCAGGGGTGGGCCCGTGTTCCCGCGGCCGCATCAACTCCGCCTGGCCTCAACGGCCCCATGAAGCCCGCGACCCCACCGACTCCATCGACCCTGCTGACCGTGTCGCCGGTCAGCGGGGTCAGCGGGGTCAGCGGGGTCGGTGGGGTCGGTGGGGTCGGTCGGGTTGCGGGGGTAGGTCAGCGGAGTCGGCAGGGGGCGCGGGGGTCGGCCGACTGGTTGAGTGGTGGGCCGTCCGGGCTCACCGGGGCCGCAGGAGTTTCACCCTCATGTGTTCGTAAGTCTGGGTGCCGCGCCCCCCGAACCGGTGAAGGGCACAAAAAAAGCCGCCCTCGGCGGCAGCGCCCCGGTTTGGGGATCGCCACCACGGAGGGCGGTCGTCGTAGAGCTGCGAGGGTCAGTTGTGACCGAACCTCCGCTGCTTCCGGTGGGAGACCTGTTCGGAAATCGAGCGCACCGTGTCCTGGGCGGGTGTCGGCTGCGTCTGTTCCTTCGTCTCCGGAGCAGCGCTGCGTTCGTGGCCGCCGGTGCGGGCACCTCGGTTCTGCCGACTCTGCTTCTTGCCCACGATCGTGCCTCCTGTAGCGGATAGGGGACGAGGGGCCAGTGCTAGATTCGCATATGAGTACGAAAGGTGCATCTCGGGGCTCGGTTGTCGCGTGCGCTTGTGCCGGCGCGGAATGTCAGCTGACGGGCGCATCGACGGGGTAGGGCGGGTGACCGGCCGCGACCGGCCCACGGGGTCGCGCGCATCCGGCGGCGGGCATGCGGGAAAGGGCATCGGCGTCGGCGTAGGCGAGGTCGCGCACATATTGAGGTGCGGGGGGAACGGCCCGGACGTAGGGTCGTCGGCCGTGGAACCTCTCAGTGAGAAACAGATCCGCTCCTCCTTCGTGAACTGCACCAAGGGGGAGGCGGCGCGGCTCAGGCTGCCC
This sequence comes from Streptomyces sp. NPDC058051, assembly GCF_042885475.1. Classification (NCBI taxonomy): domain Bacteria; kingdom Bacillati; phylum Actinomycetota; class Actinomycetes; order Kitasatosporales; family Streptomycetaceae; genus Streptomyces; species Streptomyces sp. NPDC058051. Next base: position 186,475 of record NZ_JBHVRW010000007.1, read on the forward strand.
CTCGACTTCGCCGAACTTCCCTGGGAGGACCTCGACTTCCTGGGCTGGGTGGATCCGGGCGCGCCGTTGCGCGCACATCTGGTGATGCCCGGGGCGCAGGGGCCGCTGGGGATATCTCTGCGCGTGCCCTCCGTGAAGCGCACCAGCGCCATGAAGTCCAGCATGTGCCAGATCTGCCTGACCGGCCACGCCTCCTCCGGGGTCGCCCTGCTCGCTGCCCCCTTGGCAGGCACCCGGGGCCGCGAGGGCGACACGGTCGGCATCTACCTCTGCGCGGACCTCGCCTGCCCCCTGTATGTGCGCGGCAAGCGGCAGCCGAAGCTGCGTTCCGGACGGTACGAGGAGTCCCTGACGCTTGAGGAGCGCCTTGCGCGCATGTCGGGCAACCTGGAGAGCTTCGTGGCCAAGGTCGCCGCGGCGTGAGTCACGTCGGGCGCGGGCGGTCGCAACCGTACGGAGTGTGACGGAGGCGATCCGTCACACTCCGCGTTGAAGGCTGCGTGACCAAAAGCCCGGCTGTGTGGCCAAGGGCGCGACCAGGTGGTTCGGCCGCTCATCGCCCGGGGCGGGCCGGGCAGATCCTCTCGTGCCGGGCAGATCCTGTCGTGCCCGGCAGAGCTTCAAGAGTCTTATGAAGGGTTCTTGAGGCTCTTCCAGAAGTCGTAGGCGTGGTCGGTCGTGAAGTCCGCTCGCGCCCAGGTCTGAGAGGACAGCGTCTGTACGTATCCCTGTTCTCCCTGTTCCTCGCGAAAGACCGGCCAGTCCGTCGTGCCCGAGGCGGCGAAGCCCACCCATGTGTGGAGCATCCGCTCGCGGAACGGTGCCTGTTCGGCCTTGATGTCCGCGAAGAGGGCCAGGTCGAACAGGTACGGCAGTTCGGCCATGTGCTGGGCGCGCTGGTCGAAGCTGGGGGCCGGGTACCCCGTGAACCACGGGGTGTCGCGCTCGCTGAATTCGTACATCCGCGTCGGCGTCCACTTCGACAGCAGGCGCGCGGTGTCGAGTGTCGGGACTGACCACGCCGCATCGGTGAGGGCGGTGGCCAGGGCTTCGCCCGCCGAGGGGAACGCGTTCAGGGGGTAGCGCTTCAGCACGGCGTCGGCCTGGTCGCCGAACCGCTCCCGGAGGGCGGGCTCGTACTCCTCCGGCTTCATGGGCGTGGCGCCGGGCACCAGTTCCTGGCCGAGCACCCTGCCGCGTTCCTCGTCGTGGTTGACCCCGACGAGCACCGGCACCCGGTTGAACCTTCCGGCGCGCAGGGCCTCGGCGGGCGACACGGGCAGCAGTTTCGTTCCGGTCACGGGGCGGGGCTCGTTGAACGCGCCGTACGCCTTCAGCAGCTCCGCCACCGGCGTCTTCCGCATGCAGGCCGCCGTTTCCTTCTCGCAGCCCACCGCCGCGACGACCCGCTCGGCCTCGGCCTGTGCTTCGGCCCTGGTCCGGCTGCCGCCGGCGGCGCACGGCGCGCTCTGCACGACGGCCCGGTCGAAGAGCCCCGCCGACAGCGGGGAGGCGAGGTGGTCGCAGACGCTGTAGCCGCCGCCGGACTGGCCCATGATCGTGACGTTCCGCGGGTCGCCCCCGAAGGACGCGGCGTTCGCGCGGACCCAGCGCAGGGCGGCCTGCTGGTCCTGGATTCCGAGGCCGTCCGCCCCCGGCAGAGAAGGGTCGCTGAGGAACCCCATGATGCCGAGCCGGTAGTTCATCGAGACCACGACCGCACCGCTGGAGGCCAGCCGATCGGGTCCGTACATGTCTCCGGTGCCATACATCAGGCTGCCGCCGTGGATCCACACGATCACCGGTCGCTTGCCGTCCGTTCCGGCCGGGGTCGTGACGTTCAGGTAGAGGCAGTCCTCGTTCTCGCTGGGAACCCCGACCGGGAGCCCCTGCGGCTGTGCGCAGGCGGTGCCCGGGGCGGTCGCCTCGCGCACGCCGGTCCAGCTCGCGGCGGGCTCGGGCGCCTTCCAGCGCCGTTCACCGACGGGCGGGGCGGCGTACGGGATGCCCTGGAAGCTGCGCACCCGCCCGTCCGTGCTGCCGTGCACCGCGCCGTTCGTCGTGCTGACGACGGTGCTGCCGCGCACCGCGCCGGTCGTCGTGCTGATGGTTGTCCTGCCGGTTGTGCTGCCGGACTGCCCCGACTGCGCTGTGGCGGGGGAGGCCGGGGCGATCCCCAGCCCCCATGCCAGTCCCAACGCCAGTGCGGCGACAGACCACTTGGAGACGTTCTCTATGTGGGTCATGGCGAGGACCGTAGAAGAGTTTGGGCGATCGTGCAATACACTTGTCTAGGGCGATCGCCTAAGGCGTTCGTGCGAGAGCGGTGCTACGGTCCCGGGCATGGGAAACCGTGAAGCCCTGCTCGCCGGCGCCAAGGCGTGTCTGCGGGAGAAGGGGTACGACCGCAGCAGTGTTCGTGACATCGCCACCGCGGCCGGCGTGAGCATGGCGGCCATCGGCTACCACTACGGCTCCAGGGAAGCCCTGCTCAATCAGGCCCTGTTCGAGATCCTCGACGCATGGGGGGACGCGATGGGCCGGGCTCTGGTGCCCGACGCCGACGGCTCCACGAAGCGTCACTTCGCGCAGATGTGGGAAAGCCTGATCGCGGATTTCGGGGAACACCCGGACCTGTGGCTGGCCTCGGTGGAGCTGTTCATGCAGGCTCAGCGGCAGCCGGAACTGCGGGTCGCGCTGGCCGACGGCACCGCACAGGGGCGCCGGGGCATGGCGGCCATTCTCAGGGGCGTACCCGAGGACCAAGTCCCCGAGGAGTCCGTCAGGACCATCGGCAGCGTCCAGGTCGCCCTGATGTCAGGCCTGTTGATCCAGCACCTCAGCGACCCGGCGGCCGCCCCCACCGCCGACGAGGTCCTCGAAGGGCTGCGAGGACTCGCCGATCTCGCACGCTGATGCCGTGCCGTCCGTTCCGTGCCGTCCGTTCCGTGCCGCGCCGTGAGGTGCCGTGCCGTGCCGTGCCGTGCGGTGCCGTGCCGTGCGGTGCCGTGCCGTGCCGTGCGGTGCCGTGCAGTGCCACGTCGTGCCGCGGCATCGGGCGGAAGGTTCCCTCATGGCGATTTTCCCCTGGGTTTCGTCCTCTCGGCGGACGGATCGGACCGCTGGCCGAAAACACCCTTCTGCGTTCCTCCCCTCGGCTGTCGACGTGACGCGGCCCAGTGGGAGACGCGATTCACATGATCTACCGTGGGCGGCAAGTAGTGCTGTGTGCACGGAAGTTCCGTGATGGATGACCGAGACGGGGGCTGTGATGCGGACCGGGTTTGTCGACCGCGTGGAGCACATGGACGAGCTGCGCTCACTGCTGGCGGACGTGACCGCGGGGCGCGGTGGCCGGGCGATCGTGGTCGACAGCGTCTCGGGCATGGGGAAGTCGGCGCTGCTGCAGGCCTTCGAGGCGGAGACCGGCGCCTCTCACGGGCCGGGCGTCTGCCGTGTCGTGTCCGTACGGTGTCAGCCGTCGATCGGGGCAGGGCTGCACTACGGGGCGATCGTCGAACTGCTCCTGCAACTGGCCCGGAGCCAGGAGGTCAAGCAGCCCGGCGCCTTCCGCAGGCTGCTGACCTTCACCGGTCGGGGCGTCGTCCGCTCCGCGCCGGAGGTGCTGTCCGCGATCGTGCCCGGCCTGGGCGCACTGTTCACCCTGGGCAAGGAAGTCGCGGAAGCGTCCCTCGCTTCCGGGTCGATGCCGTTCGACAGCCTGCTGCCGTTCCAGCAGGGAGCCGCCGCGCAGATCGTGGACGCCCTGCTGGAACTCGTTCGGCAGGGTCCGCCCACGGTCATGCTCATCGACGACCTCCAGTACGGCGATCCCAGCAGCCTGCTGGTCCTCGACCGGTTGCTGCGGCGGCTGCCCGGCGAGCCGATCGGCCTGGTGCTCAGCCACACGACGGACGGGGCCTACGTCGACGGTCCGGGATCCACGGTCGAGGACCTGCTGCACGACTGGGCGAAGGGCGGACTCCTGCGACGGCGGGTGCTGAACGGCCTGCCACGGGACGCGGTCGCCGAGTTGGTGCGCTCCCGGCACCCGGAGGCCCCGCCGGCTCTGTCGGAACAGCTGAGTCGGCTGACCGCAGGCCACGCCGTCTTCGTCACCCTCTGCCTGGAGGAGTGGCGTCCGGACAACGGGCCCGTCGTCGAACTGCCCAGCAGTCTGTCGCGCGTGGTGGAAGACCGCCTCCGCCTGCTCACCGAGCCGGATCGCGAACTGCTCATGATCGGGTCGACCCAGGGCGAGACGTTCCTGTCACGCACAGTGGCCGAGGTCAAGGGAGCACCGCACGACGAAGTGATGGAGCGGCTGCGGCTCATCGCCCTCCAGCACCGGCTGGTCGTGCCGACCCAGCCTCCCGAATGGGCGCGTCTGGAGGCATCCGACTGCTATCGGTTCGAGCACAGCGCCCTGTGGGGCGTGGTGTACGACCAGCAGACCTCTCAGCAGATGCGGTCCCGGCACGCCCGCATCGCGGCGGCGCTCACGTCGGGCCCGCTCGACGGCATGCCTCTGGAGCGCCGACTGGAGATTGCCCGGCATCTCCGCGACGGAGGAACCGAGTGCCTGCTCGCCTCGGCCGAGGTGCACTACGGGCTGGCCCGGGACGCCGCGATGGAGGGGCTGTCCTTCGCCGAGGCCGAGCTGCACTGCGAAGAAGTGATCAGGGCGGTCCGGGACCTGCCGCAGCATGAGGAGAACCGGGACCAATGGCTCATCCAGGCCGTGGAACTGCTGCTCTCGCTGACGGAGGTGCGGTGGCGCGGCCGGCACCAGCCGGCCGGCGGGCCGGACATCGACGCCTTGGCCGCCGAGGCCGAAGCCGCGGCGAGGCGCTGCGGAACGCCTGAACCGGCGATCCGTACGACGCTCCTGCGCGGCAAGACCCTGCTCGCGACCCAGGGCCTGGTGCCGTCCTTGGACAAGCTCCGCGCGGCCGTGGAGCTGGCCGAACAGAACGGGGAACCTGTCTCCCTTTTCGTGGCCCGGGTCGAGTACGGCCGACAGGTGTCCAAGCGTCGGCTGGCCGACGGTCTGGCCCAGCTGCGGGAGGCCGAGCGGATGTACGCCTCCGACCCGCGCCTCGGCGGCACCAGCGATCCGGTGCTCCAGCACGCCCGCAACCTGGGGGAGATGCAACTCGGCATCACCCTGTTCGACAGCGGGCACCTCGGCGAGGCGCTGACCAGGCTGATCCGCTGCGTCCAGCGGCTGCGCGACGAACCGCTGAAGGCCGAGCTGCCCATAGCGCTCAACTACCTGGCGCAGGTGCACATGGGCGTCGGTGCCTACGAGGATGCCGAAGAGGTCCTGGGTGAAGCGCTCGCCTTCGAGGCCGACCGCGGAGGCGACAGCGGCTGGCACGCCTACAACCAGGCACTGCTCGCCCATATCGTCGTCCAGCAGCCGGAAAGGCGCGAACAGGCCCTGGAACTGATCGCCGACGCGTGGGCGGAGACAGAGCGGACATGGCTGGCCAACCTCGTCCCCATCGTCCGCAATCTGTACGCCGAGATCCTGTTGACCGCCGCTGACGGCTCCGGGGAACTCCTCGACGACGCCGACCGGCTGGCGGTGGCCACCTGTGTCGAGACCCGGCGCAGCGGCATGATCCGCAGCGAGATCGCCGCGTACTCCCTGCGCAGCCGCGTCCTGCTCCGGCGAGGCGACACGGCGGGAGCCCAGGAGCAGGCCCGACAGGCCGTGCGCATCCTGGACGAGGTCGGGGACATGCCCGCGCTCCGTACGGAGGAGGTCCTGTACCACTCCGCCGTCGTGCTGGCGGCCGGGGCCGCACGGGAGGAAGCACACGCACTCCTCGAACGGGCCCGGCGCGAGGTCACCCGCAAGGCCGAGCAGATCACCGACGACGTGCTGCGCGACCGTTTCCTCACGCGGATCCCGCTCAACACCGCCGTCCTCCAGGGTGCGGGGGTCGACCAGTGACCAGGACGGACGGCCGACGAGGGGTCCTGGCAGCGGGTGGCAGACTGGAGCCGTCATGCTGACAATCACCAAGGAGTTCCACTTCTCGGCCAGTCACGTCCTCGACCGGCTGCCGAGCTGGCACCCCTGTGCCCGCATGCACGGCCACAACTACATCGTCGTGCTGGAGTTGTCCGCCCGCCGCGAGAACCTCACTGAGGCAGGTTTCGTCCGCGACTACCGTGAGCTCGATGCCTTCAAGAAGTGGATGGATGACACCCTCGACCACCGTCACCTGAACGAGGCGATGGGGGGGGGTATCTCACCGTCGGCCGAGAATCTGGCCGCGTGGATCTTCGATCTCTGGAGCGGGCGCTATCCCGAGCTGACCGCGGTCAAGGTCTCTGAGACGCCCAAGACGTGGGCTGAATACCGGCTACCGCGGTGACTCTCGGCGGCCTCCGCAACCACTGACCCGCCTGCGCATTCGCCCGGCGGGTTCGAGGAACGTGCGGGCGGGCGGGCGTTCGAGGGACGCGGGAGAGCAGGCAGGTCGCGCTCCGCGGAACGGGCCGGCGGCGGCCGGCCCGGGACGTCGGGCCGGCGCGGCCACGCGTGCTCTCAGGGGGAGGTGGACGCGGTTCGTTCCACTTCGCGGGGGTGCGGCGGTGGGATCCTGGCCAGGCCGCGTTCCAGGTCGTCGAGGGCGCGGCGGGCGGTGGCGATGCGTTCGAGCAACAGGTGGGGATCCTCCGGGGCGATCGCGAGAGGCCGGTCCCGAGCGCCGTTCTCCTCCAGGTCCCGAGTGTCGTTCTCCTCCAGGTCGCGCGCCTCGTCGAGGGAGGTGATGACGACGCCGATGAGGACGTTGACGAGGACGAACGAGGCGAGCAGGACGTAGGAGGCGTAGTAGATGATGCTCCAGTGGGAGACCTCCAGGCCCGCGCGGACCGCGTCGCCGATGCCGTCCAGCGTCATCAGGAGGAAGAGAGTGAGGACGGCGCGGCCGATGGAGCCGTAGTGCTCGGGATCGTGGCGGGCGAAGAAGACCCAGCCCACCATCGCGTAGACGTACAACAGCAGAGCGCCCACGACCAGGAAGCTCAGGGTGCCGGGGAGGCTACGGCCGACCGCGACCAGGAAGACACGCAGCTGCGGCAGGAAGCGGGCCGTACGCAGCACGCGGGCCAGACGCAACAGCCTCAGCACGGTGGTGTTCTCGCGGACGACGGGCAGGAACGCGCTCAGTACGACGGCGAGGTCGAAGAGGTTCCACGGATCGCGGAAGAAGTCCCGGGGACGGTCGGCGTGAGCGGCCAGGCGGAGCGCAATTTCCACCGTGAAGGCGGCGACGCAGGCGTGTTCGGCGAGACGTAACCAGCGGTGCCAGTCGTCCACCAGTCCGCTGTACGTCTCGACGCCGAGCAGCGCGGCGTTGGTGAGGATCAGGGCGAACACGGTGGCGGCGAACCAGCGTGCCTCCGTGAGGGTGCGACACTGCCGCGCCAACGTCTCGCGGGCGGTCGGCGTCCCGGCGGTCACTTCCGTCATCCTGCTCTGTCCTCCGTGCAACACGCTGTTCCCGGGCGGCCGGCCGGCCAGCCGGGGTCGGAAGGCGGGCTTGTTGAGCGATCACGCCCCGGGAGAGACTTCTACAGCACTGTAGAGCGCGGTGTGTTGCCGGTATGCCGTTTCGGCCGCCGCCGCTGTCAGGCCGTCCCTGGCGGCAGGGTGCTCCTGGCGTCGAGCCGTTCCTGCCGCACCAGCCGTCAGCCAGTTCCTGCTGTTCCAGCCGTCAGGCAGTTCCTGTCTCAGCTGTCTGTGGCTGCAGGAAGCGGGCGAGCAGGTCGTCCAGGCTCACCATGCCGGTGAGACGGCCGGAGGCGTCGCGGACGACGGCGAGCGATGCCCGGCGTCGGCGGAGCAGATCGATCGCGTCGGCGACTGTCGCGTCCCTGCCCAGCTCCGGTGCGGGCCGAGCCAGGCCACGGGCCGTTACGGCCCGGCCCTGGGCGTGGGCCACCAGCGCGTCGCGGGCGTGGACCGAACCGAGAACCCTGTCGTTCGCGCGGACCAGAAGCCGGGTGCGGTCATGCTCCGCGGCGATGCGCAGGATGGCCTCGGTGCCGGCGTCCGCGTCGACGGAGATGATCGCCGCGGCCGGGACCTGGAGGTCGCCGACCGGAGTCTCGGGCTCGGTGAGCGAGCGCGTGATCAGTTCGGAGTCGCTCGCGCTGATGAGGCCGAGACGCTCGGACTCCGTGACGAGATGGGTGAGCTGCTCGCGGTTGTGGACCGAGGCCAGCTCATCGCGCGGGGTGACACGGCACAGCCTCACCAGCGCGTTCGCCATCTTGTTCAGGAGGGAGATGAGCGGGCGTACGGCCTTCACGAGGGCACGGAAAGGCGGAGAGAGCAGCATCGCGGACCGTTCGGGGTGGGCGATGGCCCAGGACTTGGGGGCCATCTCACCGACGACCATGTGCAGGAACACCACGACCACCATCGCGAGGGCGAACGAGACGCCGTAACTCACTCCGCTCGGCAGGCCCGCCCTGTGCAGCAGCGGGTCGATTGCGTGCGAGATCGCGGGCTTGGACACGGAGCCCAGCCCCAGGGTGCAGATGGTGATGCCGAGCTGGGCGCCGGCGAGCATCAGCGACAGCTCGCGCATGCCGGCCAGCGCGGCCTTGGCGCCGCGCCGGCCCTGGGCCACGGCCTTCTCCATGCGGTGCCGCTTGGCGGCGACCAGCGCAAACTCGGCGGCGACGAAGAAGCCGCTGCCGATCAGCAGCAGCACAGTGACGAAGAGCGCCAACGGGAAACTCATGCCTGCTCCTCCTCACGAACATCACGAACATTGCGAACATTGCGAACACCAGGAACGTCAGGAACATCCGGGAGCCGCTGAAGCCGTACCCGCTCGGGTACGTGCCGGTCCAGGGTGCGTACGTCGACGACGGCGCGGCCCCCCTCGGGCAGCGCGATGGTGAGCCGGTCGCCGATGGCGGGGAAGCGGCCGAGCCGGTCGACGATCAAGCCGGCCACGGTGTCGTAGTCGTCCTCCTCGGGCAGTTCGATCCCGGTGGCCTCGGCGACCTCGTCGAGGCGGCGCCCGGCATCCACGAGCCAGCCCTCGCCGTCGGCCACCGCGAGTTCGGTGACGGTGTCGGTCTCGTCCGCGATGTCGCCGACGAGTTCCTCGGCGATGTCCTCGTAGGTGACGATGCCCGCGACGCCACCGTGCTCGTCGAGGACGACCGCGAACTCGTCGTCCTGCTCCCGCATCTGCGTCACCGCGTCCGGCAGCGGAAGGGTGTCCGGGAGCAGGAGCGGACGTCGGGCGACCGCACCGGCTGTCGTGCCCTCAAAGCTCCGGGCGGGCAGCCGCATGAGTTCGCGTACCCCCAGTACGCCGCTGATGTCGTCCGGGTGGTCGCCCAGGACGGGGTAATTGGAGTGGCCGTACGCGGCGATCAGACCGATTGCCTCGACGACATCCGCGTCCTTGCGGACGAAGACGGCGTCCACGCGGGGGACCATCACCTCATCCAGGGTGCGGTCGGAGAACTCCAGGGCGTGGTCGAGCAACTCCGCGGTGTCCTTGGGCAGTTCTCCCTGCTCGTGGGACTCGCCGATCAGCTGGCTGAGCTCCTCCAGGGTCGCGCCGTGGTGCAGTTCCTCGACGGGTTCGATGCCGGCCTTGCGCAGCAACTTGTTCGCAGCGCCGTCGAAGATCCGCACCACAGGACCGACGACCTTCAGATACGCGAGGGTGGAGGCGGCCAGCGACTTGGCGAGGCGCTCCGGCGCCGCGATGGCGAGGTTCTTCGGGGCAAGCTCGCCCAGCACCATCTGCACCACCGTGGCCAGCACGAAGGCGAGCACGACAGAAATGCCGCTGACTGCGCCGTCGGGGATGCCGAGGCCGGAAAGAGCAGGGCTGAGCAGCGCGGAGACGGAAGGTTCCGCGATGAAGCCGACGACCAGGCCGGTCACGGTGATGCCGAGCTGGGCGCCCGACAGCATGAACGACAGCCGCTCCAGCACCTTCAGCGCACGGGCCGCCCGACGGTCGCCCGCCTCGGCCTCACGCGCGAGAGCGAGCCGGTCGGCCGAGACGTACGCAAATTCCTGGGCAACGAAATAGCCGGTGCCGGCAGTCAGGACGAAGACGGCCAGCACACCCAGTACGGCACTCATCGAACACCACCCCGCTGCGTGCCGTGCTCAGGAAGAACCTGGCGGGATGGTCGGGGACTGTGCCCTGGGGGGTCCGTCGGTCTGGCGGACAAAACGTGACTCCTTGTTTCGCTGTGTGAACAGTGAAACGTAGAGGGCTGGATCTGTGTTCCCTCGGCGCGCTGCCGCCCTGATCACGCCTCCGTGGGGGAGGGGTGCCTCGGGCGGAAGCGCGTCTCGGGATCCTTGAGCAGGCGCAGGATTTTAGGATCTGAAGTTCGCGGGGGTAAGCGCGGTCGGCCGGGGTCTACCTGAAGCAGATTCGGCCCGTGATTCAGACCGGCGCTGTGGTCAGGGACGGGATCTCATGGGCGCAGGAGCGGCGGCCGTGGACACGCGGAAAGCAGTAGTCACGCAGATAGACAGGGAAGCAAAAAAGTGAGGCACCTAGGAACATTCCTAGGTGCCTCACCTGGTGTTTCAGCTGTCGGGGTGGCGGGATTTGAACCCACGACCTCTTCGTCCCGAACGAAGCGCGCTGCCAAGCTGCGCTACACCCCGATCGCCGCCGGTATCCCGGCGACATCGATTACTTTAGCCCACCCGCGCCCGCAGACGAAATCCGGTTTATGTGCCGCTGAGAGCGAGGGAGGGCCGAGGAGAGGGGCGGCAGGGCTGCGGCAGGTGCGCGGGTACTCAGTCCCGAGAGGTCGCGGGTGCTCAGTCCCGAGGGGCCAGGGTCAGCAGGGTCGCTTCGGGCGGGCAGGCGAAGCGGACCGGGGTGTAGCGGTTGGTGCCGCAGCCTGCGGAGACGTGGAGGTAGGCGCGGTGGTCGTCGACGGAGTGGGTGGAGAGGCCCTTGACCCGGTCCGTGTCCAGGTCGCAGTTGGTGACCAGGGCCCCGTAGAAGGGGATGCAGAGCTGGCCGCCGTGGGTGTGACCGGCCAGGATCAGGGGGTAGCCCTCAGCCGTGAAGGCGTCCAGGGAGCGCAGGTAGGGGGCGTGGACCACGCCGATGGAGAGGTCGGCGCCCGTTTCGGGGCCGCCGGCCACCTCCGCGTAGCGGTCGCGCTTGATGTGGGGGTCGTCCAGGCCGGTGAAGGCGATCTCCAGGCCGTCGACCTTGAGCCGGCCGCGGGTGTTGGACAGGCCCAGCCAGCCCGCCTCGTCGAAGGCGTCGCGCATCGGCTCCCACGGGTTGTGGACGACGCCGACCGCGGGGGTGTTCCCGTTGAGGCCGTGCTTGCCCTGGGCCTTCTCGAAGAGGTAGCGGGCAGGGTTGCGGAGCTTGGGGCCGTAGTAGTCGTTGGAGCCGAAGACGTACACGCCCGGGAACTGCATCAGAGGGCCGAGTGCGTCGAGCAGCTCGGGTACGGCCCCGGGGTCGGAGAGGTTGTCGCCGGTGTTCACGACGAAGTCCGGGCGCAGGCCGGCCAGGGACTGCAGCCAGGCGCGCTTCTTGCGCTGGCCGCTCACCATGTGGATGTCGGAGACCTGGAGCACGCGCAGGGGGCGGGCTCCGTGGGGGAGTACCGGGATGGTGACCCGTCGCAGGCGGAACGAGCGGGCCTCGAATCCGGCGGCGTAGGCGAGGCCGGCAGCGCCGACCGCTGCGCCGACTGCCGTGACTTTCAGGGGTACTCCGTAGCGTGCGCGCATGGGCCCATCGTCGCAGAAACGGTGCGGGCTCAAGAAAACCGGCGGGCGGCGGGCGCCCCGTACCTGCCACAATCAGCACATGACCACGCTCAAGTCCAAGCTCAAGGAAGACCTCACCACGGCCATCAAGGCGCGTGACGAGCTCACCTCGTCCACGCTCCGGCTGACCCTCACCGCCATCACGAAGGAGGAGGTCAGCGGCAAGACGGCGCGCGAGCTCTCCGACGACGAGGTGCAGAAGGTGATCGCCAAGGAGGCGAAGAAGCGCCGCGAGGCGGCTGAGGCCTTCGCCCAGGGCGGCCGGACCGAGCAGGCCGAGCGTGAGAAGGCGGAAGGCGAGCTGCTCGACGCGTACCTGCCGCAGCAGTTGAGCGACGACGAGCTGGGCGTGATCGTGGCGTCCGCCGTCGACGAGGCGAAGGCGGCCGGGGCCGAGGGGCCGCGGGCGATGGGCGCCGTCATGAAGATCGTGAACCCGAAGGTTGCCGGGCGCGCGGACGGCGGCCGGGTGGCCGGCGTGGTGAAGAAGCTTCTCGCGGGCTGAGGCCGCGCGGCGTACGGACGCGGACAGGAACGTACGAAGGCGGGGTTCCGCGGATCGGGATCGATCCGCGGAACCCCGCCTTCATGTGCGTGAACCGTGCGGGTCAGGTCAGGGCCCCTGCGTGCCGCCGTTGGACTGGCCGCCGCGGCCGCCGTTGTTCCCGCCGATCAGGTCCGGCGGGATGCTGATGCCGGGGAACGGAGTCTTGCTGGGCTTCTTGCCGGGCTTCTTGCCCCCGGGGCCCGGTTGGCCCTCGTCCTCGTCGTCGTGTTCCTGCCGGTCCGGGATGTTGACGGTGTTGAAGGCGGGGGCGTCCACTCCGTTCAGGGCGCCCGTCATCGCGTCGCGCCAGATCGGTCCGGGGACCTCCCCGCCGTACACCTTGTCCTTGTACACGCCACCGATGGTGATGTGCTCCATCTCGACCTTCTGGGACGGGCTGCCGACCCAGACCGCGCCGGACATGTTCGGTGTGTAGCCGACGAACCAGGCGTTCTTGCGCGCGTCGGTCGTACCGGTCTTGCCCGCGTTGTCACGGCTCTGGAGACCGGCCTGCTGGCCCGTACCGGAGTCGACCACGCCGCGCAGCAGGGTGTTGATGGTGTCCGCCGTCGTCTGCGACATGGCCTGCGAGCAGCTGGTCTTCGGTACGGGGAGCGAGGTGCCGTCCGCCGTGCTGACCGACTCGATGGCGATCGGCGTGCAGTACGTGCCGCGGTTGGCGAAGGCGGCGTAGGCGCTGGCCATCGTCAGCGGCGACAGGCCGTTGGAACCGAGGGTCAGTGTGGACGGGTTCTGCGGCAGCTTGGTGCCGTCGCCCTGCACCACGCCCAGCTTGTCGGTCATCTTCGAGACCGGGCACATGCCGATGTCCTGGAGCATCTGCACGAAGTAGGTGTTGACGGACTTCTCCATCGCCTGCTTCAGCGCGTACGGCCCCTTCTCCGTCTCGCTCTCGTTCTCCAGGTGATACTTCGGCACACCGTCGTTGACCCACGGATTCCCGCAGGACCGCACCGTGTCCGGGTAGTCCATCTCGTACGGGGACGGGTACACCTGCGTGGCCGGCTTACCGCCCTCTATGGCCGCTGCGGCGAGGAACGGCTTGAACGTCGAACCGGTCGGGAAACCGTAGTTCGAGCCGCCCATGCTCTTGTTGACCGAGTAGTTGTACTGGGTCTCGTCGGGCCCGAAGCCGTACGGCTTGGACTGGCCCATCCCCATGATCTTGCCGGTGCCCGGCTGGACCAGCGTCACGGCGGTCGCGACCTTGTCCGTCTTGTAGACGTGGGTCTTGATCGAGCTCTGGACCGACTGCTGGGACTGCGGGTCGAGCGTCGTCCGGATCGTCAGACCGCCCTGGTTCCAGATCTTGGCCCGGTCCTCCTTGGTCTTGCCGAAGACCGGGTCGGAGAGGAAGACGTGACGTACGTAGTCACAGAAGAAGCCGGCGCCGCTGACGGCGGTGATGCAGCCGTTCTTCGGCTTCTTGACCTTCAGCTTGATCGGGTTCGCCTTCGCCTTGTCGGCCTCGGCCTGCGAGACGTCTCCGACGTCGGCCATGCGCTGGAGCACGGTGTTGCGACGCTTGGTCGCCTCCGCGGGGTCGTTGACCGGGTCGTAGCGGCTCGGCGACTGCACGAGGCCGGCCAGCAGTGCGGCTTCGTCCAGCGTCAGGTTCTTCGCCGACTTGGAGAAGTAGCGCTGGGAGGCGGCCTCGACACCGTACGCCTGCTGCCCGAAGAAGGTGATGTTCAGGTAGTTCGTCAGGATCCGCTTCTTGCCGAGCTTCTCCTCGACCTGGATCGCGTACTTCAGCTCCTGGATCTTGCGGCCCATGGTCTGCTGAGTGGCCTGCGCGACCTTGTCCGGGTCGTCGCCGGCCTCCTCGATGAAGACGTTCTTCACGTACTGCTGGGTGAGGGTCGAAGCTCCCTGCGCGGTCCCGCCCGACTGCACGTTGCGGTTCAGCGCACGCAGGATGCCCTTGAGGTCGACCGCTCCGTGTTCGTAGAAGCGGGCGTCCTCGATCGCCACGATCGCCTTCTGCATGTACGGCGAGATGTCCTTCAGCTTGACCACCGTGCGGTCGCGCGAGTACACCGAGGCGATCATTCCGCCCTTGCTGTCCAGGATCGTGGTGCGCTGGCTCAGCGGCGGAGTCTGGAGATTGGCCGGGATCTCGTCGAATCCCTCGACCGTCCCCTTGGTGGCGAGACCCAGTGCTCCGGCGGCCGGTAGCGCGATGCCCGCGAGCACAACTCCGGAAAGTGCGGCGACACCGAGGAACTTGGCGGCCTGCTGGGTCGTCGTGAGACCCCCGCCCGTGCGCTTTTTTGGCATGGGGGCAGCCTAATCCGTTGGTGAGGGCGTTCCGCAGGAGCGGGGGCTTCTCGGAGCCTTCGAGTACCAGACCGTGACATCCAGGTGCGGCCGGGCCGTCGAGGTTTCGACGTGGATCGGTGCGCGGTCGTGGTGCTCGTCCCGCTGACCGCCGAGCCCGGCCCCAACCCCGTCCTGCTGAGCGCCGAGCCCGGACTCGACGCCGACGAGTGGTACCAGCGGCTCCACGACCGCGCCGTGTTCGGAGGAGTCGTCCCGAGAGCGTGATGGCACAGCAACGTGAGGTGCCTACGTTCTCATTCGCCGGACAGGCGTCCATGCCTTGGCCTAAGCTGCTCTCAACTGTCACAGCAGTCCCGTCCCGTATCAACCCCCGTGCACAATCCGGCCACGCATTCAGGCACTCCCGAATTCACCTTATGTGTCCCTGAATGTCCGTTGCGATACAGGAGAGTTGTCCCGATTCTAACGGGATTCTCACGCATGTCCTCACCTCACTCCCCTGGGTGATCTGCCGCATACGCATAGTCCGTTCGGGCCATCCAAGATTGGGCCCGAAGGGGGTGTTGTGCTGTCGCCACCTTCCGTAACGTCCTCAACTGGCAGCGGTGAATATGCCGCTACCGCCGTGGGGGAGCCTCGATTCGGGAGAGGACGGCGCCGTGATGGGCTGGGTAACCGACTGGAGTGCGCAGGCAGCCTGCCGCACTACCGATCCGGATGAACTGTTCGTACAAGGGGCAGCGCAGAACAGAGCCAAGGCGGTGTGCACCGGATGCCCGGTGCGGACCGAGTGCCTGGCCGATGCGCTGGACAATCGCGTCGAATTCGGCGTGTGGGGCGGCATGACGGAGCGGGAGCGCCGCGCACTGCTGCGCAGGCGGCCGACCGTCACGTCCTGGCGTCGACTGCTGGAGACCGCGCGCAGTGAGTACGAGCAGTCCGCGGGCATCCTGCCTGTGGCGATCGGGCTGGACGACGACGAACTGCACGAGAGGTACGCCGCGGTGGGATAGAGCGGGCGGGCGGCTACGCAGCTCAGACCGGGGCGGAATCGGTCGCGAGCCGGTCCCCGATGGCTCGGAGCCCTGCGAGATCATGTACGTCACCGGGCAGTGCGGCCACTTGGGTCACAGCGACCTCGGGGTGCAGCGCGGTGAAGCGGTCGCGTGTGCGCTGTTCGCGCGCGACCACCTGCATCCGTTCCGCGTGCAGACGCAGCAGACCTGCGGTCAGCAGCTCGACTGAAGCGGGCTCGACGGGCACGGACGTGGATGCGGGCGCCGAAGCGGAAGCGGCTTCGGTCCTGGTTGCGGTCGCGGCTCCAGGAGCCGGTTCAGGATTCTGCTCGCAGTCTTCGATGTCCTTGTCGTCAGAAGGGTCGGGATCGGCAACGGCTCCGGCAACTGTGCCGGCAGCGGGTTCGGCGGCAGCTTCGGCATGGGGCTCGGGCGAGGTGACCGGCCGGTAGGCCGTGTCACGAAGGTGAGCCTTCCCTGTCCTCTGATCCACAATGCCGACCCCGTCAAGATTTTCTGCGGCTGCGAGCGCATGCTCGGCGGAGAGCCGGGCGGCGTCACTGCCGTGGACACGGTTGAGCACCAGGCCGGCCAGTGGCATCTTCTCCGCGGCGAGCCGTTCCACGAAGTACGCCGCCTCGCGCAACGCGTCCCGCTCCGGTGTCGCGACGACGAGGAACGCCGTACCGGGTGCCTGCAGCAGCTTGTACGTGGCGTCGGCCCGGGTGCGGAAGCCGCCGAACATGGTGTCCATCGCCGCCACGAAGGTCTGTACGTCGCGCAGGAACTGGCCGCCGAGCAGCTTTCCCAGGGTGCCGGTCATCATCGACATGCCCACGTTGAGGAACTTCATCCCGGCCCGGCCACCCATCTTCGCCGGGGCCATCAGCAGCTTGATGAACTTTCCGTCCAGGAACGAACCGAGCCGCTTCGGTGCGTCCAGGAAGTCCAGCGCGGAGCGCGACGGCGGGGTGTCGACGATGATCAGATCCCACTCGTCGCGTGCCCGCAGCTGTCCGAGCTTCTCCATCGCCATGTATTCCTGCGTACCCGCGAAACCGGCCGACAGGGACTGGTAGAAGGGGTTCTCCAGGATCGCGCGGGCCCGCTCGGCGTCCGCGTGCGCCTCGACGATCTCGTCGAAGGTCCGCTTCATGTCGAGCATCATGGCGTGCAGTTCGCCGGTGCCCTCGCCCTCGATGCCCGGCACCCGGCGGGGGATGTTGTCCAGCGAGTCGATGCCCATGGACTGGGCGAGCCTGCGGGCCGGGTCGATGGTGAGGACGACGACCTTACGGCCGCGCTCGGCCGCCCGTACGCCCAGCGCCGCGGCGGTCGTGGTCTTGCCGACCCCGCCCGAACCGCAGCACACGACGATCCGGATGCCGGGGTCGTCGAGCAGTGCGTCGGTGTCCAGGGCGGGGGCGGAGGCGAGTGCGGTGGACGCGTCCACCGCATCCGTTTCCTGTGTCATGTACCCACCCCTCGTCGCGTCCCTTCGCCCACCTCGTCGCCCACCCCGTCACCCACGTCCTGCTTGCGGAGCTCGGTGGCCAGGTCGTAGAGCCCGGCCGGGTCCATGCCCTCGCCGATCAGTGGGAGTTCGTACCCCGGCAGTCCCAGGCCCGCGAGCACCTGGCGCTGCTCGCGCTCCAGCTCGACCCGCTGGGCGTGCTCGGCGGCCTGCTCGACCAGCGGGCGTACGAGCCCCGCGGAGCCGGTCACGCCCGCCCGGGTCAGCGCCTTGGCGATCTCCTTGCGGCGGCCGCGGGCCGCGGTGCGCAGCGCGTCCTCGTCCAGCAGATGCGGCCGCACCATGTTCACGATGACGCGGCCGACCGGCAGTTCGGCGGCCCGCAGCTCCGCGATGCCGTCCGCGGTCTCCTGGACCGGCATCTCCTCCAGCAGTGTCACCAGATGGACCGCGGTCTCGGGGGACTTCAGCACCCGCATCACGGCCTGCGCCTGATGGTGTATCGGGCCGATCCGGGCCAGCCCCGCCACCTCGTCGTTCACGTTGAGGAAGCGGGTGATGCGGCCGGTGGGCGGTGCGTCCATGATCACGTAGTCGTAGACGAACCGGTTCTGCTTGTCCTTGCGGCGAACGGCTTCGCAGGCCTTGCCGGTCAGCAGCACGTCCCGTACACCGGGCGCGATCGTGGTGGCGAAGTCGATCGCGCCGAGCTTCTTGAGCGCCCGGCCCGCGCTGCCGAGCTTGTAGAACATCTGGAGATAGTCGAGAAGGGCCCGCTCGGCGTCGATCGCGAGGGCGTACACCTCGCCGCCGCCCGGAGCGACGGCGATCTTGCGCTCCTCGTACGGAAGAGGCTCCGTCTCGAAGAGCTGGGCGATACCCTGCCTGCCCTCGACCTCCACGAGGAGGGTGCGCCTGCCCTCGGTCGCGAGGGCGAGCGCGAGGGCGGCGGCGACCGTGGTCTTACCGGTACCACCCTTGCCGCTGACGACCTGGAACCTGCTCACGTATTCGAGCCTAACCAGTCGGGCCGCGGGCTACGCACGAGGCTGCGCGTGCCAGGCATTACAGTCGGGCCATGACCAAGTGGGAATACGCGACCGTGCCCCTTCTCGTGCACGCGACCAAGCAGATTCTGGACACCTGGGGCGAGGACGGCTGGGAGCTGGTCCAGGTCGTTCCCGGCCCGAACAACCCCGAGCAGCTCGTGGCCTACCTGAAGCGGGAGAAGGCGTAGTGGCGGGCGCCGTCGAGGCGAAGCTCGCCGAGCTCGGACTGACGTTGCCGGACGTCGTGCCGCCCCTGGCCTCGTACCAGCCGGCCGTGCAGTCGGGCGTGTACGTGTACACCTCCGGCCAGCTCCCGATGGTGGACGGCAAGCTCGCGGTCACCGGCAAGGTCGGTGCGGAGGTCACGCCCGACGAGGCCAAGGAGCTGGCGAAGACCTGCGCGCTCAACGCACTGGCCGCCGTGAAGTCCGTCGCGGGCGACCTGGACCGGATCGCGCGCGTCGTGAAGGTCGTGGGCTTCGTCGCCTCGGCGACCGACTTCACCGGGCAGCCCGCCGTGGTCAACGGCGCCAGTGAGCTGCTGGGCGCGGTCCTGGGAGACAAGGGTGTGCACGCGCGCAGCGCGGTGGGCGTCGCGGTGCTTCCGCTGGACGCGCCGGTGGAGGTCGAGGTCCAGGTGGAGCTGGTCGGGGCCTGAGCCGCAGGTCTGCCGTGTCTCATCGGCCGTCGCCGCCTTCCACCGCCGCACAGCTGATCCCGTCCCGTCCGGCCGTCACGGCGGGGCGGGATCACGTGTGTACGGGGCATGTACGAATCAACGTGCCTCTCGAACATCGGCGCGGTTCCGGATAGCCTCCGGCCATGTCCCATGGTCAGTGGTATCCACCGGAATGGCCCGACCGGATCCGGGCACTCGCCGCGGGCGAGCTGACGGCCGTGTCCCCGAAGCGGGCCGCCACCGTGATGCTGCTCCGGGATCCCGCCGCTGACAGCGGGGGCGGTCCCGCCGTCCACATGCTCCGTCGTCGCGCTTCCATGGCTTTTGCCGGCGGGGCGTACGCCTATCCGGGTGGCGGGGTCGACCCGCGCGACGACGACCGGCTCGTGGGCTGGGCAGGGCCCGCGCTGGAGAGCTGGGCCGAGCGGCTCGGAGTCGATACTCCGGCCGAGGCACAGGCCATCGTCTGCGCGGCGGTCCGTGAGACGTACGAGGAGGCGGGTGTCCTTCTCGCCGGTCCGACCGCCGACACCGTCGTCAGCGACACCACCGGCGCCGACTGGGAGGCCGAGCGCGGGGCGCTGGTCGCCAGGGAGCTGTCCTTCGCGGAGTTCCTGGAGCGGCGCGGCCTGGTGCTGCGCTCCGATCTGCTGGGCGCCTGGGCCCGCTGGATCACTCCGGAGTTCGAGCCGCGCCGCTACGACACCTGGTTCTTCGTCGCCGCGCTTCCCGAGGGGCAGCGCACCCGCAACGCCTCCACGGAGGCCGACCGCACGGTGTGGATCGGGCCCGGAGCGGCAGCCGACGGATACGACCGGGGCGAGTTGCTGATGATGCCGCCGACCGTGTCGACGCTGCGAGCGCTCAGGCCGTACCGGACAGCCGCCGAGGCCCTGAAGGCGGCGGATTCCCAGGACCTCACCCCCGTACTGGCACAGGCGAGACTGGAGGGTGACGAGTTGGTGCTGAGCTGGCCGGGACACAGTGAGTTCACCAAGCACATCCCGAGCGGATCGACCCGTGCCGGTGGTGCCGGTGGTGCCGGGGGTGCCGGTGGTGCGGGAGGTGAAGCCGTATGAGCGACGCGGCCGCGCTGCCGGGACAGCCGCGCGGCGGGGTGCTGTCCGGCCCTGCCACGGCCCGTACCGTCAACGTCCTCGCCCCCAACGCCTCGCCGATGACGCTGGACGGCACCAACACGTGGATCGTCGCCGAGCCCGACTCCGATGTCGCGGTCGTCATCGACCCCGGTCCGCTGGACGACACACATCTGCGGGCCGTCATCGACGCCGCCGAGCGGACGGGCCGCCGGATCGCGCTGACCCTGCTCACCCACGGGCACCCGGACCACGCGGAGGGCGCGGCGCGCTTCGCCGAGCTGACCCGTACGAAGGTGCGTGCCCTGGATCCGGCGCTGCGCCTCGGCGACGAGGGCCTGACCACGGGCGACGTGATCACCACCGGGGGGCTGGAGTTGCGCGTCGTGCCGACTCCCGGGCACACCGCGGACTCGCTCTCCTTCCATCTGCCCGCCGACCGGGCGGTGCTGACGGGGGACACGATCCTCGGACGGGGCACGACGGTCGTCGCGCATCCGGACGGACGGCTCGGCGACTACCTCGACTCGCTGCGGAGGCTGCGTTCGCTGACCGTCGACGACGGCGTGCACACGGTGCTGCCGGGGCACGGTCCGGTGCTGGAGGACGCGCAGGGCGCGGTCGAGTTCTATCTCGCGCACCGCGCGCACCGGCTGGCCCAGGTGGAGACGGCTGTCGAGGCCGGGCACCGGACGGCGTCGGAGGTGGTGGCGCAGGTGTACGCGGGCGTGGACCGGTCCCTGTGGCCCGCGGCGGAGCTCTCGGTGCTGGCGCAGCTGGAGTACCTGCGCGAGCACGGGCTGATCCGGGACGGGCTGATCTAGAGGGACGGGTTGATCCAGGGGGAGCGGTTGCGGGGCGGCCGGCCCGGGGCGCGTGTGGACGGGGCGGAGTGGTGCCGGGCCGCTGGTTCACGCGGACACGCGTAAGGCCCTGCCGTGCGGCAGGGCCTTACGTACGTACGGACATGGCGTCCGCTCCGGGCGGACGGGCCTCAGCGGGACCGCTTCGCCAGGCGCTCCACGTCCAGCAGGATCACGGCGCGTGCCTCCAGGCGCAGCCAGCCGCGTCCGGCGAAGTCGGCGAGTGCCTTGTTGACCGTCTCGCGGGAGGCGCCGACCAGCTGGGCCAGCTCTTCCTGAGTCAGGTCGTGGACGACGTGGATGCCTTCCTCGGACTGGACGCCGAATCGGCGCGACAGGTCGAGAAGGGCGCGGGCGACACGGCCCGGTACGTCGGAGAAGACCAGGTCGGACATCTGGTCGTTGGTCTTGCGAAGGCGGCGGGCGACGGCGCGCAGCAGGGCCGTGGCCACCTCGGGGCGGGCGTTCAGCCAGGGCTGGAGGTCGCCGTGGCCGAGGCCGAGGAGCTTGACCTCGGTCAACGCGGTCGCGGTGGCGGTGCGCGGGCCCGGGTCGAAGAGCGACAGCTCACCGATCAGCTCGCCGGGGCCGAGGACCGCCAGCATGTTCTCGCGTCCGTCCGGCGAGGTGCGGTGGAGCTTCACCTTGCCCTCGGTCACCACATAGAGGCGGTCGCCCGGGTCGCCCTCGTGGAAGAGCGCGTCGCCGCGCGCGAGGGTCACCTCACTCATCGAGGCGCGGAGCTCCGCGGCCTGCTCGTCATCGAGCGCCGCGAAAAGCGGGGCGCGCCGCAGAACGTCGTCCACGAGTTCTCTCCTTGTCGGCCTGTTCAGGGAACCGTGGTCCCCATCATGCCGGACGGTAAAACAGTGCGATCAATCACAAACCAGTTTGACGCACGGTCGCCCCGAACCGTGAGGCAGGGGGCCGATCGGGGGTGGATCCGCGGTGACCGGGGCGGATGTCAGTGCGTGGCTCTAGGCTGGCCGGGTGTCCAAATCGCCGGTGAGAGCGCAGGCCAAGGGGGCTGATGGGGTGTCGGAAGCCCGTGATTCCGCTGTGGGCGAACAGGGTGCGAGTCGCCCGAAAGGAGCGACAAAAGGGCCTATGGGTGAATCGGTTCCGGAGGGTGGAGCGAAGAGCTCGGTGAGGTCGGCGGCGAAGTCCGCCACGAAGGCCGGTGCGAAGTCCGGTGCGAAGTCCGGCACGAAGCCCGGCACGAAGCCCGCCACGAAGCCCGGTGCGAAGTCCGGCACGAAGCCCGGTGCGAAACCGGGCACGAAGTCCGGTGAGCAACCCGGCGCGAGGCCCGGTGCGAAACCGGAATCCCACCTGGCGATGGTCCGCCGTGCCCGCAGAATCAACCGTGAGCTGGCCGAGCTCTACCCGTACGCCCACCCCGAGCTGGACTTCAGGAACCCCTTCGAACTTCTCGTCGCCACGGTTCTCTCCGCCCAGACCACCGACCTGAGGGTCAACCAGACCACGCCCGCGCTCTTCGCCGCCTATCCCACCCCCGAGGACATGGCCGCGGCCGTTCCGGAGGAAATGGAAGAGCTCATTCGGCCGACCGGCTTCTTCCGTGCCAAGACCAAGTCGCTGATAGGTCTTTCCGTGGCGCTCAGGGACAGGTTCGGCGGCGAGGTGCCGGGTCGGCTCGCCGACCTCGTCACGCTCCCGGGAGTCGGCCGCAAGACCGCCAATGTCGTCCTCGGGAACGCGTTCGGCGTGCCGGGCATCACCGTCGACACCCACTTCGGGCGTCTGGTCCGCCGATGGAAGTGGACGGAGCAGGAGGACCCGGAGAAGGTCGAGGCCGAGATCGCCGCGATCTTCCCCAGGAGCGAGTGGACGATGCTTTCGCACCGCGTCGTATTCCACGGCCGCCGCGTCTGCCATGCCCGCAGACCGGCCTGCGGCGTCTGCCCGATCGCGCCGCTCTGCCCGGCATACGGGGAGGGCGAGACGGATCCGGACAAGGCCAGAAAGCTGCTGAAGTACGAGCTGGGTGGCCAGCCCGGTCAGCGGCTGAACCCGCCCGCGGACTACCCGGGCAAGCCCGCACCGGCCCTGGGCGCCGGCTGACGTACGGCGCTCGCTCCGGAACGAAATGCGTGACGACAGGCGTTGTGAAACGAGGGGTGCCTATGAAGACGCACGAACAGAGCACGCGCACACAGGCCGCACACGAGCAGGCCACACACGGACAGGCCACACACGGACCGGGCTCGGAAACGCACGCCGATCCCGCCGCCGACCGCACAGGGGCCGCCGCGGCGGCCGTCAGCACCGCGGGATCGGCCGCCGTGGCTCCCGCCGATCCCGCCGATCCCGCCGATCCCGGTGCGGGGAGCGACGATGCCGTCACTGTCACGGCCCAGGGACTGCCCGACTGGCTCGCCCCCGTCGCTCGTGCCGCGCGGACGATCGAGCCGGACCAGCTCAGCCGCTTCCTGCCGCCGGAGAGCGGCGCCGGGCGGCAGTCCGCCGTACTCGTTCTCTTCGGGGAGGGCAAGGGCGGCCCCGAGCTGCTCCTCATGGAGCGAGCCGGAAGCCTGCGTTCGCACGCTGGGCAGCCCTCCTTTCCCGGCGGCGCCCTGGACCCGGAGGACGGCGACCAGGCCACTACGGGGCCGCTCAGGGCCGCTCTGCGCGAGGCTCAGGAGGAGACCGGCCTCGACCCGCGCGGAGTGCAGCTCTTCGGCGTGCTGCCCCGGCTCTACATCCCCGTGAGCGGCTTCGTCGTGACACCGGTTCTCGGCTGGTGGCGGTCGCCGAGCCCGGTCGGCGTCGTCGATCCGGGTGAGACGGCCCGGGTCTTCACCGTCTCCGTGGCGGATCTCACGGACCCGGCCAACCGCGCGACCGCGGTCCATCCGAGCGGTCACCGAGGCCCGGCATTTCTGGTCGAATCCGCCCTGGTCTGGGGTTTCACGGCCGGCGTGATCGACCGGATTCTGCACTACGCGGGCTGGGAACGCCCGTGGGACACCGCCAAGCAGGTGCCGCTCGACTGGCGCGCATGACAGGCTGACTCCCGTGCTGCGCTGTCCGGTCCCGCCCGGACCCAGTCGAAGGAACAGGCCCGGTGACGAATCTGCGAGGCTATAGACGGTGAACGTGCTGGACATCCTGCTGCTGGCCGGCGCTGTGTGGTTCGCGGTCATCGGCTATCGCCAGGGGTTCGTCGTCGGCATCCTGTCGGTGATCGGGTTCCTGGGCGGTGGCCTCGTCGCCGTCTACCTGCTGCCGGTCCTGTGGGACCAGATGACGAACGGCTCCGAGGTCTCCTCGACGGCAGCCATTGTCGCCGTCGTCATCGTGATCGTCTGTGCCTCGGTGGGCCAGGCATTCACCACCCACCTCGGGAACAAGCTCCGCCGGTACATCACGTGGTCACCCGCGCGTGCTCTCGACGCCACCGGAGGCGCCCTGGTCAACGTGGTCGCGATGCTGCTGGTGGCCTGGCTGATCGGTTCCGCGCTGGCCGGTACCTCACTGCCCACCCTGGGGAAGGAGGTCCGCAGTTCCTCGGTTCTGCTCGGCATCTCCCGGGTGATGCCCGCTCAGGCGTCCACCTGGTTCACGGACTTCTCCTCGGTCCTCGCGCAGAACGGCTTCCCGCAGGTCTTCAGCCCCTTCGCCAACGAGCCGATCACCGAAGTGCAGGCCCCGGACCCGGCGCTGGTCGGCAGCCCCGTGGCAGCGCGTGCCAAGGAGTCCATCGTCAAGGTCGTCGGTACGGCCCCGAGCTGTGGCAAGGTCCTCGAAGGTACCGGCTTCGTCTTCTCCGACCGCCGGGTGATGACCAATGCCCATGTCGTCGGCGGCGTCGACGAGCCGACCGTCCAGATCGGCGGCCAGGGACGCCTGTACGACGCGAAGGTCGTCCTCTACGACTGGCAGCGCGACATCGCCGTGCTCGACGTACCGGACCTCGACGCGAAGCCGCTGAAGTTCACCGACACCGATCACGACGCCGTCACCGGGAACAGCGCCATCGTCGCGGGCTTCCCGGAGAACGGCTCGTACGACGTACGGGCCGCGCGCGTCCGCGGCCGTATCGACGCCAGCGGGCCGGACATCTACCACCGGGGCACCGTCCGCCGCGATGTGTACTCGCTCTTCGCGACCGTCCGTCAGGGAAACTCCGGCGGACCGTTGCTGACCCCGGACGGCAAGGTGTACGGAGTCGTCTTCGCGAAGTCGCTCGACGACCCCGAGACCGGCTACGCGCTGACCGCCGACGAGATCCGCAAGGACATCTCACAAGGTCGCTCCGCCGACCAGCAGGTCGACAGCCAGGGATGCGCCCTCTAGTGCTGTGGCCGGGAAGGTTCACCGGGTCGCTGCTGGCGCGAGTCACCTCGCGGCCGGTTGGATGTGAGGACTCATCCGATCGGGTGCATGGAGGTGCGGTGGCAGAGCCGGTCAAGGTCCGGAGGCTGACGGATCAGGAGGGGCAACGGCTGCAGCAGATCGTGCGGCGGGGTAGCACCAGCACGGTGCGCTACCGGAGGGCGATGATGCTGCTCGCTTCAGCCGGCGGGAACACCGTGCCGGTGATCGCCCAGCTGGTCCAGGCCGACCAGGACACGGTGCGGGATGTGATTCACCGCTTCAATGAGATCGGCCTGGCCTGGCTGGACCCTCGGTGGGCGGGAGGCCGTCCCCGCCTGCTCAGCCCTGACGACGAGGACTTCGTGATCCAGACGGCCACCACCCGCCCACGCAAGCTCGGCCAGCCCTTCACCCGCTGGTCCCTCCGCGAACTCGCCGCCTACCTGCGCAAAGTCCACGGCCGGGTGATTCGCATCGGCCGCGAGGCCCTGAGGACCCTGCTCGCCCGCCGCGGCGTGACCTTCCAACGCACCAAGATGTGGAAGGAGTCCACCGACCCCGACCGTGACCGTGACGCCAGGCTCGACCGGATCGAACACGTCATTGAGCACTTCCCGGACCGCGTCTTCGCGTTCGACGAATTCGGCCCGCTGGGCATCCGCCCCACCGGCGGCAGCCGCTGGGCCGAACAGGGCCGGCCCGACCGCGTCCCGGCGACCTACCACCGCACCCACGGAGTCACCTACTTCCACGGTTGCTACTCCCTCGGCGACGACACCCTGTGGAGCCAAAGGCGGCAGACCGCTCACGTCCGCCGCCGCGTGACCAAGCACAAGGTGAATTCACTGTCCGGGCACGGCGCTACCGGCCTGTGACCACGCAGCCCGGACCGAACTCCGTTCGATCACCCCGCTTGGACCGGAAGCACAGCAGAGAGGAACAGCACCCGTGAGTGAATGGCAGCTGGCCGAGACATTCCGCAGCACGTCGGGCGGCGTCCGCTGGGGCAGCCTCGGACAACCTGGCCAGGATCCGGTCGTGCTCCTGCACGGCACACCCTTCTCCTCGTATGTCTGGCGCGCTGTCGCCCGCTCACTCGCCCGCCGTCACCAGGTGTTCGTGTGGGACATGCCCGGTTACGGGGCATCGGAAATGTCCGTCGGCCAGGATGTCTCCCTGGCTGCCCAGGGCAGGGTCTTCACCGAGCTTCTGGCGCACTGGGGCCTGGAGGAACCCCTGGTGGTCGCCCACGATTTCGGCGGTGCCGTCTCCTTGCGGGCGCATCTGCTGCACGGCGCCCGCTATCGCGCGCTCGCTCTGGTCGACCCGGTCGCGCTGGCACCGTGGGGGTCGCCGTTCTTCCGGCTTGTCGGTGAGCACTCCGAGGTCTTCGAGCGACTGCCGCCCGCGCTGCACCACGCCCTGGTGCGTGAGTACGTAACTTCGGCCAGCAGTCCCGGCCTGCACCCGGCAGTCCTCGACCGGCTCGTCCGGCCCTGGCTCGGCGACCCCGGCCAGGCGGCCTTCTACCGGCAGATCGCCCAGGCCGACCAGCTCTACACCGACGAGGTGCAGGACCGGTACGGCGAGATCGGCATCCCAACGCTGGTGTGCTGGGGTCAGGACGACACCTGGATTCCCGTGGCGAAAGGACGGGAGCTCGCCGCCCGCATCCCGGGCGCGCGACTTGAACCAATCGCCGGTGCGGGCCATCTCGTCCAAGAAGACGCGCCCGCCGAGCTCACAGCCGCTCTCATCGCCTTCCTCCAGTCCCCGCGCCAACGCCCAACAACCCGGTGAACCTTCCCGGTCACAGCACTGGAAACGCTGCGGCGTCGATCCGCCGGACATGTCCTGGGCAGACCGCCCCGCGGCAGCCCGGAGAGTTGTGGAAGTCCCGCCCGGCCGTTGAATGTTCATCGGCCGTGCGGGACTGACATCATCCGCGCGGGGCGGACATCATCCGCGTGGATGGCGCAGCCGCGCCGAGACCCAGCGGGCCCGACGGCGCAGAATGCGCGGAATACCGAGCTGGGGATCATGCAGAACTTGCATAGCGTGCACCCGGCCCTGTGGGCCGTCCCCCTCATGAATGCTCGGATCCGCCGTGGCGGTCGAGCGACGATTGCGTGCTGCGTCACCGAAGTCGTGCGTCCAGCCCATACCTCGACGTCTGCCCGTGCCTCATGGTCGGTAACCACCCATCCGCCAGCCAATTGGCCTATGCGTCAGGCAATTGGCTGTTCGTCGGAGAACGACGCCCGCACAGCTACCGGTCGGGCTCGGGATCCTTGAGCCAGTTGATGAGTTCGGCCGAGAACCCGTCCGGATCCTCCTCGTGGGGGAAGTGTCCCAGACCGTCGAAAAGTCGCCAACGGTACGGCGCTTCGACGTACGCGCCGGACCCCGCCGCGCTGCGCGTACGCACCGCCGGATCGAGTGAACCGTGCAGATGCAGCGTGGGAACCCGTACCGGTCGTTTCATGCGCCGGTTGAACTGGATGCCGTCCGGACGGGCCAGGGAGCGCACCATCCAGCGGTACGGCTCGATCGAGCAGTGTGCCGTCGACGGGATGCACATCGCCCGCCGGTAGATGTCGACCGCCGCCTCGTCGGGGAACTCCGGCGTCCGGGGGCCCGCCCAGTCGTGGATCAGCCGGCCCACCAACGCGGCGTCATCCGCGACGAGCTGACGCTCCGGTACCCATGGGCGCTGGAAACCCCAGATGTACGAGCCCGCACGGGACTGCGCGAAGTCGGAGAGCATCGAGGAGCGCCAGCGGCGCGGGTGCGGCATGGACGAGACGACGAGGCGGCGCACCAGTTTCGGCCGCATCACCGCGGCTGTCCAGGCGAGGTAGCCGCCCATGTCGTGGCCGACCAGGGCGGCGTCCGGTTCACCGAGCGAGCGGATCACGCCGGTGATGTCGAGCGCCAGGTTGGCGGGGTCGTATCCCCGGGGTGTGCGGTCACTGCCGCCGACACCGCGCAGATCCATCGCCACGGCGCGGAAACCGGCGTCGGCCAGTGAGGTGAGCTGATGGCGCCAGGTCCACCAGAACTGCGGGAAGCCGTGCAGCAGCAGCACCAGGGGCCCTTCGCCGAGTTCGGCGATGTGGAAGCGGGCGCCGTTCGCCGCCACGTCCCGGTGGGTCCACGGCCCGTCGATCCGCACAGGCCCGCCGGAACCAGCCGGGCCGGGGGAACCGACCGCGCCGGGAGCGCTCGGCGGGTCCGAGGGATCTGAAGGGCCTGAGGGGGCTGAAGGGCCCCGGGGGGCCGAGGGGTCTGAGTGGCCGGTCGGGCCCGAGAAGCCGACAGGGGCCGCCCGGCCGGTCAGACCGCCGGTCAGGTCGGCCAGGCCCTTCTTGTCTGCCTGACCCTCCTTGCCTGCTTGCTCGTCCGAGCCTGCTTGGCCTTCTGGGTCTGCTTGGCCTTCCGGATCTCCATGATCTTCCGGGTCTGGATGACCTTCCGGATCTGCATGACCTTCCGGGCCTACCGGGCCGGATGTGCTGAAATCGGGGACCGTCATGTGGACGAGCGTGCCACAGCGGGCGACTTGTCCTGAACCGGAGCCTTCTCCAGAGCCTTGCCCGGCTGCGTGCTGCCCTCGACGGCCGGACGGCTTTCCCCGGCTGTGACGGCGGGTCGCGGGTGCGGTTTGACGCCCTGCAGGACGGACGCCGTCTGCTTGGCCGAAGAGATGGACTTCACCGGCGGCTTCACCTTCTTGAACTTCGCGAAGGCGAACAGCCCGAGCAATGCTCCCAGCACGATGAACGCGCCGCCCACGATCAGGAACGACCAGGCCAGCCCAAGCCCCAGATTGTGGATGCCGTACGCCGCCGCGAAGCTCAGCACCGGGATCGCGAACAGAAACAGCACGCCCGCGATGACGGACACCACGCTTCCGGTGACGCCGCGCTTGACGTCCTGTCGCACTTCGGCCTTGGCCAGGGCGATCTCGTCGTGCACCAGTGCGGACATCTCGGCCGTCGCGGTGGCGACCAGTTGCCCGAGACTGCGGTCGGCGCTGCCCGCGTTGTTGCCGGGGTCGCTCATCCCTGACTCCCTTTCCTGCGCTCCTGCTCAACACATCTGGTGTCAGATCATGCCGGACTGTCCGGCTCGGTGCTCGCTGCCCCCGCCAGTTGGGCAAGACGACGGTGCTCGGCCGCCTTCTTCTCGTAGATCGCGGCCATCCGCAGGTGGTACTCCGGATCGTCCTGCTCGTAGACGTCGGGCACGCCGTCCTCGTCCTCGTCGCGCTCCTCCGCCTCGTACAGCGTCCGGTATCTGCGGACCCGGAGCTTGAGCAACACACCGGAGAGCAGGGCGGCTGTCAGAGAACCGACCAGTACGGCGGCCTTGATCTCGTTGATCAGCCCCTCGTCGCCGGCGAAGGCCAGTTCACCGATGAGCAGCGAGACGGTGAAGCCGATCCCCGCGAGCGAGGCGACTGCGAAGACATCGGCCCAGGCCAGGTCCTTGTTCAGCTCCGCCTTCGTGAAGCGGGCGACCAGCCACGTACCGCCGAAGACGCCGATGGTCTTGCCGACGACGAGCCCGAGGACGACACCGAGCGTCTCGGGCCGGGTGAAGACGCCGGCCAGTGCGCTGCCGGAGAGCGTGACACCGGCTGAGAAGAGGGCGAACAGCGGTACGGCGACACCGGCCGACAGCGGGCGTATCAGGTGCTCGATGTGCTCGCCGGGGGAGCGGGTCTCGCCGTCCCGCCGGGTGCAGCGGAGCATCAGGCCCATGGCGACACCGGCGATGGTGGCGTGGACGCCGCTGTTGTACATCAGACCCCAGATGACCAGGGCGAGCGGTACGTAGACGTACCAGCCGCGCACATTCCGGCGCAGCAGCAGATGGAAGACGACGAGGCCGATGAAGGCGCCGATCAGCGCCATGAAGTGGATCTTCTCGGTGAAGAAGACCGCGATGATCAGGATCGCGCAGAGGTCGTCGACGACGGCGAGGGTCAGCAGGAAGGCGCGCAGAGCGTTCGGCAGCGAAGTGCCGATGACCGCGAGGACGGCGAGTGCGAAGGCGATGTCGGTGGCGGTCGGTACCGCCCAGCCGTCCGCGGAACCCCCGCCGGTCACGGTCACGAGTGTGTAGACGACGGCCGGGACGATCATGCCGCACAGTGCGGCTGCGACAGGGAGGGCGGCCGCCCTGGGGTTGCGCAGTTCACCCGCGACCAGTTCCCGCTTGAGTTCGACGCCCGCGACGAAGAAGAACACCGCGAGCAGGCCGTCCGCCGTCCAGTGCTCCACGGAGAGGTTGAGTCCGAGCGACCCCGGACCGAAGTGGAAGTCGCTGACGGCCGAGTACGCGGATCCGAAGGCGTTCGCCCACAGCAGGGCGGCGAGCGCTGCGACCAGAAGGATGACTCCGCCGACGGTTTCGGTGCGCAGGGCGTCCGCGAGATAGTTCCGCTCGGGGAGAGGCAGGCGCCCGAGAAAGGTGCGGCGGGAGGAATCGGGGGTGGGGGCGGGCGCGGCCACGAGTGAGGACCTCCGGGTCGGTACGGCAGCGATGGCATGGCTGATGAACTCGCCGACCAGACTTCCCGGCACACCCTGTGGAACTTCTTATTGTGTTGTTGACGCGACAGCCACTGTACCCGTGGTGCGTGGGCCTGTATCCATCCGGTGATCTTCACCTTAAATGCCCGAGGGGCACTCGGCGCGTTGCCGGATGCCCCTCGGGGACGTACCTGCTCCGACCGGTCCCGCTCCGGTCGGTTCCGCTCCGGTCGGTTCCGATTCGGTCGGTTCCGGTCCGTCGGTTCTACTGCGGTCGGTTCCGCCCAGGTCGGTTGCGCCCAGGCGATTCCGGTCCGTCGGACTTATCGCGGTCGGTCCCGCTGAGGTCAGTCTTCGGAGGAGGAGGACGGCAGCTGGGTCTGGATGAGGTCCATCACCGAGGAGTCGGTGAGCGTCGTGACGTCGCCCAGCTCGCGGTTCTCGGCGACGTCGCGCAGCAGACGCCGCATGATCTTGCCGGAGCGGGTCTTCGGCAGCTCGGCGACCGGCAGGATCCGCTTCGGCTTGGCGATCGGACCGAGCGTGGTGCCCACGTGGTTGCGCAGCTCCGCGACGAGCTCGTCGGAGGAGACGGCGTTGCCGCGCAGTATCACGAAGGCGACGATGGCCTGGCCGGTCGTCTCGTCCGCGGCGCCGACCACGGCGGCCTCGGCAACCGAAGGGTGCGACACGAGCGCCGACTCGACCTCGGTGGTCGAGATGTTGTGCCCCGACACGAGCATCACGTCGTCGACCCGGCCGAGCAGCCAGATGTCGCCGTCCTCATCCTTCTTGGCGCCGTCGCCCGCGAAGTACTTGCCTTCGAAGCGGGACCAGTAGGTGTCGATGTAGCGCTGGTCGTCGCCCCAGATGGTGCGGAGCATCGACGGCCACGGCTCGGTGAGGACGAGATAGCCGCCCCCGCCGTTCGGAACCTCGTTGGCCTCGTCGTCGACGACCGTGGCGGAGATACCGGGCAGGGCGCGCTGGGCGCTTCCCGGCTTGGTCTCCGTGACACCCGGCAGCGGCGCGATCATCATCGCGCCGGTCTCGGTCTGCCACCAGGTGTCCACGATCGGGCACTTGTCAGCGCCGATGTGCTTGCGGTACCACATCCACGCCTCGGGGTTGATCGGCTCACCGACCGAACCGAGGACCCGGAGACTGCTCAGGTCGAACTTGGCGGGGATGTCGTCACCCCACTTCATGAACGTACGGATCGCGGTCGGCGCGGTGTAGAGGATCGTGACGCCGTACTTCTGCACGATCTCCCAGAAGCGCCCCTGGTGCGGGGAGTCGGGAGTGCCCTCGTACATGACCTGCGTTGCGCCGTTGGCCAGCGGGCCGTAGACGATGTACGAGTGGCCGGTCACCCAGCCGATGTCGGCGGTGCACCAGAAGACATCGGTCTCCGGCTTGAGGTCGAAGACCGCGTTGTGGGTGTACGCCGCCTGCGTGAGGTAGCCACCGGAGGTGTGCAGGATGCCCTTCGGCTTCCCCGTGGTGCCCGAGGTGTAGAGGATGAAGAGCGGCTGCTCCGCGTCGAAGGCCTCGGGGGTGTGCTCGGCGGACTGCCGGCCGGTGATCTCGTGCCACCAGACGTCGCGACCCTCGGTCCACGCGGTGTCCTGGCCGGTGCGCCGCACCACGAGGACATGCTCGACGCTGTCGATACGGGAGACGGCGTCGTCCACGGCGGGCTTCAGCGCGGACGGCTTGCCGCGGCGGTAGCCGCCGTCGGCGGTGATGACGACCTTGGCGTCCGCGTCCTGGATGCGGGCGGCGATGGCATCGGCGGAGAAGCCGCCGAAGACCACCGAGTGTGCGGCACCGATGCGCGCGCAGGCCAGCATCGCGATGGCCGCCTCGGGGATCATCGGCAGATAGACGGCGACCCGGTCGCCCTTGCCGACACCGAGCTCGGTGAGGGCGTTCGCCGCGCGGGAGACCTCGTCCTTCAGATCGGCGTAGGTGATGGTACGACTGTCGCCGGGCTCGCCCTCGAAGTGGATGGCGACCCGGTCGCCATGGCCGGCCTCGACATGGCGGTCCACGCAGTTGTACGCGACGTTGAGCTTGCCGTCCGCGAACCATTTCGCGAAGGGCGGGTTGCTCCAGTCGAGCGTTTCGGTCGGCTCCGTGGCCCAGGTCAGGCGACGGGCCTGCTCGGCCCAGAAGCCCAGCCGGTCCGCCTCGGCCTGCTCGTACGCCTCCGCTTTGACGTTGGCATTCGCGGCCAGATCGGCAGGCGGTGCAAACCGCCGCTCCTCCTTGAGCAGATTGGCCAGGCTTTCGTTGCTCACGACATCTCCCATTCCCAGGGTGTCCGTTGTGTCCCGGGGCATAGCTCATCAGGCCAAAGGCCGGGTGACAAGTGTCTGCCCGGAATTGGTTTAGACCTGTATCTCGTATGGAGGCACGATCCCGCCCCCACGTCCGGTCCGGCACGGTGCGGTGCTCTGCACTGCGGTGCGGTGCGGTGCGGTGCGGTGCGGTGCGGGGCAGAGCGAGCCGAGTGGTACGGCGCGGTACGGAGGCGGGACCACAAGGTCTCACGGACCGGGGGTGAATCCGGTTCAGACGCGAGTACGTTCCCACGCGCCGGAACCGGATGGATCCCCGGGGCTGCGGCGGCCTGGAAGAGCAGCCGGTATCGACCGGGGGCGGGGGCCGCCCAGGGGGTGCGGGCGGTCGGGAAGCGGGTGCGCCCCGGGGTGTGGAGCAGTCGGGAGGTGAGTTCGGGAGGTGAGCGTCGTTCAGGTGTGGAGGCGTCCGGAGCGCGGGTGCGCCCCGGGGTACGGGAGTTGTTCAGGGCGTGGGGGTCGGTCGGGGCGCAGTGGGGGGCGGTCGGGGAGTGGAGGGGGCCATCGGGGAGTGGAGGGCGTCCAGGGTGTGGGGATCGGGCGAGGAGTGGAGACCGGTCGAGGAGTGGAAGTCGTTCGGGGAGTGGAGGCTGGTCGAGGAGTGGAGGTCGTCAAAGGCGCGGCGATCGGCCAGGGTGTGGGGGGTGTTCAGGGCCTGGGCACCGGGTCCGGTGTTGATGTCGCCAGGGCCGACACGGTCGAACACCTCGTCGTGTGTGAGCCCGGCGCTCGCTCCCTCGGACAGCAGATAGGCCTGCGCCTCGCCCACGTGGAAGTACATTCCGTGCAGTTCGAGCGTGCCGTCGGCGAGCCGCCGCGCCACCGATGCATGAGTCCGAAGATGGTCCAGTTGCTGGATCACATTGGTGAGGCAGAGCTGCTCCAACGCATCGGCTGACGGCCGGCCGGAGATCCGGGCCGAGGCAGCATGCCGGGACGCCATACGCTCAAGGCTCGGCAGCCCGTGTCTCAGCCAGCGCCACAGTGATGTCGGCGGAGCGTCCGGGTCCGGCTCGGTGCCGAGCAGAGCCTGCATCGCGCCGCAGCCGGAGTGCCCACAGACGGTGATGGACTCCACCTTCAGTACATCCACCGCGTATTCGATCGCGGCTCCTACCGAGTCGTCACTCCACTCGGTGCCGGACGGGGGGACCAGATTGCCGACGTTCCGCACGGTGAACAGGTCACCCGGGCCGCTCGCCGTGATCATGCTGGTGACCAGACGGGAGTCGGCGCAGGTGATGAAGAGCTGAGAAGGGCGTTGACCCTCGCGGGCCAGCCGGGCCAACTCCTCGCGTACCAGCGGAGCGGTGTTGCGTTGGAAGGAACTCAGGCCGCTGAAGAGGCGACTGCCTCCTGACCCGCGCCGGGTGGCATCGGGCAAGTTGCTTGGGGGCAGGGTGCTGCGCGCTTCCGGGGCGGCTGTCTCGGGGGAGCGATCCTCGGCAGAGGCGGAGCTTTCGCTGTGTCTGTGGCCGGGGGCTGGGCACTTGCCGGTGTTGGTGTCGGTGGTGTCGGTGGTGGCGCCGGTGGTGGTGGGGTGCGTGCCGGGATTCGTCCCGGGGATCACGCCGAGGTCCGTAGCGAGTCGGGTGGGGTGGGTTTCGGTCGTCTGTTCAGGCTGGTCGTGGCAGTGATGGTTGCGCCATGGCGTCCAGGGTCGGCAACAGGAATGCGCCGCGGATGCGGGTTCGGCGATCCGGCCGCCGGACCTTCCGGTGAAGACGACCCGGCCGCCGTGGGCCCGCTGGGCAATGCTCCAGCCCTGGATCGCCTCGTATGCCGCATGGTCCATGAAGAAGCCGTCCAGCTCGACGACTGCATCCCCGTCCTGAGGCAGTTGGCCGAGCGTCCGGCTGAGCCGGGGCACAGCGAGGAACGTCAACTGGCCGCGTACCACCACCAAGTGCTGGCCACCCTGATCAGTCACAGTGATCCTGGTCCGAGCCAGCCGGTGCAGGGCTACGGCCACCGCGACGGCGATGCCGAGCACCACCCCCTTGAGCACACCGAAGAGGATCACGCCGGTGATCGTCGACCCGTACACCAGGAATTCCCGGTGTTTATGGACATTGCGAATGTGGGCGAAGTTCACCATCTGGATGCCGACCATCATGACGAGCGCGCCGAGTGCGGCCAGCGGGATCCACTCCAGAACGGCCACCAGCAGTCCGGTGGCGAGCATGACCCAGACGCCGTGCAGCACAGTGGAAGCGCGACTCGTCGCACCGGCCCGCACATTTGCCGAACTGCGCACCGCACCCCCGGACACCGCCAGCCCGCCCACCAATCCGGACAGCGTGTTGGCAATGCCCTGGGCGCGTAGTTCCCGATCGAGATCGGAGCGTCTGATGGGCGGGTCCGATGAGGGCGCCGCGCCCGAACCCGAACCCGGACCCGGACCCGGACCTGCGGCAGGGGCAGGGGCAGGGGCGAGAGCTTGGGCCTCGGCTTGGGCTTGGGGTGAAGCGGACGCCGAACCCTCGGTCGACAGCACCCCTACGGTCGACGGCGAACCCGGCGAACCCGGCGAACCCGGCGAACCCGGCGAACCCGGCGAACCCGGCGAACCCGGCGAAGAGGCAGACGCGTGCGCGGACGGCGAGTCGGCCTGGGACCGGGCCGCATTGTGTTCGCCGGCGCGGTCGGCTGTCAGCTTGTCCACAGCGACTGCGGAGAGCAGCGACTCCAGACTGGCTACCAGCATCACTGTGAACACAGCTGTGGTCAGGGCGAGTACAGGGCCGTGCGGAATCTCCGGAAGGACGTGCGAGCGCCAGGACGGCAGATCGACCCGGGCGATCTCGGGCGCGGTGATCGCGGCCGCTGCAGTCGCGGTCACCACCGCGGCGAGAGCAGCCGGAATCCGCCGTACCGCCCGGCCGAATCGCCCTGGAATCCGCGGCCACAGGACCAACACGGTGATGGTCAGGAGACCGATCAGCAGAGCTGCCGGACTCACTTGTCCCAGCTGACGGGGCAGGGCAAGGGCATTGTCGACGGCCGAACTTCGAGGCGATCCGCCGAGCACGATGTGTAGTTGCGCGAGCGCGATGGCCACACCGATACCGGCGAGGGTGCCATGCACGATGGCTGGACTGACGGCGAGTGCGCTGCGCGCCGCCCGTAGCGAGCCCAGCAGGATCTGCAGAAGACCGGCGCCGACGGTGATCGCGCAGGTGGTGCGCCAGCCGTAGAGCTGGATCAACTCGGCTGTGACGACGGTCAGTCCGGCGGAGGGACCGCTGACCTGGAGGGGGGTGCCGCCGAGCAGGCCGGCGACGACGCCGCCGATCGCGGCTGCGATGAGGCCGGCCATCAGCGGGGCGCCCATGGCGACCGCGAGACCGAGGGACATGGGGACGGCGAGCAGGAAGACCGTGATCGACGCGGACAGGTCGGACGCGGTGATGCGGAATCGTCCGCCGTGTGGCGGCGGGCTGTGTGGGCGCTTGATTCCCGAGGCGCGGGGTGGGCTCGTGCTGCGGGCTGTGTGGTTATGGCGAGTGGGTGCAAAAGCGGACATGTTCCCGTCTCCTCCGGGGCAGCGCGGTCGCGGAACGTGGGGGACGCGGCCGTGGGTCACGGCGTGCAGCGGCGGGATTTCTCAACTCTCAGTAAATAGATCGTAATGGAGAGTAAAGAGAGCTGTCCATGTTTGAGGCTGAATGGGCCGATCAATCGCCCATTCAAGTGAATAGAAAGGTTTACATATGGTCTGTCATTGTGATTCCGGTGTGATCGCGTGCGACCTTGATCAGGGCTTTCGGCACTTCAGCGCGCATTTCTCGTAGGAAATGAGGGTGGGCGGATGGGTGCCGCGCAGAGGACCGCCGCCGAGCGGGTCGCCCTGGGAGCCATGACCGTTGCGCTGATCGCGGGAGTCGGCCGTTGTCCCTCCGGGACGTATCCGAGATCCGGGGCCGCCAGACCCCCTGCCGTGAAGCGGGACAGCGTTTCGAGGGCAAGCGCCCCTCGAACCGCGCTCAGAAATGAGGTCCGCTGGCCACGGACCGGGCAACGGGCACGGACGTGGGGCGGGTGCCCGGTACGGACGTGGGCCGGGTGCCGGGGGGCGGCGGGGCGCACCCACGGTTCGGTACGGATCGGGCCAGTCCCGCCGGCCCGATGACCGGCCCGTTGACGGAGCCCGGTGACGGAGCCCGTTGACGGAGTCCGTGCGGGAGCCGCGACATCCCTCGATGTGCGTGTGCGATGAGCGTCCGATGACCGCACACGCCCGGCGAATCGCGTGTCCTCACGCTGGGACTGCCGCTGGGGAGTCATGGCGCCCCGACCGGAAAACGTGCTTCCATCCGGTCGGGGCGCCGGCACGTCAGGCCGGTTGAGCGGCGTTGTCCTGCACGTACCGCTCGTCGAGCACGAAAGCGGGGTCGACCTGGGCGGCCAGGTCCGCACCCGTCTTCGCATTGCCCCAGTTCTCCGCGTTCTTCAGATGGAAGTGCACCATCTGCCGGGTGTAGCGCTCCCAGTCCCGCAGTTCGTACGAATCCTCCGCGGCGTTCTGGAGCGACTGGAGGGCCATCCGGTTGTCCGCCTCAAGCAACTCGAATCGGGCGGGCCGTCCCTTCTCCATCGCCCGCACCCAGTCGGAGTGTCCGACGCCCACCAGCAGGTCGTCGCCCACCTCGGCGCGCAGGAACTCCAGATCGTCCTCGCACTGCACCTTGTTGCCGACGACCTTCAGCGTGACCCCGAAGTCCCGGGCGTACTCCTTGTACTGGCGGTAGACCGACACGCCTTTACGGGTCGGCTCGGCAACCAGGAACGTCATGTCGAAGCGGGTGAACATCCCGGAAGCGAAGGAGTCAGAACCTGCCGTCATGTCCACAACGACATAGTCGTCGGGGCCGTCGACGAGATGATTGAGGCACAGTTCGACCGCACCGACCTTGGAGTGGTAGCAGGCCACGCCCAGATCCGACTCGGTGAACGGCCCGGTGGCCATTAGTCGGATCTCCCCGTCGTCGAGCCGGATCGTCCGGGCGCACGCGTCGTAGATCGGGTTGTTCTCGCGTACCCGCAGGATCCGTGAGCCCTCGCCTGGCGGAGTCGTCTTGATCATCGTCTCGGCGGAGGCGATTCGGGGGTTGCTGCCGCGCAGATACTCCTTGATCAGTGGCAGCTGGGCGCCCATGGCAGGCATCGTCGCGGCCGCGTGGTCGTCGAGGCCGAGCGCGGCTCCGAGGTGCTGGTTGATGTCGGCGTCCACCGCGACGACATGGGCTTCATTGGCAGCAAGGTGGCGGATGAAGAGCGAGGACAGCGTGGTCTTGCCGCTGCCGCCCTTCCCTACGAAAGCGATCTTCATGTTCACCTAGGGTAGCGGCTTGATTGCGTTCTGCTGCCGCGCTTCGTGAAGAAGGCCACTCCTGGGCGGCAGCGACGCAGGGGGCGCGTAGCCTCGCTACTTATGAGTACGCCTGCCTCTGATCCGCTCGCCGCCCTGGGCGCCCTGCCGGGGGTCGCCGACGCGGTGGACTCCGTACGCAAGGCCGCCGATCGCGTCTACGGGCACCGCGTCATGCGGCGCCGCAGCAACGAGGTCACCTCCGAAGCGGCGCTGCGTGGCGCACGTGGATCGGCGGCGCTGTCGGGTGCGGACTGGAATCTGGAGGAGGTGCGCCGGCGCACCGACTTCAGCGGCGACGCCGAGGCGCAGGTGGTCGGCGCAGCCCTGAGGCTCACTGCCGAAGCCGGCCAACTGCTTTCCATCTGGCGGCAGTCGCCGCTGCGTGTACTGGCGCGACTGCATCTGGTCGCGGCCGGAGGAGCGGCCCCCGACGACTCTGTCGGCCGACCGCGGCTGGCGGGTGAATCCGTGGATGAGCCGCTGATCGAAGCGGTGCTGCCGGATGCGGTGGAGATGGCCGGGCGGCTGGAGGGCCTCTCCGGATTGATCCTTTCGGGCGGTTCGGCGCCCGCGCTGGTGTCGGCCGCGGTCGTGCACGGTGAACTGCTGGCCCTGCGCCCATTCGGTTCGTGCAACGGTCTCGTCGCGCGTACTGCCGAGCGGATCGTGCTGATCGACAGCGGGCTCGACCCCAAGGCGATCTGTCCTGCCGAGGTGGGACATGCGGAGCAGGGACGAGCGGCGTACGTCGCTGCGTTCGAGGGGTATCTGTCGGGGTCGCCGGAAGGGATGGCGGCCTGGATCGCCCATTGCGGCCGCGCCGTGGAGCTTGGCGTCAGAGAGTCGACGGCGGTGTGCGAGGCGTTGCAGCGGGGTGCTGCGTAACGGGCTGCGGGGCCGCCGGTCCGGGCGCGGCAAGCTGGAAGCGGCGAATGAATGACTTCACCGCGGCGTACGGGTGAGCAGCACCGCGGTGGCACGGGTGAGCAGCTTCGGCGCAGACTTCCGTGCAGTGTTCCGAGGAGGCGGCCATTACCGTAACTCCGGTGCCGCGCAAAAGGGTTGCGGCGGTACCGCTCTCGGTACCGCCGCTGGCATGTCTACCCAGTTACCATGCGTCCTCGATATGTGCCCATCAGGTCGGGGGCTTTGCCCGTTCCCTGGTGCGGCTGGCCCGTAATCGACGGGTCGACGTCGCGTGGGTGCTCGGTTTTCATGCTCGGTCCGTGGGGCCATCTCTGCGTTAAAGGTAATCCTCTCGGATGTCCTTGGTCTCGCGGGCCGTTGAGTCCTTTGTACTCCAGGGCCGGAGTGAGCGGTAGTGCTGGCCACACTTCTTTACTTTTAGGTTCAATTAAGGGCAAGTCAGGCAATCTGGTGTCGCGGGGGAAATGGGTTGGTCGGTCGCCTGCCTGATTCCGCCGACCGGGCTCGCCGACCGGGTCGTCGACTGGGTTCGTCGGCCGGGTCCGCGCACCGGATCCGCCGACCGGTTCCGCACGCCGGGGCCGGAGACTGTCCCCCGTCGGTGTGCCTGTCGGCGGGATGTGGGGTGCGGGATGTGTGCCAGGTTCTCCCTGTTCACCTCTCCTTGGCTCTTGCCCCCGGCCGTACATCAGGCAGAGGCTGCGGTGGCACGGCGGCGGGAGGCGTACCAGACCAATCCCGCCGTCGCGGCGGCTGCTCCCAGCGCCGCCGCGGCGACCAACGCCGGGCGCGGCGGCAGTGAGAACGCGGGCAGTCGCTGCTTGAGTCGGACTGGTCGGTTGAAGACGAGAATCGGCCACTCGCGGAGGACTGCCTCTCGTCGGAGGGTGCGGTCCGGATTCACCGCGTGCGGGTGGCCGACCGACTCCAGCATCGGTACATCGGTCGCGGAATCGCTGTAGGCGTAGCAGCGTGAGAGGTCGTACCCCTCCGATACCGCGAGTGATTTGATCGCCTCGGCCTTTGTCGGCCCGTACGCGTAGTACTCCACTTCGCCGGTGAAGCAGCCGTCGTCACCGACGACCATGCGGGTGGCGACGACCCGGTCGGCGCCGAGCAGCTCGCCGATCGGCTCGACGACCTCGGCGCCCGATGTCGAGACGATCACCACGTCACGCCCGGCGGTGTGGTGCTCTTCGATGAGTGTCGCTGCCTCGTCGTAGATGATCGGGTCGATCAGGTCGTGCAGGGTCTCGGCGACGATTTCCTTCACGTGTCGGACGTTCCAGCCCTTGCAGAGCGAGGAGAGATATTCCCGCATCCGCTCCATCTGGTCGTGATCTGCGCCCCCGGCAAGGAACACGAACTGTGCGTACGCAGTGCGCAGTACAGCGCGGCGGTTGATCAGCCCGCCTTGGTAGAAGGACTTGCTGAAGGTCAGCGTCGAAGACTTCGCAATGACCGTCTTGTCCAGGTCAAAGAAGGCTGCTGTGCGCGGCAAGAAGCGGTTTTCCACAAGGCAGAGCATAGGGGCCCACCATTCGGCGTAAACTCCAGCGCGTGGGTTTGCCTGAGAAGGCTGTCGGGTACACCATGGAAGTCACGGATCGTTCGCGACCGTGCTAACCCGGTCCGGCTCCTCCCCCCCCGAGTCGGCCGTGGGGACGACCCCCGCTCTCCCCCCCGGCGGGGGTCGTCGCATGTCCGGACACGCTTCTGTCGTGCGGAATCAAGCATTCTTCCTCCCTCTCGGCCGTGACGGCCTGCTTCTCGGGATCTCTCTCGCCATCTTGTCCCGTCACGGTGCGTAGCGGAAGTGCTGCTCTCCGGAAGTCGCCGGTTTGAGCGACAGAGTTATTCACAACGGCGGAGTTGTCCACAGTTTTTGAGCAAGATCCACACGATTTTCCGAAGCCCTGCACGGTGATTCCAGCCGCGAAGTCCGCGGGTTGTGGAATCGCTGATCCCGGAACGCTCCGGGATCACCGCGAACCGCGATGAAGGTGTAGTGGGAAGGGGGGCGGTGAACGTGGCTGAATCCATCGCACGGGATCGTCCGTCAACGGCTGAAGTGCAGCGGGGCGGCCCGCTGATCGTGACCGAGGATGTGGAACTCCTCGACGATCTGTTGCGACTGTGCGCGGCCGCAGGAGCGGAACCAGAAGTTCATCACTCGTTGCCCGAGCGCAGAGGCGACTGGGAGCGGGCCCCGGTGGTTCTCGTGGGGGACGATGCTGCTCAGCGTTGCCGGGGAGCGGTACGCAGGCGCGGCGTGATGCTCGTCGGCCGGGTGCGGGACGCCCCGGATGTCTGGCGGCGCGCTGTGGAGATCGGGGCCGAGTATGTGCTGAGGCTGCCCGATTCGGAGGGCTGGCTCGTCGATCAGATCGCCAATGCGGCGGAAGGCATGGGCAGGCCGGCGCTCACGGTCGGAGTGATCGGCGGACGAGGCGGCTCCGGCGCGTCCACACTGGCCTGCGCTCTCGCGGTGACCGCTGCCAGGGGCGGACGGCGGACCATGCTGATCGACGGCGATCCGCTCGGCGGGGGCATCGATGTGCTGCTCGGTGGCGAGCGGGTCGAGGGAATGAGGTGGCCGGATTTCGTCCATTCCAAGGGGCGGGTCGGGGGAGGCGCGCTGGAGGAGTCCCTGCCTGCGCTGCATGGTCTGCGCGTGCTCAGTTGGAGTCGCGACGACTGGGTGGTCATCCCGCCACAGGCCATACAGGCCGTGCTGGCCGCCGCGCGCAGGCTCGGTGGGGTGGTGGTCGTCGATTTGCCGCGCAGGGTCGACGAGTCGGTGGCCGAGGCGCTCGCACAGTTGGATCTCGGGTTGTTGGTGGTTCCCGGGGAGCTGCGCGCAGTCGCGGCGGCGAAGCGGGTGGCGGCGATGGCCGGGACGGTCCTGGACGACCTGCGGGTGGTGGTCCGCGGCCCGTACGCGGCCGGTCTGGATGAGCAGTGGGTGGCCCAGGCGCTGGGACTTCCGCTTGTCGGTGAACTCCCGATCGACGCAGGGCTGCTGGCCGCCCAGGACGACGGTGCCCCGCCGGGCGGCAGTGCGCGTGCTCCTCTCGCCAGGTTCTGTACGGCGTTCTGGGAACGAGCACTCGCGTCCGAGGGCGCAGGGGGACGCAACGGCGGGGGCGCGTCATGACCGAGACACTGCTCGATGCCGTACGGCAGCGGCTGGCGCAGAGCGGCGCGGCGCCGACCCCGGCCGGCGTCGCGGCAGCGCTCCGCGCACAGGGACGGTTGCTCGGCGATGCCGAAGTGCTGGGCGCGGCTGATGAGTTGCGCGGCGAGCTGATCGGGACCGGGGTGCTGGAACCCTTGCTGGCCGACCCGGCTGTGACGGATGTCCTGGTCTCCGCGCCGGACCGGGTGTGGGTGGACCGGGGAGGCGGACTCGAACTCACCGGGGTGACCTTCCGGGACGCCGCCGCGGTGCGCAGGCTGGCGCAACGTCTGGCAGCCGTGGCGGGGCGACGACTGGACGACGCCCGGCCGTGGGTGGACGCACGGTTGCCCGACGGCACTCGTATGCATGCAGTGCTGCCGCCGGTGTCCGTCGGCTCCACGTGCCTGTCGCTGCGGGTGGTGCGGCCCAGGGCCTTCTCGCTGACGGAACTGGTCGCGGCGGGGACCGTGCCGCCGGGCGGTGACGAGGTGATGAGGGCATTGGTGCGGGCTCG
Source organism: Streptomyces sp. NPDC058051 (assembly GCF_042885475.1). NCBI lineage: Bacteria > Bacillati > Actinomycetota > Actinomycetes > Kitasatosporales > Streptomycetaceae > Streptomyces > Streptomyces sp. NPDC058051. Next base: position 229,565 of record NZ_JBHVRW010000007.1, read on the forward strand.
GGTCTCGTACTTGATCAGCGGGGGGACGGGGGCCGGGAAGACGACCCTTTTGTCGAGTCTGCTGGGCGTGGTCGGGAAGCGTGAGCGAATCGTGCTCGCCGAGGACTCGGCGGAGCTGCGGCCGGACCACCCGCATGTGGTGCGCCTGGAGTCGCGGCCCGCCAACCAGGAGGGGGCGGGGCGGGTGACCCTGAGGGACCTGGTGCGGCAGGCGCTGCGGATGCGTCCCGACCGGCTTGTGGTCGGGGAGGTGCGGGGCGCCGAAGTCACCGAACTGCTTGCCGCGCTGAACACCGGACATGAAGGCGGCTGCGGAACGGTGCATGCCAACGCTGCCGAGCACGTCCCGGCCCGCCTTGAGGCGCTGGGAACCGCGGCGGGCCTGGACCGGACGGCACTCCACAGCCAGCTGGCGGCTGCGCTGTCGGTGGTGGTCCACCTCGTACGGGACCGGACCGGACAGCGGCGGATCGCCGAGGTGCAGGTCCTGGAGCGGGACGCGGCCGGGCTGGTGGTGACCGTGCCGGCGCTGCGCTGGGGTGTCGCCGGGTTTGTGCAGGAGCGGGGCTGGGAGCGGCTGCGGTCGCTGATCGGGGGTGCGCTGTGAACGGCGGCGCGACGGTGCTGTTGTCGAGCGTGAACTGCGCGGCGGTCCTGTGCGTCGGCGTGGCGGCCTGGCTGATGGTGGCGCGGGACAAGGGGCGACGGCGAGCACGGGGGATGTTCGTCGACGGAGCGATGGAGCCGCCGCTGCGTGAGCGCGGGGCGCGGATTCAGACATGGTGCCAGGCGCGATTGCGGGAGCGGCGGGAGTGGCTTTGCCTGCCGGTGGCGCTGGCCATCGCGGTGCTGGGGGACTCCTTCCTGCCGCTTCTGGCGGGTGCGGTGGGGATGCCGCTGGTCCGGCGGTGGCTGCGGGGACGGGCGCTGAGAAAGGAGCGGGAACACCGGGCCGACGGGGTGGTAGCGCTGTGCGGCGCTGTCGTGGGCGAGTTACGGGCTGGGCATGAGCCGGGGCGCGCCTTGCTCGTGGCTGTCGGCGGGGCCGGGGTGCTGGGAGCGGCGGAGGCGGGGGTGTCCGCGGCTGCGCGGTTCGGTGGCGATGTGCCGGGGGCGCTCCGACAGGCGGCGTGCGAGCCGGGGTTGGACGGGCTTGCCGGGGTGGCCGCCTGCTGGCGGGTGGCGGTGGACGGCGGGGCCGGGCTCGCGGCGGGTCTGGACCGCCTGGAGGGCGCGCTGCGAGCTGAGCGACGCCGGCGGGAGGAGTTGCGGGCCCAACTGGCAGGTGCCTGGTCGACGGTGACCGTACTGGCTCTGCTGCCGGTTTTGGGCCTGGGGCTGGGAGCGGCGCTCGGAGCCGATCCGCTGAGAGTGCTGCTGCACTCGCCGGCCGGGCTCGTCTGTCTGGTGGTGGGCGGGCTGCTGGAGGCGGCCGGTCTCTGCTGGGCCTGCCGGATCGTACGGGTGGGCGAGGCGGCATGAGCGGGGTCGACGGCGATGCCGTCCACCGGACAGCGGCAGTGTGGGCGGTGCTGGGAACGGTCGCGTGTCTGGCCCATGTCCTGGCGGGGCGGCGGCGGAAGCGAACGCGCCGTCGAGGTGCCGTGCTGCTGGCCATCGGCCCGGGGACGCGCCGACGTGGGTGGACAGTTTCACGTGCCCGGGTGAAGGGATGGGTTGCGCCGCTGGCCGCTGTGGCGACGGGCGTGGTTCTGATCGGGGGAGTGCCCGGGGTCATGGCCGGGCTGGTGGGGGCGTACGGCATCTGGAAGTGGCAGCGGACCCGGTGCGGCCGCGAACGGCGGGCAGATGCTGTGGAGGCCGCAGAAATGGCACGTCAACTCCCGTTGGCGGCAGATCTCTTGGCAGCCTGCATTTCCGCCGGAGCCGGGCCCCGGGAAGCGGCGGAGGCGGTGGGGGAGTCGCTGGGCGGACCGGTCGGCGTTCGTCTGGCGCGTACGGCGGCGGAGATCCGGCTCGGTGGCGAGCCCGCGGTCGCCTGGGGGCGGCTCGGGGAGATACCGGGCGCCGACGCGCTGTCCCGGTGCCTGGAGCGGGCGGGATCGACCGGTGCCCCGGCGGCGGAACCCGTGGCGCGGCTTGCCGAGGCGATGCGGGCGGAGCGGGCGAGTGCGGCCGTTGCGCGCGCCCAGCGGGCGGGCGTGCTGATCACCGCACCGGTCGGGCTCTGCTTTCTGCCCGCCTTCCTGGCGGTCGGAGTGGCGCCGGTGGTGATCGGTCTGGCGACCGGCCTCCTTCATGCCGGCTGATAAAAAGTGCAAAAAGTAAAGGCAAATGTTCATTCATGCCGAATTACGCATTTCGCGGGGGTTGAAATGGTGCAGCGAATCAAGGGCTGGATGCGGAGCATGATGCGCCGCGCCCGGACGGACAGCGGAATGACGACATCCGAATACGCGGTGGGGACGATTGCGGCGTGTGCGTTCGCAGCGGTGCTCTACAAGGTGGTCACCAGCCAGCCGGTCATGTCCGCCCTTCAGTCTCTGCTGAAGGACGCGCTCGATGCGAAGTTCTAGGGGCGGAGCCGGGGGCCGTTCCGGGCCGGTGGGCGGGGTCGGCGACCGGGGTGCGGTGACGATGGAAGCGGCCGTGGCGATTCCGGTACTGGCGCTGTTCGCCCTGGCACTGGTCTGGGCGCTGATGGCCGCCTCCGCCCAGATCCGGTGCGTGGACGCCGCCAGGGCCGGGGCGAGGGCGGTGGCCCGCTCCGAACCGGAGGCGCAGGTGACGGAGGTCACCCGTTCGGCGGCACCCGACGGAGCCGAAGTCGCGGTGAAGCGGACCGGGGCGCTGTGGCGGGTCCGGGTGGTGGCCCCGATACCCGGACTCGGCCCGCTGGCCCTGACGCTCCACGCGGAGGCGGCAGCACTGGCCGAGGACACGGTGGGGGTGTCGCCGTGACCGGGAGGAGGCGGAATGCCCGGAAGACCATCCTTGCGCGGCTGGAGAAGGCGTGGCTGGAGACGATCGTCCTCGCGCGGCTGGAGACGACTGTGCTCGCGCGGCTGCACAGGGGCAGGCAGAGCGGTCGGAATCGAGGCCGTGACCGGGACACGGGCCTGGCGACGGTGTGGGTGGCGATGACCACGGCCACGTTGTGCGCGGTGTTCGCGGTCGTACTGGCGCTGGGACAGGTGGTGGTCGTTCGGCACCGGGCCGGTGGTGCGGCGGACCTGGCGGCCCTGGCCGCGGCCGACCGGGCTCTGCGCGGGCCCGAGAAGGCGTGCGAAGCGGCCGAGGAGGTGGCCACGGCACAGGGGGCGTTGGTGGTGCGGTGCACGGTGCGTGGAGAGATCGCCGATGTGACGGCCCGGGTGAGGTTCGGGCCGTACGGACCGGCGGTCAGATCCCGGGCCGGCCCTCCGGCTGCTGCTCCCGGCTCTCCGGAACCTCCGGAGCTGTCGCTTCCGGAGGTTCCGGCGAGCTCGGCTCCGCGGGGTCCGGCGGTGCGGCCCGGAGGAGTTCGCCGAGGAGGCGTACGGCGCCCCGCTTGTGCAGTGGGTCGTTGCCGTTGCCGCACTTGGGGGACTGGATGCAGGACGGGCAGCCCGCCTCGCATTCGCAGGACGCGATGGCCTGACGGGTCGAGGTGAGCCAGGTGCGGGCGGTGTGAAAGGCCCGCTCGGCGAATCCGGCACCGCCTGGATGACCGTCGTACACGAAGACCGTGGGCAGCAGGGTGTCCGGGTGCAAGGGCACGGAGACGCCACCGATGTCCCATCGGTCGCAGGTGGCGAAGAGCGGCAGCATCCCGATCGACGCGTGCTCCGCGGCGTGCAGGGCGCCCCCCAGGATCTCCGGGTTGATCCGAGCGGTGTCGAGCTGGTCCTGCGTGACCGTCCACCACACGGCCCGTGTGCGCAGGGTGCGGGGTGGCAGATCCAGCTTGGTCTCGCCGAGGACCTCGCCGGTGATCAGTTTGCGACGTAGGAAGGAGACGACCTGGTTGGTGACTTCCACGGAGCCGTAGCAGAGCCGCCCGTCACCCCACGGAACCTCGGTGTCGGTTTCCAGGACGGCGATGGCGGTGGTGTCGCGGGCGGTCGTCGAGTACGGCGGGTCAGCCTCCTCGACCAGGGCCACCGAGTCCTCCAGATCCAGCTTCCGGACCAGATAGGTGCGGCCCTGGTGCAGGTGGACGGCACCTTCGTGGACGGCGGTGTGCGCGGCCGATTCGTCGACGGTGCCCAGCAGCCGGCCGGTGCCCTCCTCGACGATCTGGACGGGACGGCCGCCTTCACCGCGGATGTCGGTGAGATCGGCGGCGCGCTCGCGGCGGGTCCAGTGCCAGCCCGTCGCCCGTCTGCGCAGCAGCTTCGCGGCCTCCAGCTGCGGCAGCAGCTCGGCCACGGCCGGTCCGAAGAGCTCCAGGTCGGGCTGGGTGAGCGGAAGCTCCGCAGCGGCGGCACACAGGTGTGGGGCGAGGACGTACGGGTTGTCCGGGTCGAGCACGGTCGACTCCACGGGCTGCTGGAACAGTGCCTCGGGGTGGTGGACGAGGAAAGTGTCCAGCGGGTCGTCGCGGGCCACCAGGATGGCCAGGGCGCCCTGGCCGGAGCGCCCGGCGCGGCCCGCCTGCTGCCACAGCGACGCCCTGGTGCCGGGATAGCCCGCGATGACGACGGCATCCAGGCCCGAGACATCGATGCCGAGTTCGAGGGCGGTGGTGGCTGCCAGACCGAGCAGTTGGCCGGAGTGCAGGGCGCGCTCCAGGGCGCGGCGCTCCTCGGGGAGGTAACCCCCGCGGTAGGCGGCGACCCGGGCCGGCAGGGACCGGTCCACCTCGGCGAGGCGTTCCTTGGCGATGACGGAGATCAGTTCGGCGCCGCGCCGGGAGCGTACGAACGCGACCGAGCGGATGCCCTGGACGGTCAGATCGGTGAGGAGGTCGGCGGTCTCCGCCGTGGCGGTACGGCGCACGGGTGCGCCCTTCTCACCGTGCAGCTCGGTCAGCGGCGGCTCCCACAGTGCGAAGACCATTTCGCCGCGGGGCGAGGCGTCGTCGTCGACCTCCTTGACGCGGAGACCGGTGAGGCGGCCCGCCGCGACGGCGGGCTCCGCCGCGGTGGCCGAAGCGAGGAGGAAGACCGGATCGGCGCCGTAGCGGGCGCACAGGCGGCGTAGCCGGCGCACCACCTGGGCGACGTGGGAGCCGAAGACGCCCCGGTAGGTGTGGCACTCGTCGATGACGACGAAGCGCAGGGCACGCAGGAAGGAGGACCAGCGGGGATGGGAGGGAAGTATCCCGCGGTGCAGCATGTCGGGGTTGGTCAGGACGTAGTTGGCGTACTGGCGTACCCACTCGCGTTCCTCGACCGGGGTGTCGCCGTCGTAGACCGCCGGCCTGACGGCATTGCCGAGCGGCGCCGCCAGTTCCTTCACCGCTCGCCTCTGATCGGCGGCCAGGGCCTTCGTGGGGGCGAGGTACAGGGCGGTCGTGCCGCGGCCGTTCGGGGCCTCGGAGCCGTTGAGCAGGGTGGTGAGCACCGGGGCGAGATAGGCGAGCGACTTTCCGGACGCGGTGCCGGTGGCGATGACCACGGAATCGCCGTCCAGGGCGTGCTCCGCGGCAGCGGCCTGGTGCGCCCACGGGTGGTCGATTCCGGCCTGCTGGATCGCCGCGATCACTTCCGGCCGGATGCGATCGGGCCAGATGGCATGGGTTCCGGTACGCGGGGGCAAGTGCTCCGTATGAGTGATGCGCGCGGACCGGCCCGCGGCAGCGGCGAGCCGGTCGAGGACCACGGCGGGAGAGGGGCGGGAGTCCCTGTTCTCGGGTGGTCGACTGGGGCGGTGATTCTTGGCCATCGGCACCGAGTGTGTCACTGGCGAGACGGACAATGGTCCCAAGGCGTCGTGCATGGCTGCTGGTAAGTGATTGAATGCCATCGCGGCTGGCGATCCGTCCCCTGGCTCCGCCGGGGAGACCGAGGGGCGACCGCTCGATAGCAAGGTGCTGGAGGATCCGTGGACCTGTCCTTGTCGACTCGCAATGTGTCCGGCCCTGGTGGCGACCGTACGGTCGTCGAGGTCGGTGGCGAGATTGATGTGTATACCGCGCCCAAGCTGCGCGAGCAGTTGGTCGAGTTGGTGAATGACGGCAGCTACCACCTGGTTGTCGACATGGAAGGCGTCGACTTCCTCGACTCCACCGGCCTCGGCGTGCTCGTGGGCGGCCTGAAGCGTGTCCGGGCCCATGAGGGCTCATTGCGCCTGGTGTGCAACCAGGAGCGCATTCTCAAGATCTTCCGGATCACTGGTCTGACCAAGGTGTTCCCGATCCACACCACGGTCGACGAGGCGGTAGCGGCCACCGACTGACGGCCGGTCCGGCGTGGCCGGTGCACCGGTAGCCGTGATCGGTGTCCGGTGCGCCGCAGGCGGCGTGGCAGTGGGCTGCCATGCCGGGTGATCGCCCGGTCGGCAGCGTGTCAGGCAACCGGCCGGTCGGTAGTCCGTCGGGCAGTCGGACGGTCGGCGAGCCAGCGTTTCGGGAGCCGGGGCACCGGTGCCCTGAGCGCTGGGCCACTGGTCGGTGTCCGGCCGGTCGCGTGGCGGCCGGTCGCGTAGCCGTCGGCCGCTCGTCGGTTGCTGGTCAGTAAATGTCGGCCGGTCGGTTGTTCGGCATCCGGATCCGGGCCGCCCGAGAGTGGGCCGTCTGTCGGTACGCAGCCCAGTCGCCCAGTCGGCAGCGTCCCTCAGCGGGCAGGCGGCCGGAGACCGGGAAGGCCGGCCCTGCGGCTTCGGCAGTTCTCCTGAAGGCAGCCAGCCGGGTGAACACCGGAACGGGACGGGATGAATACCGGAACGGGACGAGATGAAGACCGGAGCAGGGTCGAATGAAGATCAGAAGAAGAGCAGGGTGCCGGGCAGCCCGCCCGCGCCCCTGGGATGCATGCCCGTACGTCTGAGGGGGATCGCATGACCACCGTTGAACTCCGCTTCAGCGCTCAGCCCGAACATGTCAGGACGGCCCGCCTTGTGGCAGCCGCCGTGGCGCGCCGGGCAGGGGTCGATGAAGCCGTGCTCGACGAGGTCAGACTCGCCGTCGGTGAAGCCTGCAGCCGCGCAGTCGGGCTGCACCGCAGCCATGGCATCACCGCTCCTGTCTCCGTCGTCCTGATCGAGGAGGAGAAGTCCTTCTCCATCGAGGTCGGCGACGAGGTGCCCGGACCGGGTGCCGAGCACGCCCCCGACCGTGCCTCCGCGACGGGCGGCGCCACGCCCGGCAGGGGACTCGACGGACCGGAATCCGAGACCGAGGCCGACGACGAGGACGAGATGGGTCTCGCGGTCATCAGTGGCCTTGTCGACGATGTGGAAGTCAGATCGGGAATCAACGGCGGAGTGATCCGCATGAGCTGGCCGAAGACGCCCGCGACGCTGCTTCCCTGAGGCGCCGTGGGCTCCGCGGGGCACGGGCTCCGCAGGCGCCACGGGCGGTGCGTCCGTCCCGGCTCCCTCGGCTCGCTCCCCGAGTCCGTGCGCGGAGTCGGTTCGGTTTCCTTGGTCCGTCCTCGGAGCCGTCCAGGGTTCTCCCGGGCTCTGTGCCGGCAGCCCGCCCCCGGAGTCCGTCTCTCGGCCCATTTTCTTGATCCGCCTTTTGAGGCCCTGCTGAGCAGGGCCTTTTTTCATTTCTGTGTGATCATTGATCTACGGAAAATGTGTCTGCCCCATTACTGCATTCGAGTCGATCCACGGGCGCGATCATTTGTCGATACGCCCGTGAAGGTCAATTGCATTTACCGTGCACTGTTTTGATCGGCTCTCGCTCCCTACAATCCGTCCACGTCTTGAGCGCTGAGCGTCAAGGAGGACGTATGGCGGAGTTCTTCAACATCCCACTGGCAGGACCGACACAAGATTCCGCATTTTCCGCAGCTTCCGGCCGGCCCGCATCCCTCGCGGCTGCGGTACTCACCGACAGCAATCGCGTCATCGTGGTCGTCGTCGCGGTTGTCGCCGTTGCCGCGCTGGTTGTCGCCCGACTGCTGGTGCGCCAGGTGCTGGCGGCCGGTGAGGGGACCAGCCGAATGAAGGAGATCGCTGCGGCCGTTCAGGAAGGCGCGAATGCCTATCTGGCCCGACAGTTGCGCACTGTCGGGATCTTTGCCGTCGTGGTCTTCTTCCTGCTTCTGCTGCTTCCGGCCGACAACTGGTCGCAGCGTGCGGGCCGTTCATTGTTCTTCCTGGTGGGTGCGCTCTTCTCGGCGACCACCGGGTACATCGGGATGAGGCTCGCGGTACGCAGTAATGTCCGTGTGGCTGCTGCTGCGCGTGAGGCGACTCCCGCTGAAGGTGAACCGGAAAAAGATCTCACCGCTGTTTCGCACAAAGCGATGAAGATCGCTTTCCGCACCGGGGGCGTGGTCGGCATGATCACCGTGGGCCTCGGGCTGCTCGGCGCTTCCTGTGTCGTCCTCGCCTATGCCGCCGACGCACCCAAGGTGCTGGAGGGCTTCGGTCTCGGCGCCGCATTGATCGCCATGTTCATGAGGGTCGGCGGCGGCATCTTCACCAAGGCCGCGGACGTCGGCGCCGACCTGGTCGGCAAGGTGGAACAGGGCATCCCGGAGGACGATCCGCGCAACGCCGCCACCATCGCCGACAACGTGGGCGACAACGTCGGCGACTGCGCGGGCATGGCGGCGGACCTCTTCGAGTCGTACGCCGTGACGCTCGTCGCCGCTCTCATCCTCGGCAAGGCCGCCTTCGGGGACTCCGGGCTGGCCTTCCCGCTGATCGTCCCGGCGATCGGCGTGATCACCGCGGTGATCGGGATCTTCGCGGTCGCCCCGCGGCGTGCCGACCGCAGTGGGATGACCGCCATCAACCGCGGATTCTTCCTCTCCGCGGTGATCTCGCTCGTCCTGGTGGCAGTGGCGGTCTTCGTCTACCTGCCGTCCTCCTACGCGGATCTGGATGGTGTCACCGATGCCGCGATTCGCTCGCACAGCGGGGATCCGCGGGTCTTCGCCCTGGTCGCCGTCGCCATCGGCATCGTTCTGGCCGCCCTGATCCAGCAGCTGACCGGCTACTTCACCGAGACCACCCGGCGTCCCGTCCGCGACATCGGCAAGTCCTCACTGACCGGGCCGGCCACGGTGGTGCTCGCCGGTATCTCCATCGGTCTGGAGTCCGCCGTCTACGCGGCGCTGTTGATCGGCCTCGCGGTCTACGGGGCGTTCCTGCTCGGCGGTACGTCGATCATGCTGGCGCTCTTCGCGGTGGCCCTGGCAGGGACCGGGTTGCTCACCACCGTCGGTGTCATCGTCGCCATGGACACCTTCGGCCCGGTCTCCGACAACGCGCAGGGCATCGCCGAGATGTCCGGCGACGTCACGGGCGCCGGTGCGCAGGTCCTCACCGACCTGGACGCCGTCGGCAACACCACCAAGGCCATCACCAAGGGCATCGCCATCGCCACCGCCGTCCTGGCGGCGTCGGCGCTCTTCGGCTCGTACCGCGACGCGATCGCCACGGCGGTCGACGACGTGGGGGCCAAGGCCGGGGAGATGACACTCAGCCTCGACATCTCGCAGCCCAACAACCTGGTGGGCCTCATCCTCGGCGCCGCGGTCGTCTTCCTCTTCTCCGGGCTGGCGATCAACGCGGTGTCCCGGTCCGCCGGATCCGTGGTCTACGAGGTGCGGCGGCAGTTCCGCGAGCATCCCGGGATCATGGACCGCAGCGAGAAACCGGAGTACGGGCGCGTCGTCGACATCTGCACCAAGGACGCCTTGCGCGAACTCGCCACGCCCGGCCTGCTCGCGGTCCTGGCGCCGATCGCCGTCGGGTTCACGTTCGGCGTCGGCGCGCTCGGTTCGTATCTCGCGGGCGCCATCGGTGCCGGCACGCTGATGGCGGTCTTCCTCGCCAACTCCGGCGGTGCGTGGGACAACGCCAAGAAGCTTGTCGAAGACGGCCATCACGGCGGCAAGGGCAGTGAGGCCCATGCGGCGACCGTCATCGGGGACACGGTCGGCGACCCGTTCAAGGACACGGCAGGACCGGCGATCAACCCCTTGCTCAAGGTGATGAACCTGGTCGCGCTGCTCATCGCCCCGGCGGTGGTGCAGTTCAGCTACGGGCAGGACGCGAGCGCGGGCGTGCGGGCCGTGGTGGCGGCGCTCGCCGTCATCGTCATCATCGGCGCGGTCTACGTCTCCAAACGGCGCGGAATCGCCGTGGGGGACGAGGGGGACTCGGCCGACGGCGGCGGAGGGGGGCCGGCCAAGTCGTCCGACCAGGCCGCTGTTTCGTGAGACGGAGCGGGGAACGGGGCGGCGGCGCGTAGCCGTCCTCGACTCAATGACCGGGTGGGCGGCGCGCTCTGATGCGTCGTCCGCCCGGTCGCATGCGCAGCGATGAGGGGGCGTACGCCGGTCGGAGCATGCGTGTCGGGACACCCGTCCGTGGGCTTGCTCGTGCAGGAGTTCGTGTGTGCTTGCGGCTGCGCGGGTGAGTGGTATCTCCCTCATTTCCCTTGGTGCAAATGGCTGTAAAAGGTAATGCATCGGATGCCCGGCATCCGGATGGAGGGCGCTCGACGTGTAAGTTCCGGGGCCGAGAGTCTTGGAAGGGACCGATTCGGTGAACAAGAAGCTTGCTGCCGCGCTGTCCGGCGGTGCGGTACTGGTACTGACGCTGTCCGGCTGCAGCAGCGACGACAACAGCGCCAAGGTGAACGACTGGGCCAAGAAGGTCTGCGACCAGGTCCAGCCTCAACTGCAGAAGATCGCGAACGCCAACGCCGCCATTCAGCAGCAGACCGCCGACAACAGCAAGCCCGCCGACGTCCAGAAGACCGACTCGGCCGCCTTCCAGCAGATCTCCCAGGCGTACAAGGCGCTGGGCACGGCCGTCGAATCGGCGGGCCCGCCGCCCGTCGACGACGGCGAGACCACGCAGAAGGAGGCCGTGAAGGAGCTCAACTCCTCCTCCGTCGCGTACACGAACCTGCAGAAGAAGATCGACGCCCTTGAGACCAAGGATCAGGCGAAGTTCGCCGACGGCCTCAAGGGCATCGCGGACGAACTGAACAAGATCAGCAGCAGTGGTGACGAGGCGCTGAAGAAGCTCCAGTCCGGCGACGTCGGCACCGCGATGGCGAAGCAGAAGGGCTGCCAGAAGCCGACGGGCTCGGTGCCGCCGAATGCCGCTTCCGAAGAGCCTGCCTCCCCGTCCGCCTCGTCCAGCCAGAAGGCGTAGCCGGGCGGGCGGCAGGGTGCCGACCGCACGGCGGAAGCTGTGGTGGCGCGGAGGGGCGGACGCTGCGGAGCGGGCGGCTGAGCACCGTCGACGCGGCGGAAGCAGTGGTATTACGGACGGCCCGGCGGCCCTGGTGGACGCCGGGCCGCTGCCGTTGTCAGTGGGAGCGGCCACAATGGGCGGGTGAGTACGACCAGTCTCCCCGCGCCCGACCGTTCGCCCCGACTCCGCGCAGCCATGCTCGCCGCCGCCTTCACCGCTGATGGGCTTCTCGATCTGCTCGGTGCACCCGCCTACGCCGCGCTCGCCCGCAGCGAGACGGTTCCGGCGCTGCGCGCCACCCGGGGGGACACCCCGCTCGAAACGCTGGTGCGGCTCTTTCTGCTGCAGCACCCCGTTCCGTACGAGCGGGCCCGTGCCGCGCTCCCGTTGGCCGAGTGCGTCGAGGACGGCTGGGTGATCCGCACCGGCGACGAGGTGCGGGCCACGGTCGACGTACGTCCGTACGGCGGGCCCGAGGGGCAGGACTGGTACATCGTCTCCGACCTGGGCTGTGCGGTCGGTGGCGCGGGCGGCATCGGCTCGCGTGAGGAGGGCGTGGTCCTCGGGGTCGGCGGCGCGTCCACCACGCTCGCCGGGATCACCGTCCGTACGCCTGTCGCCTCCGCGCTCGATGTCGGTACGGGCTCCGGCATCCAGGCGCTGCATGCCTCGCTGCACGCCACCCGGGTCACGGCAACCGACCTCAACCCGCGTGCCCTGGACTTCACGCGGCTGACGCTCGCCCTGTCCGGTGCCCCCGCGGCCGAGCTGCGGCGGGGCTCCCTGTACGAGCCGGTCGGCACCGAGACGTACGACCTGATCGTCTCGAACCCGCCGTTCGTCATCTCGCCCGGCGCCCGTCTCACCTACCGCGACGGCGGGATGGGCGGCGACGACCTGTGCCGGACCCTGGTGCAGCAGTCGGGCGACCGGTTGAACGACGGCGGATATGCCCACTTCCTCGCCAACTGGCAGCACGTCGAGGGCGAGGAGTGGCAGAACCGGCTGAGTTCCTGGGTGCCGTTCGGCTGCGACGCCTGGATCGTGCAGCGCGACGTCCAGGACGTCACGCAGTACGCGGAGCTGTGGCTGCGCGACAGCGGCGACCACCGTACGGACCCCGCCGAGTACGCCGCGCGATACGACGCCTGGCTGGACGAGTTCGAGGCTCGCAAGACCAAGGCCGTCGGCTTCGGATGGATCATCCTGCGGAAGTCCGCCGCAGCTGCTGCCGGGAATCCGTCCATCGTGATCGAGGAGTGGCCGCACGCGGTGGAGCAGCCGCTCGGACCGGCTGTCCAGGCGCATTTCGCCCGTCAGGACTACCTGCGCGAGCAGGATGACGCGGCGCTCCTGGCCGGTCGTTTCACCCTCGCCGCCGAGGTCGTGCAGGAGCAGGTCGGGCTGCCGGGCGCGGAGGACCCCGAACATGTGGTGCTGCGTCAGAACCGCGGCATGCGACGGGCGACGAAGGTCGACGCCGTCGGCGCCGGCTTCGCGGGCGTGTGCGACGGGACGCTGCCGGCCGGCCGGATCCTGGACGCGATCGCCCAGTTGATGAACGAGGACCCGGTGCAGTTGCGCGACCGCACTCCGCAGGCGATCCGGCTGCTGGTGGAGGAAGGGTTCCTGGAGCCGGTGCCACCGACGGACTGACGCCGTCACCCGAGTCGGCCGCGGTCCCGGCCCGGGCCTCGGTTCCCGGTCCCGGCTTCGGTCCGGGCCTCGGTTTCTGGCCCCGGCTTCGGTTCCTGATCCTGGTCCCGGTCCGGATCCCGGCCGTGGTCCCGGTCCTCGCCCGGTCCAGGGGCGGGGCTGACGCTGCCTGCGTCGCCGGTGCTGCTTTGCCTCCGCCTCCGTCGGCGGGCTCCGGTCCGGTGCGGGCGCGTCCTGCTGCAGGTCAGGGGAGGGGCCTGCCATCAGCGTCTTCTCCCGCTCCGCCGACGGCCGGCCGAGGTGGGTGCGGATTCCGGTTGGCTGCCGCCCTGTGCCGCCCTGTGCCGCCCTGTGCCGCCCCGTGCCGCCGTGTGCCGCCCCGCGGCGGCCCGGGCCCCTGCCTCCCGGGCGCGTGAAGCCGACGCCTCCCGGAGGTACACATCCGGTGCCTCCCGGCTGTGTGAATCCGGCCATTCACTCCGGGTTCGTGTTCATGTCGCCCTGGGGTGGCACCCTCCCCTGACCGGACGGCACAAAGCCCGGCCGCGCAGGGACAGGGAGGCGTACGGACATGGAGAGCGGACCTGCGATCTTCGCCGGAACGGCGTTCGCGCTGTTCGGTGCCGCACTGCTGCTGTGGACGGGGGCGCGTGTGCTGCATCGTGCGCCGGTGGCGCACGGCGTGAGCCCCGTCGCCTCCGCCGCTCTCGCCACTGTGTTCGGCGTACTTTTTCTCGTCCTCGGTGTGTGGTGCTTCACCCGCATCTGATCCACTCCCTGCCGGACCGGGCCCGGAAGCCCGGGACGCGGTGGCCAGTGGCGGGGAACACGCCCGGACCGCCCGCGCTCCACCGCCGGTGCCCGTAGCGCTGCCACGGCGACCAGAAACCCGCAGGCAGCAGCCGTACGCATGGCGGACCGGCCGGTCCGGGCGGCAGGAATGGCGGAAGTCGGGTTACCGTTCGAGTGGCCGTTGCGGGCTTTTGCCGTTTGACACGGGGGCGGGTTGTACCGTCACACTCCGCAGCGACAGCACCGTCGGCAGCGCCATCCCGCTGCCCGGATGCCCCACAGAGCGTCGACCGGAGAGAAGAGCGAAGTTGTCCCCGACCAGCGAGACCGCACAGGGCGGCCGCCGACTCGTCATCGTCGAGTCGCCTGCCAAGGCGAAGACGATCAAGGGCTACCTCGGCCCCGGATACGTCGTCGAGGCGAGCGTCGGGCACATCCGCGACCTGCCGAACGGCGCCGCAGAGGTCCCGGACGAGTACACCGGCGAGGTCCGTCGGCTCGGCGTCGACGTCGAGCACGACTTCCAGCCCGTCTACGTCGTCAACGCGGACAAGAAGGCGCAGGTCAGAAAGCTCAAGCAGCTTCTCGCCGAGTCCGACGAGCTTTTCCTCGCCACCGATGAGGACCGCGAGGGCGAAGCCATCGCGTGGCACCTCCAGGAAGTCCTGAAGCCCAAGGTCCCGGTCCACCGGATGGTCTTCCACGAGATCACCAAGGACGCGATCCGGGCCGCCGTCGCCAACCCGCGCGAGCTCAACCAGCGCATGGTCGACGCCCAGGAGACCCGCCGCATCCTCGACCGTCTCTACGGCTACGAGGTCTCGCCGGTCCTCTGGAAGAAGGTCATGCCGCGTCTGTCGGCCGGCCGCGTCCAGTCCGTGGCGACCCGTCTCGTCGTCGAGCGGGAGCGCGAGCGGATCGCCTTCCGTTCCGCCGAGTACTGGGATCTGACCGGCACCTTCGCCACCGGCCGCACCGGTGACGCCTCCGACCCGTCGACCCTCGCCGCCCGGCTCAGCGCGGTCGACGGCCGTCGCATCGCCCAGGGCCGTGACTTCGGTCCGGACGGCCGCCTGAAGTCCGGCGCGGGCCAGGTGCTGCACCTGGACGAGACGAATGCCCGCGCGCTGGCCGCGGCGCTCGCCGACGCCACGTTCGCCGTACGGTCCGTCGAGTCGAAGCCGTACCGTCGTTCGCCCTACGCCCCGTTCCGCACGACCACCCTCCAGCAGGAGGCGAGCCGGAAGCTGGGATTCGGGGCCAAGGCCACCATGCAGGTCGCGCAGAAGCTGTATGAGAACGGCTTCATCACCTACATGCGTACCGACTCCACGACCCTCTCCGACACCGCGATCTCGGCGGCCAGGGCGCAGGTCACGCAGTTGTACGGCGCCGACTACCTGCCGGACAAGCCGCGCACGTACGCCGGGAAGGTCAAGAACGCGCAGGAGGCGCACGAGGCGATCCGCCCCTCCGGCGACCGCTTCCGTACCCCTGCCGAGACCGGCCTCACCGGTGATCAGTTCCGGCTCTACGAGCTGATCTGGAAGCGGACGGTCGCCTCCCAGATGAAGGACGCGGTCGGCAACTCCGTCACCGTCAAGATCGGCGGCCGGGCGAGCGACGGCCGCGACGCCGAGTTCTCCGCGTCCGGTAAGACGATCACCTTCCACGGCTTCATGAAGGCGTACGTCGAGGGTGCCGACGACCCGAACGCCGAGCTCGACGACCGTGAGCGGCGCCTCCCGCAGGTCGCCGAGGGCGACGCGCTGTCCGCCGAGGAGATCTCCGCCGACGGCCACGCCACCAAGCCGCCGGCCCGCTACACCGAGGCCTCGCTGGTCAAGGAGCTCGAAGAGCGCGAGATCGGCCGTCCCTCGACGTATGCCTCGATCATCGGCACGATCCTGGACCGCGGCTACGTCTTCAAGAAGGGCACGGCGCTCGTCCCGTCCTTCCTCTCCTTCGCCGTGGTCAACCTGCTGGAGAAGCACTTCGGCCGGCTCGTCGACTACGACTTCACCGCGAAGATGGAGGACGACCTCGACCGCATCGCGCGCGGCGAGGCCCAGTCCGTGCCGTGGCTGAAGCGCTTCTACTTCGGTGCGGGGGACGGCGACACGGCCGGAGCGGGGGCGGCCTCCGACGCGGGCAACGGCGACGGCGACCACCTCGGCGGCCTGAAGGAGCTTGTCACCGACCTCGGCGCGATCGACGCGCGTGAGATCTCCTCCTTCCCGGTCGGAAACGACATCAAGCTCCGGGTCGGCCGGTACGGTCCGTACATCGAGCGCGGCGAGAAGGACTCCGAGGGCCACCAGCGCGCCGACGTGCCGGAGGACCTGGCGCCCGACGAGCTGTCCGTCGAGTACGCGGAGGAGCTGCTGGCCAAGCCGAGCGGTGACTTCGAGCTCGGTGCGGACCCGATCACCGGGCACCAGATCATCGCCAAGGACGGGCGTTACGGCCCGTACGTCACCGAGGTGCTGCCCGAGGGCACCCCGAAGACCGGCAAGAACGCGGTGAAGCCGCGGACCGCCTCGCTCTTCAAGTCCATGTCGCTGGACACGGTGACGCTGGCCGACGCGCTCAAACTGATGTCGCTGCCGCGTGTGGTCGGTGAGGACACCGACGGCGTCGAGATCACCGCACAGAACGGCCGCTACGGCCCGTATCTGAAGAAGGGCACGGACTCGCGTTCGCTGACCTCCGAGGACCAGCTCTTCGACATCACGCTCGAAGAGGCCCTCGCGATCTACGCGCAGCCCAAGCAGCGCGGCCGTGCCGCCGCCAAGCCGCCGCTGAAGGAACTGGGCACCGACCCGGTCAGCGGAGCTCCGGTCGTGGTCAAGGACGGCCGCTTCGGCGCGTACGTCACCGATGGCGAGACCAACGCGACGCTCCGCACCGACGACAGCGTCGAGGCCATCACGCCGGAGCGCGGCTACGAGCTGCTTGCCGAGAAGCGTGCCAAGGGACCTGCCAAGAAGAAGACGGCGAAGAAGGCCCCGGCCAAGAAGGCGGCCGTGAAGAAGACGACCGCCGCCAAGAAGACCACCGCGGCGGCCAAGAAGACCGCGGCGAAGAAGACGACGACTGCGAAGAAGACGACGACCGCCAAGAAGACGGCTGCGGCGAAGAAGACCGCCACGGCGTCCGTGGAGGACTGACCCTGCGAACAGTCCGATCGCCGGAGGGGCCGGGTTGTCCAGCCCCTCCGGCTCTCGCATTCCTGCGGGTCTGAGAGGGCGGTTCCCGCGAACCGCCCTCTGAGAACGGGCTCGCGAAGGATCCGGGATTCGGGATCCGGGATGAGACATGAGGGATGCGGCGAGGGTGGGTGCCTCCGCCGGTTTCTTCTGCCTGTCCCTTCCGGTGACCGGGGCGCCGCTCCGGCTTCCGCTCCGGCCTTGCTCCGGCTCTGTTCCGGTCCCGATCCGGCCCCGATCCGGACCTCGCGTTCCGAAGCATTTCGAACGCCGGAGGGGTGGCCATGGCGCTGGTCCGCCGGAAGGCCGGTGGGTCCGAGCGCCCATATGTTCGGATGGGGCGCCCGGGCACCCCACCGCTCCGGATAGGCTGGGCTGATGACGCGAGCCGAGCAGCCAACGGTCGTGAGCCCCACCTCCGACGCACTTGCCGCAGACTCACGCGAGCGCGCCGTACGAGCCCTGTTGCGTGTCCCTCCGCTGAAGCGGTTGTGGAGCGCCCAGCTCGTCGGCAGTATCGGCGATGCACTCGCCCTTCTCGTGCTGGTGCTGATGTCGCTGCAAGCGGCGGTCCTGGAGGGCTCATTCGGAGCCGGGTACCGAGGGGCGGCGTTCGCCGTCGCCGCGGTGTTCGGTGCACGGATCCTTGCCACCCTCCTCTTCGGAGCCGTACTCCTGGGGCCGCTGACGACGCTCACCGCGCCCGGCGGACCGCTGGACCGGCGGTGGCTGATGATCGGGACGGACGGGCTGCGGCTCGCGCTGCTCGTCGTCGCGCCGCTGTGGATCGACTGGATGCCCGACAAGGCGCTCATGATGATCCTCATCACCGTCTTCGTCATCGGCGCGGCCGAACGCCTGTGGACGGTGTCCAAGGACGGCGCCGCCCCCGCCCTGCTGCCCGGCCCGCCCCCCGAGGGGGCCGCGGTGCGCCCGCTGCCCGACCACCTCGACGCCCTGCGCCGGCTCTCCCTCCGCACCGACTTCGTCGCCATTCCGGCCGCCGCGGCCGTCCTGCTGATCGCCACGCTCATCGGCAACCTGCTGGGCTCGGGCCTGGAGTGGTTCTCGTTCCACCAGGCGGCCCTCGGCTCGTACGTCGCGGCCGGGCTCTTCTCGGCCTCGATCTCCACCCTGTACTTCCTGGAACTGCCCGGTTCGCCGACGCCCCGCCCGCGCTCGCCGCTGGAGGGGCTGCGCCGGCCGTCGACCGGCAGCGGACCCGACAAGGGCCGGACCGGTTCCGTGCCGCTGCTCGTCGGCGCCTGCGCCACGATCGCCGGAGCCGTCGCCGCGGCTGCCGCCGTCGCCGTACTGCACGCCGCGGACCTGGGTGGCGGGCCCGCCACCTTCGCGCTGCTGATCCTCGGCCTGACCGGCGCCGCGTGTGTCGGCATCCGTACCGCGGGGAAGGTGCTGCCCGCGCTGTCCCGGCGCCGCCTGTTCGCGCTGGCCGTCGCCGTCACGGGCATCGCACTCCTCGCCATGGGGCTCGTGCCCGACACGGCAACCGTGGTGCTGATCGCGGTACTCGCCGGATACACGGCGGGAGTCGCCGCCGGCACCGGCCATGTCCTGGTCGACCAGGAGACCGAGGAGTCCCGGCGGGCCAGGACCACCGAACACCTCCAGGCCGTCGTGCGGGTCCTCGTCGCGGTCGGGGCCCTCGGCGGCCCGCTGCTGGCCGCCGCGATCGGCAAGCACCGGCTGGCCTCCGGCGACTTCGTCTTCGCCCACGGCGGAGCGGCCTTCGCCCTGATGCTGATCGGCGCGCTGCTGCTGCCCGTCGCCGTGATCGTCCTCGCGAAGACGGACGACCGTTCCGGAGTGCCGCTGCGCCGCGACCTGCGCGAGGCACTGCGCGGCGGTGACCCGGCCGTCGCCCCTGCCGCGACCGGATTCTTCCTCGCCCTGGAGGGCGGCGACGGCGCGGGCAAGTCGACCCAGGTCGAGGCACTCGCCGAGTGGATCCGCGCCAAGGGCCACGAGGTCGTCGTCACCCGCGAGCCGGGCGCGACCCCGGTCGGCAAGCGGCTGCGCTCGATCCTGCTCGACGTGTCGTCGGCCGGCCTCTCCAACCGGGCCGAGGCGCTGCTGTACGCCGCCGACCGCGCCGAGCACGTCGACTCGGTCGTCCGCCCGGCGCTGGAGCGTGGCGCGATCGTCATCTCCGACCGCTACATCGACTCGTCCGTCGCCTACCAGGGCGCGGGCCGTGACCTCTCGCCGACCGAGATCGCCCGGATCTCGCGCTGGGCGACGAGCGGGCTCGTACCGCATCTGACGGTGCTGCTGGACGTCGACCCGGAGACCGCGCGGGAACGCTTCACCGAGGCGCCCGACCGGCTGGAGTCCGAGCCTCCCGAGTTCCACGCCCGGGTGCGGTCCGGGTTCCTGACGCTGGCCGCGGCCGACCCGACCCGCTACCTGGTGGTGGACGCGGGCCAGGAACCGGAAGCGATCACCACGGTCGTACGCCATCGGCTCGACCGGCTCCTTCCGCTCTCCGAAGCCGAGATCAAGGCCCAGGAGGCGGCGCGCAAGGCCGCCGAGGAGGAGGCCAGGCGCAAGGCGGAGGAAGAGGCGGCGCGCAAGGCCGAGGAGGAGCGGCTGGAGCGTGAGCGGCAGGAACAGCTCGCCAAGCTCCGCGCCGAGGAGGAGGAGCGCAAGCGCCGCGAACTGGAGGAGGCACGTCGGCGCGAGGCGGAACGCCAGGCCGAGGAAGCCCGGCAGCGGGCCGAGGAGGCCCGGCGTCTGGCCGAGGAGGAGCGGGCCAGGCTGGCGGCGGAGGAAGCGGCCCGCGAGGCCGAGCAGGCCCGGCTGCGCAGGCAGGCCGAGGAAGAGGCCCGACTGCGCAAGGAGGCCGAGGCGCGGCGGCTGGACAAGCAGCGCAAGGCTGAAGAGGCGCTGCTGCGGGCCGAGGAGGCCCGCCGACAGGCCGAGGCCGAGGCGGCTGCCGCAGCGGAGGCGGCCCGGGCGGAGGCGGCTGCGGCGGCGTCCGTGCCGGACAACGAGATCACGGTGCCGACACCGATCGTCAGCCCGAATGACGTGACGCAGCCGGTCCCGTCGCCGGGCAACCCGCCCACGCCCTCCGACGACGCCGAGACGGCGATGATCCCGAAGATCCACGACCGGCCCTCCGACAGGTTCTCCGACGGATCCACGGACCGGTCCTCCGACGGGTCCGCCGACTGGTCCGGGCACCCTGGAGCTGCGGGGGCCGCCGATGAGACGGCGGTGCTCCCTCCGGTACGGGACGTGCACGACGCCCGGGATGCCCGGGACGCGGGGGCTGCCCGGCATGTTCGGGACGCCGATCCGGCGGACCGGGTTCCGCGGGGCATCTTCCGGGACGAGCGCCCGGCGGACTCCGCCCAGGAGCGCGAGAACGAGCGCACGCGTGAGCTTCCGCATCTCGGCGACCCGCACGCGGTCCCCCCGGCCCAGGGTCACCAGGACAGCAGGGGGCAGGCGGAGCAGCAGCGTCGGCCCCGGCGCCCTCGTCCCGACTGGGCGGAGGAGACCCCGTTGGACGATCTGCCGACACTGGCGGACGAACTGCTGGGCGATCACCACGACGACGAGGACTCGGGCCCCTCGGGCCGGGGACGCCGCCCGCGGCGCTGACCCGTGCTGCTGACCCGCAGTGCTGACGCGTGACGGCTGCCGGGCGGGCCCGCCCGGCAGCCGGGCCGCTGTGCAGCCGGGCCGCTGTGCAGCCGGGCCGCTGTGCAGCCGGGCCGCTGTGCAGCCGGGCCGCTGTGCAGCCGGACTGCCGGACCAACCGGGCTCGTGGTGCCGGCGGGCTGTCGTACCGCTCTACTGCCGGGCTGCCGGGCTTGTCAGACCCGTCCCCCACAATGGGACTCGGAACAATCGGACTCGGAACAGTGGAAGCCGGAAGAGCGGGAGTCGATCGGGAAAGCCGGATCGACAAGCAGGAACATCACAGCCGCGTGGCCGCATCGCACGACAGGGCCGCATCGCACGGCAGCCACGCGGCCGCACACCACAGGAAGGGCGGTGACTCATGACCGTATGGGACGACCTGGTGGGTCAGGACCGGGTGCAGCGACAGCTCGGCGCCGCCGCCCGGGACGCCGACGCGCTGGTCACCGCCCAGTCCGAGGGGGCGCCGGTGCCCTCGGGGTCGAAGATGACCCACGCCTGGCTGTTCACCGGACCGCCGGGCTCCGGGCGTTCCACCGCCGCCCGCGCCTTCGCCGCGGCCCTCCAGTGCACCAGCCCCGATCGCGCCCTGGGCGGAGCACCGGGCTGCGGTTTCTGCGACGGCTGCCACACCAGCCTCATCGGCACCCACGCCGATGTCGAGGTGGTCCGTACGGATCTGCTGTCCATCGGTGTGAAGGAGACCCGCGAGCTGGTCCGCCGTGCCCAGCTCTCCCCGGCTGTCGGCCGCTGGCAGGTCATCGTCCTGGAGGACGCCGACCGGCTCACCGAAGGCGCGGGGAACGTTCTGCTGAAGGCGGTCGAGGAGCCCGCGCCGCGCACCGTATGGCTGCTCTGCGCACCCTCCCTGGAGGACGTGCTGCCCACCATCCGTTCCCGCTGCCGTCATCTCACGCTGCGCACGCCTCCGGTCGACGCGGTCGCCGACGTCCTGATCCGGCGCGACGGCATCGATCCGGAGCGGGCCGCATCCGCCGCCCGCGCCACCCAGGGCCACATCGACAGGGCCCGCCGCCTCGCCACCGACGAGAACGCCCGCTCGCGCCGTGCCGCCGTGCTCAAACTCCCGCTGCGCGTCGAGGACATCGGAGGCTGCCTCAAGGCCGCCCAGGAGCTGATCGACACCGCCACCGATGACGCCAAGCAGATGTCGGAGGAGGTCGACACCAAGGAGACGGAAGAGATGAAGACCGCCCTCGGTGCCGTCGGCGGGGGGCGGATGCCGCGTGGCACGGCAGGGGTGATCAAGGAGCTGGAGGACAGACAGAAGCGCCGCAGAACCCGTACCCAGCGCGACAGCCTCGATCTGGCGCTCACCGATCTGACCGGCTTCTACCGCGACGTGCTCGCCATCCAACTGGGTTCGCGCATCGCCATCGCCAACACGGACGCGCAGGACGCCCTCGACCGCATCGCCCACTCCTCCACGCCCGAGCGCACCCTGCGCCGGATAGAGGCCCTGATCGCCTGCCGGCGCGCGCTGGACCGCAATGTGGCGCCGCTGCTCGCGGTGGAGGCGATGACGATGGCGCTGCGCGCCGGCTGAGCCGCTCGTCACCGTCGCTTGCCGGTCGGCTCCGTTCGTTACCGCCGCCGCTGCTCAATGACTGCTTATCGCTGCATTTCACCCGTACGGGCGGAGAAGCGGGCGAGTCGTCACGCGGCGGCTACGCTCCGGGGATGGACACCAGGCGCCCGCTCCGCATCCTCGCCACCGCACTCGGCACTGCCGGCCTCCTCGTTTCCGGTTGCAGCAGCGGCAGTTCGACGAACGCCTCGCCGTCCGCTCCAACCGCCCCCGCCTCGCTCACGCCGTACTACACACAACAGCTGAACTGGCGTGACTGCGGCGTCGAAGGGTTCCAGTGCGCGACGATGAAGGCGCCCTTGGACTACGCGAAGCCGGACGGCGGCGACATCAAGCTGGCCGTCTCCCGCGCCAAGGCGGCCGGACCGGGCAAGCGGATCGGCTCCCTCCTGGTGAATCCGGGCGGCCCCGGTGGTTCGGCCATCGGCTATCTCCAGAGCTACGCGGGCATCGGCTACCCCGCCCAGGTCCGGGCCCGTTACGACATGGTCGCCATCGACCCGCGCGGGGTGGCCCGCAGTGAGCCCGTCGAATGCCTCACCGGTCCGCAGATGGACGCCTACACCCAGGTCGACCAGACCCCGGACGACGCCGCAGAGGTCGACAAACTGAGCAACGCCTACAAGGAGTTCGCGAACGGCTGCGAGCGGCGCTCGGGCACAATCCTTCCGCATGTGTCCACCGTCGAGACGGCCCGCGACATGGACATGCTGCGTTCCCTGCTCGGCGACGAGAAGCTGCACTACGTCGGGGCGTCCTACGGCACCTTCCTCGGCGCGACGTACGCGGAGCTCTTCCCCGCCCGGGTGGGCCGCCTGGTCCTGGACGGGGCGATGGACCCGTCGTTGCCCTCCATCGAGATGAACCGTGACCAGACCGCCGGTTTCGACACGGCGTTCCAGTCCTTCGCCGCCGACTGCGTGAAGAAGGCGGACTGCCCGCTCGGCACCACCTCCACCGCCGACGCGGGCGCCCGCCTGAAGCAGCTCTTCGCGCGCCTCGACGCCAAACCGATCCCCACCGGTGCGTCCCGCAAGCTCACCGAGTCCCTCGCCACCACGGGCGTCATCGCCGCCATGTACGACGAGTCGACCTGGCCCCAACTCCGCGACGCCCTCACGGCCGCCGGGAAGGACGACGGCTCCGGCCTGCTGTCCCTGTCGGACAGCTACTACGAACGCGAGCCGAACGGCACGTACGCGAACCTGATGTTCGCCAACACCGCCGTGAACTGCCTGGACGCGCCGCCCGCCCTCGCGGACGCCGATGCCGCCGCCCGGGCGCTTCCCCGCTTCGAGAAGGCGTCCCCGGTCTTCGGCAGGACCTTCACCTGGTCCGCTCTGAACTGCGCCGACTGGCCGGTCCGCCCCACCGGCACCCCCCATCGCATCGAGGCCAAGGGTGCCGACCCGATCCTCGTGGTCGGCACCACCCGCGACCCGGCCACCCCGTACAAGTGGGCCGAGTCCCTGGCCGGCCAGCTCTCCTCCGGCACTCTCCTCACCTACCGGGGCGACGGCCACACGGCGTACGGCCGCGGCAGCGACTGCATCGACACGGCAATCAACACCTACCTCCTGGAGGGCACCCCTCCGGCCGACGGCACGACGTGCTCCTGATCCCTCCGCCCTGCCGCTGACCTGGAAAAACGTCCCGGAACCGGGTTGGTGCGGAGCACCCCCGGAAACTGTGTAGACTTGGCGACGCTGCTGATCGCACCATAGTGCGACAGGGTGTGCCGCCTTAGCTCAGTTGGCCAGAGCAACGCACTCGTAATGCGTAGGTCTCGGGTTCGAATCCCGAAGGCGGCTCTGTGGAAGCCTCAGGACTCACTCGCCGTGACCTGGGGCTTTTGCTTTTCCTCGATCAGTTCGTGGTCTACACCACACGCCTGATTCGGCTCCGAATCAGGCGTGTGGGGGCCCGTGCACGTAATGCGTAGGTCTCGGGTTCCGGCACCGAGCGGTGGACCCGCATGACTGCCGCTGCCGTCGACTTGCCGCCTGCGGTTGTCGACGGCACTGTTTACGTCGGCAGCAACGACGGCGTCGGCACCTGCTCGTCGCGGCGCTGGTTTGGGGCACGGGCACCAAGGCCCGGTCAGTAGACAGGCGCGCGCAAATCTTTCGCCACTCTCCAGGTACTGACATCGACGCGCGACTCGACGTGGCACTCGAGGCGCTCCGAGAGCGAGGAGCTACGGAAGCGTACCGGGCCTTGAACAATGACCAGCACATCCCCTACCTGGGGGCGGCGTTCTTCACCAAGGTCCTGTACTTCGCTGGGCACGAGAGCCCCGCCGGGCCCTATCGGCCGGTCATCCTGGACAGCGTCGTCTCGCAAGCTCTCAAAGACCTGAAAACGGTCAACGCCGACTGGCCGGAGAACGGCTGAACCACTGATCAGTACAGGCGGTACCTGGAGGGAGTACACGGCCTTGCGCGGAGATGGGGCGTCCTGCCGGACGAGGTCGAGGCCGCGCTGTTCTTCCACGGCAAGCAACTGTCTTGACTACCAGAGGCCGTGCGCGGCATCGGCATGCTCCCTGTGATTGGCAGCGGCGAGCGCACGCTCCCAGCGGAGCTGAAGCGACGTTGTCGAGCTGACCGCCCTGGCGCTCGGCTCCGACAACGGCGAGCTCCTCGACCAGCGCATGGACCGGGCCGCGGTTCGCTTCCGGGGCGGCGAAAACCGCCGGGCTCTGCCCGAGTTCGACGCGCTCGTCGACGCTTTCCCCCGCACCGCCGGGCCCACCAGCGAAAAGGCGCGCTCCTGCCGTGTCCAGGTCGCGCACTGCCGCGCCGAATTGGGCCGGGTGGCGACGCCAACCCTGTGAACCTTGTCGGTCACAGCACTAGGCTGCCAAAGGTGCCGCATGGGCGTGAGGGCGGGGAGCAGCGCGCGGACGACCTATTGGACACACTGAAGCAGTGCGTTGATCGGCTGGGCCATTACCGCAGCCTCGAACGCAGGGTGGGCGAGCAGAACACGAAAGCCGGCCTCATTGAGCCAGTGATCGCCGCCCTGGGTTGGGACGTGCTGGACCCCGAGGAAGTGCACCGCGAGTACCGACGGCGGACCACCGACAGCCCCATCGACTACGCACTGATCCTTATGCGCATGCCCCGGCTGTTCATCGAAGCGGAGGCGGTCGGGGAGAACCTCGACGACCCGCGCTGGGCAAACCAGACGATCAGCTACGCAGCAGTCGCGGGTGTGGACTGGGTTGCGCTGACCAACGGGGCGGAATGGTGCGTATGGGGCAACGGCGGGGCAACGGCACACCGCAACCGTGTTGGCCTCTGGCCAGATCCGCTACCAGGAAAAGGCCTACCCCTCGCTCTCGGCTGCCGGACGAGCGGTCAAGCTCCATGTCAGAGGCCGCAATACCCCTGAGTCCACCTTGTCTACCGATGGGTGGGACGTCTGGCGTACGACAGACTCGGTCCATGGCGACGAAGTATCCCTAAAGACACTACGACGTCGGGTGGTCTATGCCCAGCGTGATCAGTGAGAGTCCAGCCGCTGAGAGATGCCCTTCGCACTTTGACCAACGTCAGGAGCCGACTCCCGGATCAGCTCGTCCTCGCTCCGTGCGCGACATGATGAACGGGGGCGGAAACGTACCAGACCGCTCCTCTGGTCTGCCGACCGGCGTTCATCCGGAGACATGGGCCGCCCGTGTCGGGACGCGGAGCAAGCGTCGTTACAGCGGTTTCCAAGGCCGTCTGGTCCGGTGGCGGCGCGGGCTGACTTCTGACTGTCAGCGGCACAGTTCCTTGATTAGGCGGTGCAAATTGTCGCCGTCGAGCGGGGTGCGGTGGGCGAGCAGGTTGCGGGCGTCGCGCAGGGTGCGAAGACGATGGCGTTCCCTGGGGGTAAGGGCGATGGCGCCGTCGCGGTAAGCGCCCCACATGGCGCCGAGCTCCAGGGTGTCAACGAGGTCGCCGGGAGGCTCAGGGGCGGCGTCGGGGTCGCGTCGGGGGCCGTACTCCTCAGCGAGCCGCGGCAGCGGTACACGGGCCCGTAGTCGGACTATGGCGGCGAAGCGTTCCCGGGCGTCGTCCAGCAGCGGGAGCAGAACGTGGTTCTGAGCCAACCAAACCCTGGCGGCCACCACATGTGCGTGGTCGAGATCCTGGCGTGGGTGGTGGCGGAGCCTACCGTCCCAGCTGTCGACGGCGACCGCGTTCCAGGCGGAGAGAAGGCTTTCGTTGGGGCGCTGCCCTGGAATCCGGGTTCCTTCGGCCCGTCGCGGGGGGATGGCCTCCGCCGGTACAGGGAACACCGATAGGACGTCGTGGAGCGCGGCCGACAGCGATTCCAAGCGGCCGTCCTTCCAGCGGGCTGCCAGGGCGGCTGCCACGTCGAGGAACGGGCCACAGATCTCTGTAATGGTGGCCTGGGTGACGGATTCCTGCAGGTGATGGCGGTCCACCGCGGAATTCACCGGTGGGCGGGCCAGAGCCACGATCGTGGCGGTGTCCAGGCGCCCTGTGGCTCCCCACCACCAGTGGACCGCGATGTCCTCGCGTGCCAACTGGCCGGGTAGCCCCGTTGGCAAGTCCGCGGTGGACGCTACGACCAGGACACGCGGCCGCCGCAGGGGCGGGAGTCCGGCCTCTTTGCCGGTCGCCACCAGGCGGCGCAGTAGGTGGGTGGCGGCGGACGGCACCGGTTCGCGCCAGGCCCGCACGACCACGGGCCTCGTCTCGACGGGGCTGCTCCGGCCACCAGTGAGGCGGGCGAGCACATCGCCAGCAGTGTCGTGGCCGGTCGGCTCTGTTTGGTCGGTGGAGTCCAGCTCCTTGGCGAGCCGCTCCAGCAGGCAGGCCAGCGCCTCGGCGGGGGTGGGAGGGGGCGGGGGCTCCGGTTCGGCTGGCGAAGGGACGGTGCCGGAGAAGAAGTCCGACAAACCGTCGTCGTAGTCGAGGACCGGGGCCAGGCCGGACCACCGCGTGGGGGCTGGGGGCTGGGCCGGTAACAGGGGCCGGAAAGCCAGCGGCGCGGTAGGGTCGTCCGGCGGCAGCAGCACGAAGTCGGCGAGCTCGTGCAGCAATTCGTCGAAAAGCCGCTCCGCCGGGCAGTCGGGGCCCTCCAGCAGCTTCCGTGGTAGTAGCCACAGGCAGCTGCGGCCGCAGTTCAAGTCTGTCAGCAAGCGGCCCAGCGAGATTCTGACCCCAGGCAGAGCGGTCACCTCTGCGGCGGTACCGGTGATCAAGAGTCCTGCCCTACGGCGTTGAGCACCCGGAAGGTGACGAGGTCCAGCGCGTACCCCTTCTCGCTGTCGTCCAACACGCCGTGATCGGCGAGCCGGTCGGTGAAGCGGCGGACCTCGTCCAGGCCGAGACCGGTGACTGCGGCGATGTCGCCGCGGTTGCAACACTCGCCGGGCTCGATGTACTGGACCCAAGCCGCCAGCAGGTCCCGCATGCTCCGGTCCAGTTCGATCCGGTCCAGGTGGTCGCGGGCGACGCCCTCCCGGGAGTACTGGGCCCGGGTCGTCTCCAGCGCCGCCTCCAGGGTGGCGCCTCCTCGGGTGGCGAGGTCGACGGTGCGCTCGACCAGAGCGGGCCAGCCGCCGGTCGCTTCCATCAGTCGCTCCCGTTTGTCTGGAGTGTCGAATGGGCACTCTGGCCAGGCGCGGAGGCTGTCGGCGTTCCACCGCTCCGGCCGCAGCACCCGGGCGGCCCGCTCGTCCCAGAGGACTTCCTGCGCCCGCGGGTCGACCAGGGCGATCCCCGCACGCGACGGCGCCCCCTTAGGACCAACCGTGTGCTGACGCAGCCGCTCCAAAGCTTGGCGGAGCGTGTCCAGTCCGCAGTAGCGCAGGTCGGCGACGACCACGCTGGGCTCCCGACTGTGGGTCGTCCGGGTCAGCACGTCCACCAGTGTGTCCGGGGCAGCGGTGTGCACGGCCAAGCCGCGCGCGTCGGCGTAGGAGCGAATGGCTGGCGTGATGAGCTCTGGGCTGTGCGCTTTGGTCAGACAAACCAGGGTCAGACCAGGTCCGGTCGCCTCGTACAGCTGTTGCTCGGTAAGCGGGCTGTACCGGCTCACGCCCGACCGGTCTGTGCCGAGCAGTCGGCGGGAGAAGCGCGGGTTGTAGTCGTAAGGCAGGCTGAACTCGGTCTGCTGCAATTCCAGTTCGAGGTCCTCGCGAGTGCCCAGCATGTGCACCACGTTGGGACTGCGGACCGCGTAGTGACGGCGGTCGGCCTGCTGGATCAGCAGGCCGAGGCCCACCATCTCCTCCAGGTAGATCTTCACGTCGCTGGCGGTCAGCCGGCGGAAGCCCTCCGGCCAGTTCCGCTTGGCCTCGCTGAGCAGTTCGTCGGCGTCGTAGCCGCGGTGAAAGCCGTCGGCCTGGCTGCGCAGGGCAATCGCCAGAGCGAGAACCCGGTAGCGGTCCTCCAGATTGATGGTCAACCGCAGCCGCTCGGCGATGTGGCGGTGCACCTCGGCCGAGCCCGCCACTGCGCGTATGTCCTCCTCCGTAACGGTTATCGGCCACTGCGCCGAACCCAGCGGCTTCTCCCGCAGCGCGGTGACCAGGCGCTCGCAGAAGATCTGCACCAGACATGCCTGGTAGTTGGTCGCCGCCAGCACCCGCCACACCAGCTCCGGACGCTCGAAGCGGTAACCGAACGCCGCCATCGGCTCCACTACGAGGCGCTGCGCCTCGGCCGGCTTGAGTGGGCCGATCAGCTCCTCGCCGCCGTGCGCCAGCGGTACGTTGGACAACCTGCTGAACCGCTGCACCTGGTGCAATCCGGCGAAGACCACTTTGAAACGACGGTCGGTGCTGTCCATCAGCCCTTTGAGCCGCGCCACGTTGGCGAACGTGCCCTCCCCGCCGCTGCCGCGCACCGTCTTCGAGTCGGCGGTCAGGAAGGCGTCCGCTTCATCGGCGAGAACGAGCACCCGCCGTTCTCGGTTCTCCTCCAGCCAGCGGCGCACCTGCTCCGATAGCACGTCGGGCGGCGCGGCCGTGGACACCTTCGGCCCCAGGACGCCGACGCGTTTCAGTTCCGTCGCGAGCACCGGCCAGATTCGGTCAGCGGGCTCGGCCTCGCCCACGCCCCGCGCCTTCAGATCCAGGTAGACGGCCTTACGGTCGGGGGAGGAGGGGAAGTCGGCCTCAACTTTGCGCAACAGCGCCGACTTACCCAACTGGCGTCCGCCGTACAGGAAGAGAGCGCCCAGCGGGTCGGTGACGGCGGCCATCTCACGAGTCCGACCGTAGAAAACCTCCGGCGGCACCAGCCCAGCCACGAACGGCGTGTACGGGTTGAAGCCAGTCCAAGGCAGCGTCACCCGCTGCACGGCGCGGAACGAACGTGGAGAACGCGCCGCCACCCAGCCGAACACGACGGGATCCACCACCAAGGCCTGCGACGTGGAGGTACGTGCACGCAAGCCCATGCCCCTACGGCCCGCCAGTCCCAGCGGGTACAGGTAGAGGATAATGCACGGCCCACTGTCGCTGCGATCCAGTAACTCAAGAGGACTACGCCCACGTTGTTCGTCCGACACCACCAGCACCGTGTACGTGGTGGCTGCCGATCCGAGGTCGGCGACATAGCCGGGAACGCTCTCGCTGGCGCGGAGCTTGGCGGTCAGCCGGAGGATGCCGCGCACCTGACGGCTGTCGTCCCGACCAGGCGGCCGGCCCTCCAGCCCCAGCAGGCGCAGCACCGTCGGCACGTGCTTCTGCCATTCCGCACCACGTGTGGAAGGCTTGCTGAGCGCGTCCCAGGACTCCAGGCCCGCCAACGCACCCTCGGTGAGTGGTTGTCCGTCCGCATAGTGCTCCGCCCACGGAAGCGCCGAGAAGCCCTGCTGGCCTGCCTTGACCGGGGCGACGGCCTCCAGGCTGGCGACGAACCGGTCCAAGTCCTCGCCACGGTCCGCGCCGCTCCACTCCGGCAGCACGTCCCCCTTGCGCAGGATCGCCAGGCACTCCTCCGCAGTGACTGTGTCACCCGCCTCCAGCAGGCTGGTGATCTGCTTGCGGTCCTTTTCGGAGAGGGGCAGCGTCTCCAACTGGTTCCGCAACCGCTGCACATACGCATCGACGCGGCCCCGAAGGTCCTCTTCGAGCTGGCGTATCGCCGCAATGGTGGACCGGAAGGCGCCCTCCGGGAACGGCTGCTCCAACTCGGCAAGGCGGCCCACAAGTTGCCGCTCAGCCAGGTCGTCCAGGCTCTGCTGGGTACGGAGTTCTGCCAGCAGGCCAGCGGCGATCCGATGGGTCTCGGACCTGATGTTCGACCAGCGCGCCCACTGGGCGTCCCGCTCGGTTCGCCAGCCGGACGGCAACTCCTCCGGCCCGACGGCGGACGCCGGCAGCAGTCCCTGCTCCAGCGCCTCGACCAGTGCGCCGGCTAGATGTAGGTCGCCACGCTCGGCGTAGGCCGTCAGCACCGTGGGAATGTCCACCGGCTCCAGCAGCGACGCCACCGCCTGTGCGAAGCCGGGAGCGGCTGTGTCGGGCGCGCCATCGGGGGTGCGAGGCAAGTCGGGGGCGGCCAGCAGAGCCACGGGGCCGGGCACGTAACCGGCGAAGGCGAGCGGGCCGAAGTCAGCTTCGATACCGGTCTCGTCGGCATTGCCGTCGGCTATAACGCTGAGCGTCCGGGAGGCGGGCGCGAGCTGCTCCCCCTCCAGCCAGCGGCGCAGACACAGCAGCGCCGCGCCTTCCACGCCGGGCAGGGCGTCTAGACCGCGCACCCGGGCCAAAGCGTGGCTCAGTACGGTCACCGTATCGCTCCGGGCCTCGACCTCGGGCGCGGCCAGCGCACGGGCCCGAGAGAGCAGGTTGGCCACCTGCTCGATCCGGTTGAGCAACGAACGCTTGGCCTTGGCCTCGATTGGCTCCTTGGCCTGCTTAGGGGTGCGGATGGAAGCGTCGGCCTCTTCGATGATCCGCTCCGACGAGTCGCGCTTGCGGAACGCCTGCCACGCCTCGTCCAGCACTGAGGCATCTGTCTTCTGGGAAGCCCAGTTATGCACGGCATCCAGGGCACGGCCCAAGGGCTGCTCGGGGTGCATCAACAGATTCTGCACCTGGGTAGCCCGTGCGTAGCCGATCTTGCGCTTCGGTAGCTCGACCTTGAGTTGGCCAGCCTCTTTGGCGATGCCGGAGCGGGTGAGGGTCGGACCCTCATCATCACCCGGGTGCAGGGTGGCGGGATCCACCCGGTGGTAGTGCCGCAGAACGTCAATCGCACATTCCAGCAGTTGGCTCCAGGGAGCGGATAGGAAGGAACAGGGATCGGTCTGCAACAGCAGGTCGTTGGGCCAGCCCACGACTAGTCCGGCGCGGACGGAGGCGACCGCGGCCAGGACCAGCGCCGGTCGGTCACTCTGCACTCTCTCCAGGTCCGGGGCGAACCGGGTCATCACCGACGTGGCGTCCTCGGGGGTGGTGCATGAAAAGGCAGCATCCGCGAACGCCAGGCAATCCGCACGGTGAACCGGCTCGCCGGACCCCACGGTCATCCAGTACGCCTCCTGGAAGCGGCCCGTGCCTACCAACCGCTCCACGTGGGAGGGCGTGAAGCAGGCAGAGTCCACGGCGGCGGAGGCGTGCCAGGGGAGACATGTCTGTTCGGAAAACTTGGTCTCCTGAGGCCTTTCGGTTTCCGCAGCGGCGTCGGCCTCGACGGGCACAACAGACGGCCCAGGCGTCTCAGCCTCATAGGCTGTAGGACCCTCAGTGCCGTCGGCCGGGTGCGGCGCGTCGGGCCGGGTCGCGGCGCCGACCAGGGCGCCGGACTGAGAGGCAGCCGCTGCCGGGGAGACCTCCGCCCGTTCGGCGGCGATCGGTACGTTGGTTGGGCCGCCTCCGGCCTCGGCAGTGGCCATCTCGAGCGCCCCCGCCGGGCTCTCCGCCGTCGGCAACTCCTCGGACTGCGACGTGTCGCCAACGGCCGCCGCGTGGGAAGCGGGAACGGGGTTCTCCTGGGACGGATTTCTGACGCCGGGGCTCAGGACGGCGATCTCCTCATCGAGTGTCCGAAGCGTCTCCCGCAGGGATTCGAGGTAGGCGCCGCCGCCTCCCTGTTCGGCCTTGTCCACCAGTGGAAGCAGCGCCTGCCGCTGCTCTTGGAGCATGGCGAGCTGGTGGGCGTGGGCTGTCTCGCGCTCCTCCTCTTCCAGCAACTGCGTGATGGCTGCCTCGAGGTCGCTAAATCCCTCCTCGGCGGACCAATCGCGGCCCGCCTCCCGGATAAGGTTCGCCACGGCGGAGCGTTCCACCGGCCAGGTGGCCGCCCGCTCGAGCAGCCCCTGAGGCAGCTCGAATCCGCCCGCCACCTGCTCGGCTGCCAGTTCAAGAGCGCCGACGAGCTCTGCGGCGCGCGAGCGAAGCTTCCGCAGGGCCTCAGCCGGACCTACAGCGACCGCCACGTCTGCGGCGTCCTCGCGCGTCACAGCTTCTCCCATGCCATCTTGCCGCTGCCGCGGGTCGAGGTTTGCTTTCCCGGCCTGCTCGGCGGCTTCCTCCTCCGCGTGTATGTGGTCTCCGCCGTCCTCGCCGCAGGCCCAGTCGGCGCCTGGGCGTTCGGCGGCTTCCAGCAGTCGGTCCCAGTACTGTTCGGCCACTGTCCGTCGCGGGGTGTCGTCCCCCAGGAGCATGGAGTGAAGGGTGAGTTGGGCCAGCACCGGCGGCAGGGAAATGATCGCTGACTCCAGAGTGTCCAGGTTCGGATCTCGGAGAGTGTCAGCTTGGAGATTGCCGTGGCTCACCAGCAGGTGGCCGCTGAAATCAGCGGCCGCGTCGGCAATCTGCTTGAGGTCGCGCGTCTGGGCGCGGCTCAGCCAGACGCGGGCGGAAAGCAGTTCCCGGCGACCCAGCCGGGGAAGGCCGCCGCGATGAGGGACTCCCACCCGGTGGGTCAACGGCCCTGGTATCAGCATCAATTCACGAAGCCGCACATCGTCGAGCCCGGTCAGCCAGGCCTTCAGGTCCCCACCCGCATTCGCCATGGCGAGATCATGCCAGAGCAGGGCACATTGCGCAGTGGCTGGGGCGGGTCCATCGCGGGCCAATGCCTTTTCTACGGTTCAAAATGTCACGGCGGAGACCATCCAGATCCCTAGGTCGATGTCCTGCAGAAGCGGGAGTCGCGCCTTGCTGTTGCGCGACCACGCCCGTCAGGTGCAATCGATGAGCTTTTTTAGGACCTCATCAGTGCCGACAGCAGGTACAGGCCCGTTCAGGCCAATGCGAGGCTGCACTAGAACGGCAGGGTCGAGGTACGGCCTCTCCTCTTGGCCTCGCAGGGGGCTGCGCTGGAGGCGCTTTCGCCCGGGGCGCCCGAGCTGGGGGTCTGCCCGGTTGGAGCCGGGGCTGCCCGACGGCGGGGCCCGTGGGGGCCAGATGGGGTCGGAAGAATGGTGAAATCCCGTGAACGATCATGTAGATCCGAATAGGCCATCGCGCGCTGACCTGCTAAAACGGTGAATCCGGGGACAGTCAGGAGAGGGTAAGGAGGCGCTCTGTCGAGCTCGTAATGCGTAGGTCTCGGGTTCGAATCCCGAAGGCGGCTCTGTGGAAGCCTCAGGACTCACTCGCCGTGACCTGGGGCTTTTGCTTTTATTGGATGCGGCGGCGCGTCGGGCGCGGGCTGCGCGAGTGTCGACGGTCTTGGCTCTGGTCTCAGTGGGGTCTGGATTCGCCTTTGCGGTGCGGTCAACGACAGATCCGAGTGGCTGCCCTCGAAAGAGTCGAGGGCGCGAGCAACGACCCTTCCGGGCGCGGTGGCCCGGTTCACAGCACGTGCCGGAATCCTGGCAGGCGGCGCAGTCCGGCCGTTATGAGGAAGCTCGTCGGTACTACGAGCGCGCAGGCCACCGCCCATGCGCCGGCCGCCGACAGGCCGTGGCCGGCCAGGTAGTACTGCACGGTGACCACCATGGGCACGTGGATGATGTACACGCCGTACGAGTTCGCCGCCAGCTCCGTGGACAGGCGGCCGCGGCGGGTCACCGCTTCACGGAAGAGTGTGAGCACTCCGACGCTCAGGGACACGCACAGTGCGCTGTCGTACGCCGCCCACAGTGCGGCGGGCCCGGTGAAGCCGCCCGGACCGAAGCAGTCGGCGTCCGCGCCGATCGCGAACAGCAGCGCCGCGCCGGCGAGACCCCCGCTCAGCCACACCCATCCGGTACGGGCATCGAACCTGTCCAGCCAGTCGTAGCGGTGGGCGAGCACGCCGAGCGTGAAGAAGGCCGCGTACTGCGGCACCCGCGCGGGTTCGACCTGGAGGAAGTCCAGTACCGGCACCCACGTGTCCAGGGGGTAACGCAACCGCACGAGGAAGGTGGCGCTCGCGATTCCCGCGGTCAGCCACAGCAGTGCCGCGTGCCCGGGCGCCGGGCGCGTGCCGCTCACCCGGGCTCCGTGTCGCCGTCGCAGCAGTTGGCCGGCCTTGCGGCAGGCGACGTACAACACGCAGTAGGCGAGCAGGTTCTGGATGAACCACAGGTGCCCGAACTGTAGATCCGGCCAGGACGGGCCCGTCCAGTCGGCGGGCTTCTCGCCCAGACCGAGATAGACATCGGTGAAGTAGCGGGCGAAGGGTATCGCCGGGTAGCCGCGGTAATGAACGTAGTAGGCGTACATCAGGCCCGGCACGATCGTCAGCGCGCCCACGACGACGGGGATGCCGAGCCGGATCAGACGGGCTTTCAGGAAGCGCCAGGCGCCCCGCCGTTCGTACGATGCGGGCACGAAGACCGCCGAGACGAAGAAGAACAGGCTCATGAAGAAGGTGCCGTCGACAGCGGAGAGGGAGGCGAGCGCGGGAGTGCGTGACTGGCCCTCGACGTACCACCAGTCGGCGGGTCCGTAGGGCTGGGCGGCGTGATGGACCACGACCAGGACGGTCAACGTGATCCGCAGGTTGTCCAGCCAGTCCAGACGGCGAGGGCGGTGCGGGGCGGACGGAGGAGTGTCGGGCGTGGATGTGGGTGTGTGCATCCGTTTAGCATGCTCAACATGTGTACACTCCGCACTGGTGCTAGCCCCCCGCTCCCCCCTCCGGCGAACCCTCCGGTCGGCTGAAGAGGCCGTGCAGCAACAGGTGTTGGTTGGCCGTACTGCGCCGGGCCAGCACCTCCGGAGCGAACATGGGCTCGTCGAGGTGGGGCTGCATCACGCGCTCCAGCAGGAGCGGTCCGAGGATCAGGCAGAGCATCTGGAACGCCGCCCACTCCTCGTCCGGCCGGTCCTGGTCCTGCCGGTTCTCGCGGTGCGCCCCGGACAGTCGGTCCAGCTCCTTCCTGGCCCCGCTCAGCAGCCGTCCGAACAGGGCGGCACTCGCCGCGCTGTCCTCCAGCAGGACGTGCCGCAGGTAGCCGCGCAGTACCGGGTCCGACCCGAACAGCCGGGCCGAGACCTCGCCGAGGGACTTCATCAACCCGGCGTCGCCCGGGTCCAGTTCGGACAGCTCCGTGGCGATCCGGCCGAGCACGTACTCGTCGACCGCGGCGCGCAGCCCCTCCTTCGACCCGAAGTGCCGGGTCACCAGCGCCGGTGACAGCCCTGCGGCCGCAGCCACCGCGCGCGTGGACGTCGCCTCGAAGCCCCGCTCGGCGAACAGTTCCAGCGCTGCTTCCCGCAGCCGTGCCCGCCCTGTCAGATCGCTCTTCTCCACCGCTCGCATGGTCCGCAGCGTAACCAGGCGCCCGGATGCCCGGTGTGCCCGACGTGCCCGGAAGCTTCGGTGTGCCTGGACGCCCGGTGCGCCGGGGTGCCGGGTGCGCCTGGCTGTTCGGTGTACCCGGCGTGCTCGGGGTGTCCGGGTGGCACGGCTGATACGGATCCACTCTGCGTGACGTGGACTTTCTCGGCTGTGCCCGTTCGGCCGGTTCGGCCGTTGCCGTACGGGCCTCCGGTTGACACGCGGCGGCCTGGTGGGACGGTTGAAGAGGCGCCGAGTCCCGCCGAGACCTAGTGGGCCGGGGCGATCGGACGGCCACCGGGAGCAGCAGAAGCAGGTCGGCCTGTGCGGATCCGGTCACTGGAGTTCCGGGTCAATCGGGGTTCTGGAGTTCTTGGGTTTTGGAGTCCCGAGGTTCTGGAGCCCTCAGGGTTCCGGGTCCGGAGACCGTAGTGCTGTGTGCGTTCCTTCCTCCTGGGTGGCCGGTATTCCGCCTGACCTTCGGGCACGACGACACGGCGCGGCGTGATCGAGGAATCGCGGACGGTGCGATCGAGACATGAGGAAGGTGGCGGCATTTCCATGAAGGCGCTGGTGTACGAAGGTCCGCGCACGGTGAGCGTCAAGAACGTGCCGGACGCGAGGATCGAGCGGCCGACGGACGTACTGGTCAGGGTCACCTCGACGAACATCTGCGGGTCGGACCTGCACATGTACGAGGGACGCACCGACATGGAGACGGGACGTGTCCTGGGCCACGAGAACCTGGGCGAGGTGATCGAGGTCGGTGACGGCGTCGACCTGGTGAGGGTGGGGGATCTGGTCTGCCTGCCGTTCAACATCAGCTGCGGGTTCTGCCGCAACTGCGACAACGGGCTGACGGCGTTCTGTCTGACGACGCCGACGGATCCGAGGATGGCGGGCGCCGCGTACGGCTTCGCGGGGATGGGCCCGTACAGCGGCGGCCAGGCGGAATTCCTGCGGGTTCCGTACGGGGATTCCAACTGCCTCGTGCTGCCGGAAGAGGCGCGGGAGAAGCAGACCGACTACGTGATGCTGTCCGACGTCTTCCCGACCGGCTGGCACTGCACCGAACTCGCCGGTGTGCGGCCGGGCGAGAACGTGGTCATCTACGGCGCCGGCCCGGTCGGACTGATGGCAGCCCTGTCGGCGAACCTCAAGAGCGCCGCCAAGGTGATGGTGGTCGACCGTCATCCGGACCGGCTGCGCCTGGCAGAGGAGATCGGTGCCATCCCCATCGACGACTCGAAGGGATCCCCGATCGATCAGGTCAACGAGCAGACCAACGGGCTCGGCGCGGACTGCGGTTGTGAGTGCGTGGGCTACCAGGCACACGATGTCCAGGGGCACGAGCAGCCGAACCTGACGCTGAACAACCTGGTGCAGTCGGTGAAGTTCACCGGCACCATCGGCGTGGTCGGCGTCTTCGTCCCGCATGACCCCGGCAGCCCGGACCAGCTCTACAAGGACGAAGGGGAGATCGCCTTCGACTACGGCATGTACTGGTTCAAGGGCCAGTCGATGGGCACCGGCCAAGCCAACGTCAAGGCCTACAATCGCCAGTTGTGCAACCTCATCCAGCAGGGCAAGGCCACGCCGTCGTGGATCGTCTCCCACGAACTTCCGCTCACGGAGGCGGCTCGGGGTTACGAGCACTTCGACAACCGTGACGACGGCTGGACGAAGGTCGTCCTCCACCCCGGCGACATGAGCTGAGTCGGTCCTCCTCGCAGCGGTCCCGCGCGGTCCGGCGCGGTCCGGCGCCCTCAGCGCGCCCTCAGCGCGCCCTCAGCGCGCCGTCCGTGCGCTGCCGGTCGGCCCGGCCCGCGGGGCGGTGTGCGGCGCGCCGGGCCGGACGGCGGTCGGGGGCTCCGCGCATCACCTCACGTCACCTCGGTGACCGGGTGGTCGGATCGTCAAGCGTGGTCAGTCCGTCAAGCGTGTTCAGTCCGTCAAGCGTGGTGAGACCGTCGAGGGTGGTCAGTCCGTCAACTGGGCGATCAGTGCTGTCGCTTCGCAGATGAGAGCTACCTCGTGCGGGCTCATCGTCGGATTGGCCGCTCGGTGCGAGGCGGCTTCGGCGAGGTGGCGGGCGGGGACACCGCCGGAGGCGGAGAAAAACGGAACCAGTGCCTCCAACAGGGCGCGGGCACCCGCCGACGCCGGGGACCGGGTATCGACGGCGACCTGGGCGAGGATCAGCGACGTCATGGCCCGGTCCGCGGCCGGGGCGCCCTCCTTGGTGTTGCTCCAGTCGATCACCACGGGGCCCCGGTCCGTGAGCATCACGTTGTCCGGGTGCAGGTCGAGGTGGAGGATCCGGTCCTCGGGGTGGGGGGAGAGCCGGGCGGGCACGGTGTGCAGTTCGGCGAGGAGACCGGCCAGCATGGCGCCCCCCTCGGCCGCGGTGAGGCCGCCGGACAGCAGGGAGTGGAGCATCGTCGGGCCGGTGAGGCGTTGCAGCACCAGTTCGCAGGGGCCGGTCTCGGCGTTGCGGGGGCCGAGCCGGGGGACCGGGTAGCCGTGGGCGCTCAGGTAGGACATGACCGTCCACTCGTGGGTGGCGTCCATGCCGTCGCGGTAGCGGCGCAGAACCCACTTCTCGTCGAGTGCGTACACATCGGCTGATCGTCCGGTACCCAGTAGCTCACCTATTTGCATGGGACGAACCTAGGGGTACGGGCAAGGTCGCGGTACGGGGAGGTCACCAGCGCATATGAACGTCCTCGGCCCAGCCGAGCAGCCCGTCCACGGCGATCTCGCGGCCCTCGTCGTCCCGGACGCGGCCGGTGTAGTGGCCGAAGCACTGGTCGGTGCGGTTGGCGATCAGCGCGGCTTCGGTGCGGGTGGAGCGGTTGTGGAAGGGCACGAAGGTGAGGTCCACCACGGGGGCGTCACCCGCCGATGTGATGGTCCAGGGGGCCATGAAGTCGGACGGTGACCAGCGCCACTCCAACTCCTCGCCGATCTTGGTGAGCCGGCCGTCCACGCAGAGGGCGTTCTCGGTGGTGCCGGTACCCCGGGTCCAGCGTCCGCCGAACTGCAGTCCCACCGTGTGACCGTCCGTACGGCCCGATGCGGCGCCCCAGTTCCAGTCGACCGAGCGCGGCCAGCGGCCCCGGCCGTGGTCGAGCACGGCCCAGGCGTCCTCGCCGAACTCCAGGACCCTGTCCCCGATCCGGACCGTTCCGGAGGCGGGACGGGCTGTGTGCTTCGACGTGTACTGGAAGCGGCGCTCGCTCCACGGCACGACGACGGACAGGGTTTCGTGGCCGTCGGGCAGTGCGGCGAAGAGGTCGACCTCCACGGTCTCCTTGACCCGTCCGACCCGTCCGACCCGTCCGACCCGTCCGGCCCGCTCGGGACCTTTCGGCGACGAAGGGGCCAGGCAGCGGGCCCGCAGGCGGGTGCCCCCGTCCTCGTGGCCGATTTCGATCCTGACCTTGTTGCCGGAAGGGCGCTGCGGCCCGACCGCCACGGCCGCGGAGCCGGCCGCGCCCGCGAGCGTCTCCGGGAGACGGACGCCGCGGCCACCGGGGACGAGCGAGGTGCACTCGAACTCGGCGCCACCGGGCCCGTACTCCAGCACGTACACCGTGTTCAGGGCCAGGAAGTCGAGGTCGCTCACGGTCAGTGCCACGAGGTGGGTCGGTGTGGTCACGCACCAGTACTCCCAACGCTTCGTGCGGCCCCAGCCCCGCAGGTTCGACCGGTGCAGCGGCTGTCTGGACCAGCCGCGGGCTGCCGGGTTCAGCCGGCCGTCCGGCAGGCACAGGTCGACGGGGTCGGTGATCTCGCGTTCGTGCGTGGCCATGCGCGGAGCCTAGGGCCTGCCTGGCGCACGGGCCGGGCAGGCCCCCGAAAGCGCAGGTCACGGGCCCCATAACGCGAAGTGAGGGGGAGAACGGGATCTCCTGGGACTGACGTGTACGCGGCTACCTTGGCGGCAATTCCCCCGACGCCAAGGAGAGTTCCGTGGAGACAACCGTCTTCCGTAGACGCGCCCGGGTCGCGTGTACGGCCACCGTGGCGGCCGGCGTACTCGCGCTGGCCGGTCTGACCGGCAGCGCGTCCGCCGATCCCGCCCCCCACCTGCCCACCCCCACCGCGGCGGGGACGAGCCTCTCGCCCGGCCTGTTGGAGGCCATGCGGCGCGACCTCGGACTGACCGCCGCCGAGGCACGCGACAGGATCGGCCATGAGTCGCGGGCGGCAGTCGTCGCCGCCGGGCTGAAGCACTCCCTCGGCGAGGACTTCGCCGGAGCCCGGGTGAGCGGTGATGCCGCCACGCTGACCGTCGCCACCACCGATGCCGGGCAGGCCGCCCGGATCGCGGAGGCCGGCGCCCGGCCGGTCGTCGTCGAGCACAGCCTGGCCGAACTCGACGCAGCCAAGGCCGCGTTGGACCGGGTGGCCCTGCGCAGGGCCCCGGAGGGCGTACCTGTCTGGTACGTCGATGTGGCCACCAACCGCGTGGTCGTCCAGGCCGCGGGCGCATCGGCCGCAGATGCCACCGATGCCGCCCATGCCTTCCTCGCCGCCGCGGAGGTGCCGCGGGACGTGGTGACGGTGCGTCGGTCGAGCGAGCAGCCCCGCACGTTCGCGGATCTGCGGGGCGGTGACGCGTACTACATGAACGGTTCGGGCCGCTGCTCCATCGGCTTCCCGGTGAAGCGCGGCAGCAGCCAGTCCGGTTTCGTCAGTGCCGGCCACTGCGGCACGCCAGGGGTCAGCACCAGCGGCTACAACCAGCAGGCCCAGGGCTCCTTCCAGGGCTCCACCTTCCCCGGCCGCGACTACTCCTGGGTCGCCACCAACACCAGCTGGACACCGCGCGCCCTGGTGAACGGGTACGGCAACGGTGACGTGACCGTCACCGGATCCACCGAGGCGCTGGAGGGCTCGTCGGTCTGCCGCTCCGGCTCGACCACCGGCTGGCACTGCGGAACGGTCCAGCAGCGCAACACCAGCGTCACCTACCAGGAGGGCACCGTCTCCGGCGTCACCCGCACCAATGTGTGCGCCGAACCCGGTGACTCCGGCGGTTCGTTCCTTTCCGGCAGTCAGGCGCAGGGCGTCACCTCCGGCGGCTCCGGCAACTGCACCCAGGGCGGTACGACGTACTTCCAGCCGGTGAACCCGGCGCTCCAGGCGTACGGGCTCACTCTCGTCACCAGCGGCACCCCGACCGATCCCCCGACCGACCCGCCGACCGACCCGGGCGGCACCTGGGCGGCCGGAACCACCTACGCGGCGGGGGACATCGTGACGTACGGATCCGACAGCTACCGCTGCCTCCAGGGTCACCAGGCGCAGCCCGGCTGGACGCCGCCGAACGCACCGGCTCTCTGGCAGTTGCTCTAGCCGGTCCGGCCGGTTCAGCCAGTCCGGCCGGTTCAGCCGGTTCAGTCGATCCGGCCGGTCTCGCCGTTCGGCCGAGCCCGGTCTCGCCGGCTCCGGCGATGTCCCTGCTGGTCCTTCCCCGTCCAGAGGAATCCGTCATGACCCCAGAAGTGACCGAAGGCTCCGGTGACGACCGCCGGATCAGCCGCAAGACCCTCCTCAAGGCCGCGCTCGCCGCCGGCGCCGTCCCACTGCTCACGGGCGGCGGGGTCGCGCTGGCCCGTGACGCGGACAGCGGCGGCCGGCCCCTGGCCCCCACCCCGAGCTGCGACGACGGCGACGACCCGACCCACGAGCAGATCGAGGGCCCCTACTTCAAGCCCAACTCCCCGCTCCGTACGAGCCTGGTGACCAGCGGCACCCCGGGCGTTTCGCTCACCGTCAGCGGCTACGTCTTCGGGCGGGCCTGCAAGCCCATCGCCGGAGTGCTTCTCGACTTCTGGCAGGCCGACACCAACGGCGCCTACGACATGAGCGGCTTCGCCTTCCGCGGCCACCAGTTCACCGATCAGTCGGGGGCCTTCACGCTGACCACCATCGTGCCGGGGCTGTACCCGGGCCGTACGCGGCACATCCACGTCAAGGCCCAGGCGCCGGGCTCCGGCATCCTGACGACGCAGCTGTACTTTCCCGACGAGCCGCGCAACAACACGGACACCCTCTTCGACCCGGCGCTCCTGATGAATGTCCGAGCCGTCGGTTCCGCCAGGGAAGGGACCTTCGACTTCGTTCTCGACGTCGCCCAGGATCCGACCGACCCGACCGACCCGACGGATCCTCCGACCGACCCGCCCGGCTCCACCTGGGTGGCCGGAACGCTCTACAGCGCGGGAGACCGCGTCACGTACGGCGGGGTCGCGTACCGCTGTCTGCAGGCGCACTCAGCCATGGTCGGCTGGGAACCGCCGAATGTCCCCGCGCTGTGGGAACGCGGGTAGACACGCAGCAGGAGCGGGCGCACCACCGCTGCGCGGGCGTACCCCGAAACCCTCCCTCACGGGGTACGTGCCGCGCTGTGCCCGGACCGGAGCGTTCTTCCGGTCCGGGCATCTCCGCGTCCGGGCCTCTCCGTGTCCGGCGACTTCGTGCGCAGACGACTTCGTGCGCAGACGACTCCGGGTGCGGGCGACTCCGGGAGCAGGCGTCTTCGTGTTCGGGCGGGACCGGTCCGCGGACCGGTGGGGCGGGCGGGTGTCAGGGACCGTTTCGAGCGGGCGGGAACCGGGGTGCGGAGTAGCCTGGAGGTGTACGGCTCCCGGTGAGCCGCTTCTGTCGGCCTGCGCATCGAAGGGGGCCGCTGCCGTATGGAAACCCTGGTCACCGTCGTGGTCGTCCTCGTGATGATCGGGATCGCGGCGTTCGTCATTCATCGGCTCAATACCCGGCACAGGCATCAGCATCTGAGTCCCGCGCATTACGACCACGGGTTGGCCGGGTTCGGTGAGACACCGGACGCGCGACCCGCTCCGGGATCGACTCCGGGGCCCACTCCAGGACGTGTCACGGGTGAACAGCCGGGAAGCAGAGGGCCCGGCCGGTCCGGAGAGCCGGGCTCCTCCGCACCCGGCTCCGC
The DNA here is from genome assembly GCF_042885475.1 of Streptomyces sp. NPDC058051. Classification (NCBI taxonomy): domain Bacteria; kingdom Bacillati; phylum Actinomycetota; class Actinomycetes; order Kitasatosporales; family Streptomycetaceae; genus Streptomyces; species Streptomyces sp. NPDC058051. The sequence goes on from NZ_JBHVRW010000007.1 coordinate 272,444, forward strand.
CGACTGATCCGCAGAGGGCGTACTACGCGCACCCGTACTACGCGCATCGGTAGATACGGGTGCCGCACTACGCGTGCCGGACTACGCACGCGTGCCGGACTATTCGTGCGTGCCTGACTACTTCGCGTCCGAGTAGCGCTCCACCACCGCCGTCGTGAACGGGAAGCGCACCGGTGTCTCGCCGAAGGCGATGCGTCCGGCCAGATCGCCGGCCGCCCGGATCGCCTCCACGACCGCCTCGGCCTCCTCGCGCGGACAGTGCACGATGACCTCGTCATGCTGGAAGAAGACCAGCTCGGCCCGGAGACCTGCGGAGACGAGCGACTGGCGCAGGGCGGCCAGGAGCAGCAGCGCCCAGTCCGCGGCGCTGCCCTGCACCACGAAGTTTCGGGTGAAGCGGCCCCGCGCGCGGGCGTTCGACGATGCGTAACCGGGGGTGAACGCGTCTTCTTCAGAGGGCGGCTCGCTGCTCTCCTGCGGAATGCCGGCCTCTTCGTCCGCCCCGCTCCCGGCCGCGGGGGGACTGGTCCGGCCCAGCCATGTCCGTACGAGGCGTCCTTCCTCGCCGGCCTTCGCCGCGTCGTCGACATAGGCCACGGCCGACGGAAACCTCCGGCGCAGCGCTGCCAGGTTCTTCAGGCCGTCGCCCGAGGTCTGGCCGTAGATCGCACCGAGCAGAGCGATCTTGGCGTGGTCCCGGTCGCCGTGGAAGGCCCGGTGCGACAGCGATGTGTAGAGATCGCCGTCATGGCTCGCCACCTCCATGAGGCCGCGGTCGCGCGAGATCGCGGCCAGCACCCTGGGCTCCATCTGGTCGGCGTCCGCGACGACGAGGCGCCAGCCCTCGTCGGCGACGACCGCCTGCCGGAGCACCTTGGGGATCTGCAGCGCCCCTCCGCCATTGGTCGTCCAGCGTCCGCTGACCGTGCCGCCGGGTTGGTACTCGGCGCGGAAGCGCCCGTCGCGCACCCAGTCCTGGAGCCAGCTCCAGCCGTGCGCCGTCCAGATCCGGTACAGCTTCTTGTACTGGATGAGGGGTTTCACCGCAGGATGGTCCAGCCCCTCCAGCTCCCAGCGCCGGGTGGAGCGCACCTTGACGCCGGCCTGCGCGAACGCCTTCACCACGTCCGCGGGGAGGTCGGGGCGGACCCGTCTGCCGAAGGCGGCCGACACCTCGTCGGCCAGCTCGGCCAGTCTGCGGGGCTCGCCGCCGCCCGCGTAGCGCTCGCCGAGCAGTGTCTGCAGCACCTCCCGATGCACGTCGGCGCGCCAGGGCAGGCCGGACCGGTGCAACTCGGTGGCGACCAGCATGCCGGCCGATTCGGCTGCCGTCAGCAGGCGCATCCTGCCCGGGTGGGTGGTGGCGCCGTGGCGGCGGAGCTGGTCGGCGTACACCCGGAGCAGGTCGTCGAAGGGAAGGCCCGTGCCGGGCTGCGGATCGAAGAGGGGCGACTGCGAACCGGGCTCGGCGGAGCGGGGCGGAGGATCGGGCGGTACCGGCGCGTTCCGCAGGCGGGCGTGGGCGGCGGCTGCGGAACGGGGCTCGCCGAGCCGGCCCTCGTGGGCGAGGAGCAGGGACTCGGCGACCTCGATGTCGTAGCAGCGGGCCACGGCGACACCGGCCGCGAGCAGACGCGGGTAGATCTCGGAGCTGGACCGCCAGACCCAGCGGGTGACGTCCGGGCGGGAGCGGACGGCCTCCACGAGGTCGGGTTCGGTCAGGACCGGGGCGGTGGGCACACCGGTGGCGTCCAGCGGGGCGAGGAGGGCGCCGCCGGACTCTGTGGTGGCCAGAGCCCAACGTTCGGTCATGGCGTCGAGTCTGGCACCCGGCACTGACAAGGGGCGCAAGGCGCGGAGCGGGACGGGACGGGACGGAGCGGGACGGGACGGAGCGGGACGGAGCGGGACGGAGCGGAACAGAGCGGGACGGAGCGGAACAGAGCGGGACGGAGCGGGACGGAGCGGGACGGAGCGGGACGGAGCGGGACGGGACGGGGACGGGACGGGGACGGGACGGGGACGGGACGGGACGGGGACGGGACGGGACGGGGACGGGGCGTGCGGGCACCGGGGGCTCGGCCTCCCGAACCCCCGGTCCCCGCACTCCGGACGGGCTGATGCTACGAGGAGTCCGTGGTCCAGGTGCCCAGGGAGATCTCGGCGGTGATACCGGGGCCGAATCCGGCCATCAGGCCGCGGTGACCGTCGAGCGCCGAGGCCTCTTCGAACATGCGGCCGAGCGCGTCGAGTACCACCGCGCTCGCGATGTTGCCGTACTCGGTGAGCGTGGCGCGGCTGAAGCGGAACGCTTCCGGCGGCACGTCGAGGAAGCGGCTCAGGTCGTCCAGGATGCGCGGGCCACCGGCGTGGATGATGTAGAAGTCCAGCTTGCCGGCGTTCCACTGGTGCTCCTCCGCGACGGCGTTCAGCGCCGGGGCGAGAGGTTCCATCGTCCCGGGTACCCGCTTGTCGAGCTGGAAGTGGAATCCGGTGGACCGGACCGCGTAGGAGATCCAGTCCTCGGTCGCCGGGATGATGTAGGAGCCGTTGTGTTCCAGGCGGACTCCGGTGCCACCGGTGCCCCGGACCGCCACGGCGGCTATGCCGTCACCGAACAGGCCGTTGGACAGCAGGGATCCGACGCCCAGGTCGGTGGGCTGGTAGCACAGCGAGCAGAACTCGCAGGCGACGATCAGCACATTGGCGTCGGGGTACGCCGTGCAGAAGTCGTGGGCCCGGTTGACGGCGGCGCCGCCGGCGGCACAGCCGAGCTGGGCGATCGGCAGCTGCCGTGTCTCCGGCCGGAATCCCATCGTGTCGATGAGCCACGAGGTCGGCGGCGGCATCATGAAGCCGGTGCAGGAGACATAGACGATCAAGTCGATCTGCTGCGGCTCCAGTTGGGCCTGGTCGAGTGCCCGGCGTACGACTGCCGGCACCCGTGCCTTGGTCTGTTGTTCGTAGGTGATGCTGCGGGCGTCCAGACCCGGGTGCTCAAGCACCTTTTCGATGGGCTGGATCAGGTGCCGTTTCTGCACCCCGGTGTGTTCGATCAGACGAAGCACCAGGTCGATCTGCGGATGGTCGCCGTGCAACCGCCGCGCCAGTTCAAGGGTGTCCTCGTTGGTGATGACGTACTCGGGAACCTCGATTGCCGGCTTGCAGAGAACCGCCATGGAACTCCTCCTAGCGGACTTCTGGTCCACACGTCCGGGCCCGGACCGGTCACGGCGTGTTCGACGGGCGCGGGGGCGGCCACCACGGGCGCACGCGCGTGAGCCGCGCGGAACGGGTCAGTGGTGGAATCTCCGGCGCCGGGGTTCGATACACCCCTGGAACGGGCTCGGACGGGCCGACCGTCGAAGACTGAGTTCTAGCCGTTCGTGCGCGGACGTCGAGTCCGCCACGGCTCGGGTGGCCGTCGGCATCACGTTACGGCAGGCGGATCAAGGCCGCATGTCGGGCGGGCGCGCAGCGCGCCCGCCCGGTGCCGGACACCGAGCCGGCGCGGTGTCGGGCACCCTCGGCCGGTGTACTGGGACGGCCTGCCGGGCCGACGTACCTGCCGGACCGACGTACCTGCCGAGTGGACGTACCTGCCGGACCGACGTACCTGCCGGGCCGACGTACCTGCCGAGCTACCAGCCCGACGACGTACCCCGCCGGGCCCTGTCGCGCCGGGGCCGTACCGCAGGACGCCCGGCCCCGGGACGGTTCCGGTTGCCGGGCGCCCAGCGGCGACGCACCATCATTGGCAGTCGCTGTCCGCGCCGATCGCACACTGCCCGCGCGGATCGCCGAGCAGTTGCGCGACTCCCAGCCCGCCCGGACCGCCCAGCCCGCCGGGGGTGACGCGTCGCCCGGCCCCTCTGTCACCAGGTGACGGGCAGTTCGAGGGGGTAGCGCCAGATCGACGTCTTGTTCCAGCGCACCTCTTCGGCCGGCGTCGCCAGTTTCAGGGCAGGGAAGCGCTGCAGCAGGGTTCCGATGGCGACCTGGAGTTCCGTGGTGGCGAGCGGGAATCCGAGACAGTGGTGTCCGCCCCAGCCGAAGGTCATGTGGGACGGGCCGTTGCGCTCCAGGTCCAGCTCGTCCGGCCGGTCGAACTTCCGCCCGTCGCGGTTGGCCGTCAGATACGAGACGTGCACGATGTCCCCTGCCCGGATCGTCACCCCGCTCAGCTCCGTGTCCTCGGTGGCGACACGCGGGATGCCGACACCCTTGCGGAAGGGGATGAAGCGCAGGAGCTCGTCGATGGCCTGCGGGAGCATGTCGGGACGTTCGCGCAGCATGGCGAGTTCGTCGGGCCTGGTGAGCAGTGTGTACGAGATGTTCCCGATCTCGTACGTGGTGGTGTCCTGCCCCGTGATGAGCAGGACCATGGCCATCACGGTCAGTTCCCGGTCGTTGAGGATCTCGTCCCCGTCGCGCGCCGTGGCCAGGGCGCTGATCAGGTCGTCGCCCGGGTTCGCGCGCCGCTCGGCCGTCAACTCCTCGAAGTAGCCGCGGAGATCGGCCTTGGACCGCACCGCGTTGTCCCGGTTCTCGACGGTGGTGTCCATCATGGTCCGGGCATGGTGGCGCAGTTGGTCGCGGTCGGCCTCGGGAATGTCGAGGACCTCGCAGATGGTGGTCAGGGGCAGCGGGGCCGCCAGGTGCTCGAAGAGGTCGGCAGGGGAGCCGTGCTCCTCCATCCGGTCCAGCAGCTCGTCGACGACGTGCTGGGTGCGCACCCTCATGCGTTCCATGTGCTGGGGCGCGAAACCCTTGGAGATCAGACTGCGCAGGCGGCTGCTGCCCGGCGGGTCCATCACGTTGATCGCTTCGTCCTGAACGATCGGCTCGGGGGTCATACGGGGGAAGTCCCGGCCGATGATGGCGCTCCGGCTGAAGCGGCGGTCGGTGGTCACCGTGCGCACGTCGTCGTAACCGGTGACGAGCCATGCCTCGCCTTCGCCGTGCGGAAGGCGGATGCGGGAGACGGGTTCTTCGGTCATCAAGTGCCTGAGCACCGGGTCGAATTCGAGGGCATCGGCGTAATCGAACGGGCAGCGCCGGGCGCCGGTGGCTGGTTCCATGCGGAGCTCCAGAGGGGGGTCTGACGGGTGGTTCGAGGAATCTGCGGGCGCGGACAATCGGTCGGCCGGACAGTTGGTCTTCGGTCGGACAGTCGGTCGGTCGGCCGACCCGGCGTGCGGTCGATCGACCTGACGGACGTGCGGTCGGTCGGTCGGCCGGACGGGACATGGGTGCCCGGTCATCCGCACCGGCACGCGCCACCCCGGGGCGATTGGTCCATATGCAGAACGGTTTCGACGGCCGGGGTCGCTGGACCGGCGGAATCGGTCCCGCACCTCCGCTCCCGGCCGGTGCGGCACCCCGTCCCGGCCGGCCCGGGAATTCCGTCCCGGCCGGTGCGGCGGGGCCGGGGCGGTCCACCGGCGTCGGCCGGGAACGGAGGGGCTCAGCCGGTCGGAACGACGTTGGTGGCGTCCACCGCGTGGCGCACTGCCCGGGCGAGGTCGACCCCGTCGCCCACGGCCCAGAAATGGGTGAAGAACAGGCGGGGGTCCTCCGCGAGATGGTGGTTGTGCAGCTCGACGAGTTTGATGCCACCGCGCCGCAACGCCTTCAGTACGTGCTGGACCTCATGGGCGAGCATGACGCAGTCACCGCTGAGCGCGGCTCGACCGCCCCCGAGGGGCTGGAAGTTGAACGCGCTGGTCGACCCCAGGCCGGGCGGCAGGATCAGATGGCGGTCCGCGATGGTCTCGCGGCGTACGAAGACGACCTTGTAGAGCCCGTCCTCGACGGAGCCCTTGGCGCCGAGTGCCTTCTCCATCGCGACGGTGTCCAGATCGACCGGGGCGGGCCGGCCGGGCGGCAGGGCGGGCGGCGTGCCGGTCCGGTCGAATCCGGCGCGCAGGCCGCGGGCCATGGCCACCGCGTCGTGGCCGTGCGCGTGGACGTGGGTCCACCAGATGTCGGGGGTCTGGGCGAGCAGGTGCTTGTGGAGCGCGGTCTGCTCGATTCCGTGCGCCTGCCAGGCGTCGCTCACCGGCTGCAGTTCGCCCTCGGTGATCACCACGTCGCCCATCAGCATCGTGCTGCCGTCGGCGTATCGGACGAAGGCCACGTGCGTCCCCAGGGCGAGCCCCGGTGTGACGACGACGCCCTCGGAGACCACATGAAGATCCCGCCGGGGGAAGCCGGTGTGGTAGGTCGTTCCGCGCAGCATGTCGCCGGTGCGGCCCAGTGCCCGTGCCACGCCCGCCCAGTCGGCCAGGCGGGTCGGCACCGGCTGGACCCGCCTCCTGTGGTGTCGCGCCCCGGTGGTCTCGCTGGTCCCGGTGGGCAGCGGGCGGGCTGTGGCCGGCCCTGCCGCGGTGAGCACCGGTGCGAGTGCGGCTGCGGCCAGTACGCCTCGCCGCGATGTGATCACCCGGGTACGCGATTCCTGATGCGGTTCCTGCTGTGTGTCCTGCTGTCCGTCTCCAGCCATCACTTGATCGCCTCCATGGCGAGATGAAACCACGCGTAACGTGGTGAAAAAGGGTGAAAGGGGATGCGGTGTCGGCGGGTGGGGCTGGATGGGCCAAGCGGGCTGTCCCCGGTCCCACCCTCCGCCGCTCCTCTTCCCGGGCGTCGCGGCCTCCTCGTCCCGGATGACCCGGCCGAGCGCCCGGAGGTCGTGCAGGGATTCGATATCCACAGGGTGTGGATGAGTTTTCTTCGGTCGGCCTGCGCCGAGGGCGGCCTCCTCCCGCGTACGGCGGGCGAGTCCCTTGCGTATCGCGGGCGAGCCCCTTGCGTACGGCGAGCCCGCCCTCGGTGCAGCGAGCCGGGCCCGTCCCCGATGTGGCGAGCAGGACCCGTCCCCGGTGCGGGGGCGACCCGGCTCCGCCGCCTCACCCTGCCTACCCTGACCTCATGGAACCGGTGATCGACCAGGCATTCGCGGCAGCCCTCTACTCAGAGGGCGACGCCGGTCTCGACACCGGAGCCTCGCTCCTGGCCGCGGATCCGGCGGCCGACGCGGAACTGCACCGGCGCGGCGAGGAGTTCGTCCGCCGCGCCTGGGAGCGCGGCTGGCAGCCCGCCGATGTCCTGCGTACCGTCCGCCGCGAACTCGACGAGCCCGCGGCGGGTCTCGCCGCAGGGCTGATCGCATCGGAGACCGGACGTTACGAACGGCTGCCGCCCCGCTGGCGCTCCCAGCTCGACGGCCTCCCCGCCGCACCACCCCGGAACCGGCCCGACCGGTTCTCCTACGCCTCCGCTCTTCTCGGCCTCTACCGGCTGCTGCTCCGACTCCCTGCCATCGAACCGGTCGGCCCGCCGCCCGGCGCCACCCCGCACGGTCTCCCGCTGCCGCCCGCGCACGACGAACCCCGGATGCTGACCCGGATCCGGGCCCTGCTCGCCAAGGCGGAGGCGACCGGATTCCCGGAAGAGGCGGAGGCGCTCACCACCAAGGCGCAGGAGCTGATGGCCCGGCACTCCATCGACGAGGCCCTGCTCGCCGCCCGTACGCACAGCAAGGAGGCGCCGGGAGCGTGCCGGGTCGGGGTCGACGCCCCGTACGAGACGGCGAAGGCGATCCTGCTCGACGCGGTCGCCTCCGCGAACCGCTGCCACGCGGTGTGGAACAGCGACCTCGGCTTCTCCACGGTGGTCGGCTTCGAGCCGGACCTGGAGGCCGTGGAACTGCTGTACACGTCCCTGTTGGTCCAGGGCACGGTGGCGATGGCGAAGGCGGAGGCCGGCCAGCGGGCCGGCGGGCGCAAGCGGACCAAGACGTTCCGGCAGTCTTTCCTGATGGCGTACGCCCAGCGTCTGGGCAGCCGGCTCGCCGCCGACACCGCCCGTGTCACCGCGGCTGCCGAAGCCGAAGCCGAAGCCGAAGCCGGGGTCGAGGCCGACGGCGACATCACCACCGACATCGACGCCGCACGGGCGGCGGTGCCCCCTCTGCTTCCGGTGCTCGCCGCTCGCGACATGGCGGTCACGGACGCCGCCGAGCGGATGTTCCCCGAGACCACGACCACGCGCGTCCGGGGGGCCACGGACCTCGACGGATGGACGCACGGAACGGCTGCCGCGGACCGGGCGAGGATGGGCGGGAGCGGGCCGGAGATCCATGGAAGGCGCCGGGGCCGGTAGCCGTGCCGTGACCGGAGGCATCGCCGGGCGCGGCGCGGGAGCCCCGCACGCCTCCCGTATTGCGACAACTCGGGCTTATCGGTGATTCCGGGCTAGGCTCTGGGCATGACCTGGCTCCGGGCGCTGAAGGAGACCGCCCGCTCCGGGCTGACGATCGAGCGGCGGCGTCTCGAACCGCTCATCGCGATCCGCGGTGCGGCCGGTCTCGCCCTCGTCCTCGGGATCGCGCTCGCGCTCTTCGGTCCGGTGGTCGCCGCGAGTTCCGCGTTCGGCGCTTTCCAGGCGGCCATCGCCACGTTCCAGCGCAGTTGGCGCCCCCGGCCCGTGCTCGCGCTGGTTTCCGGGGCGAGCCTCGCTGTGTCGACGTTCCTCGGCTATCTCACCGGTTCCCGTATGCCGCTGTTTCTCGCCCTGCTGGTGCTCTGGACGTTCCTCGCGGGCCTGGCCTGGGCGGCGGGGCCCACGGGCGGCATCATCGCGTCGTCCAACGTGGCGATCATGCTGGTGACGGTCACCCTGCCCACCTCCGTCGCGGACTCGGCCGTGCACGCCATGATGATCCTTTTCGGCGGCGTCGTGCAGGCCGCGCTGATCGTGCTGTTCCCGGTCCGCAGATGGGGTGCCCAGCGCGATGCACTCGCCGACGCCCTGGCCGCCGAGGCCGACTACGCCCGCCGGCTGCGCCACGACCCGCTCGCGCCCTTCGACCCGGTGCCGCTGATGACGGCCCGCAGTGCCGCGGCCCTCACGCCGCGTCAGGCCCGCCGCCGGCCGCCCGAGCTGCGTGGTTCCCGCGGTGTCGCCGAACGGATCAGACCGGTGCTCGCCTCGCTCGCGGATCCGGCGCTGGGTGTTCCGTCCGAGGGGCCGGAGCGGGACCGGGTCCGCGAGCTCCTTGCCGCGGCCGGGTCCGTGCTCGACTCGGCGGCCCGCGCGATTCGCCACGGCGACCCGGTGAAGCTCTCCCCGTCCGCCGTCGCCGTGCTGAAGACCCCGGACACCGGAACGCTCCTCACCGGCCCGCCCCGCCGGGCCGCCGAACGGCTCGGCACACTGCTCTCCGACGTCATCGAGACGGCCGAGGGCGAGGGAACGAAGGAGGAGCAGGCCGAGGCCGAGGAGGCTGCCGAGGCCATCAAGGCCGCCGCGGAGGAGACATCCGCCGCCGTGCACCGCCGCCGCACCACCCTCCCGCGGCTGGCACCCGTCGTCGTGCGGGCGATGCGCGCCGAAATCCGTCCCGGTTCGCCGATCCTGCGGCACGCCGTCAGGGTCTCCGTCGTCGTCGCCGTCGGCTATCTCCTCGGCACCGCGCTGCCGTTCGGTCACGGCTACTGGGCGCCCATGGCGGCTGTCATGGTGATGCGGCCGGAGTTCACCCAGACGTACGGCCGATCCGTGGCCCGCTTCGGCGGCACGATCGTCGGCGTCTCGATCGCCACCGCGATCGTCCAGACCACCAGCCCCGGTGTGACCCCGTCGGCGGTGCTCTCCGTGTGCTGCGCCCTGTTGATGTACCTGCTGATGCGCACGGGATACGTCGTCGGCCAGGCATGCGTCTCCGCGTACGTCGTCTTCCTGCTCGGCATGGCGGGCGACAACTGGTCGCAGACCGTACTCGAACGCGTCGTCCTCACGCTCGTCGGAGGGCTCCTCGCGATGATCTCGTACGCCGCCTACCCGGCCTGGGAGACCCCGAGGCTCCGCGGCAGGCTCGGCGACTGGCTCAAGGCGGACGGGCGGTACGCCGCCTCGGTCGTCGACCAGTACGCCGAACCGGCCGGGCGCGGCCACGACGACGTCCGCTCCGCCCTGCTCGACACCCGTGAGGCCCGCGTGGCCTGGCAGGAGGCGCTGGCCACCGCCCAGCACGAGCCCGTGCGCAACCGTGGCCTCTCCCGCGCAGCCGCCGATGACACCCAGCATGCCCTTGCCGAGTTCGGCCGCGTCGCGATGCTGCTGGAAGCCCATCTCCCGAGCGCCGCCGCGGCGCCCGTACCGGCCGCCGCGCGCCTGGCCGAAGCGCTGCGGCAGGCCACCGAACAGGGCGCGAAGGAAGTGCGGGAGCGGCGCGTGCCGGACTGGGCGGAGGTGCGCGAGGCGCTGGCGCAATGGGATGCGATGCGGCGGGCGGGCGAAGGCGGGGCCGACCCGTTCGTACGGGACGGGGCCGGCCTCCTCCTCGAAGCCCTGGAGGAATTCGCCCGGGGACTGGACGGGGCGTCGAAGCCGAACCCGCCCTCGTCCACCGCCGATTGAAAGGCGCCTATATCGACTGTCGACCCCTGTTCCGGCTCGGGGCGATTGACGGTCGTCGCTGTCGAACCCTTCCTCGGCCCAAGACGATCGATGGGTGCCGAAGCCAACCAGCGTGCAGCCGGGGATGAATGCCCAACCAGCCTGCGGCCGAAGGCGAATGACGGGAATCGAGGCCGCAACAGGCTCGGGGGCAACGAACTCGGCACATCGCAAAGCCGTTTGAGGTCGGCTCCGGGCCAAGACGGCACGGGCCAAGACGGCACGGGCCGAGTGGGCACGGGCCAAGACGGCACGGGCCGAGTGGGCACGGGCCGAGTGGGCACGGGTCGGAGGACGTCCGGCCGTCAGGGGGTCGGGAGGTCCGGCAGGCCCGACGGGAGCGCGCCCGGGGCGGTCTTGGCCAGGGTGTCCCGTGTCCCGCTGTCCCAGGACACGACGACGGTCCTGCCGTTGTTGGACACGACGGATCCCGCGGTGCGGTCGGTGTCGCCGTCGGCGCACTTCAGCGTCAGCTTCACCTCGCCCATGTCCTTCACGACGCCCGTGCAGGCACGCTGCTCGGTGACGAGGATGGCCTTGCCGGACGCGACGGACAGGACGACCGCCTTGCCGTCGGTCTTGCCGGCCCAGCCCCCCTCCAGCGCCGCGGCATCGGCCCCGGAGTCGCTGCCGCTGCCGCCCTCGCCGGGAGCCCGACTGGACGCGCCCGCGCCGGAGTCGGCGCCCGAGCCGCTCTTCTCGCCGTCACCGCTGCAGCCGGTCAGTGCCGCGGCGGCCACGATTCCGGAGATGATGACACCGCCGGTCCGTATGACGTAGTGCACGTGGATTCCCCCTTGCTGACAAAGGACCGAGCCAAGCTACCAGCGCGTTCGACCGGGATGGCCTGTTCGACTTCGGGTAGACGCAGCCAAACGGGCACGCACTGCGTCTATCCCTACGGCGGATCTGTAATCACGGGAACACCCCGCGTGCACGTGCATCCGCCCATGCATCTGCTCATGCATCGATATTTGAACAGAGCTATGATCCGAGACAGTTGACATTTGCACCTTGCAACTCGGGGAGCGTCCTGTGCAGCACGTGTACAACGGCATGGCGGCCACGGAGCTTCGCGGAGTCGTCTGGCAGAAGAGCAGATACAGCAACTCCCAGGGATCCTGCGTGGAGTTCGCGAAACTGCCCGACGGGGATGTGGCGATGCGGAATTCCCGCCACCCCGACGGGCCGGCCCTGGTCTATACGCCGGCCGAGATAGAAGCGCTGCTGCTCGGGGTGAAGGACGGGGAGTTCGACCACCTCATAGCGGGCGGCTGACCGCGCCCTGCGGGCCGCTGCGGCCTGCCCCGGTCGTGCTCCACCGGTCAGTCGGTACTCGGCCGACCGGCCGACGCCCCACCGCGGCGGTGCGCCTCAACGGCCGGAGCGCACCGGCGGCTCGGCCGAGGCGCATCCGGCAGTCCGGTCGGCGCATGTCCACGGACTCGGCCGGCACGTCCACGGACTCGGCCGGCACGTCCACGGACTCGGCCGGCACGCATCCGGCGGCTCGGCCAGTGCCCTCGCCGCTCGTGTCGCCGGCCGACCCGGGCCGCTTGCCCTCCGGGTCACGCGTCGTCGGACAGCCGGAACAGCGCCCAGACCACCTTGCCGCGCGGGGCCGCCGCGGCGTTCGGGTGCTCCCCCGCCGGAGCGGGGGAGGGGTGCCAGCCCCAGGAGTCGCTGAAGGACTCCACCAGGAAGAGACCGCGGCCCGATTCCGCCGAGTCGGGCGCCTCGGAGGCCACGGGGCTCTCCTGGCTGGGATCGCGCACCGCGCACACCAGGCGCGAGCTCCAACGCATCAAGTGCAGCCTTACGGGTGGTTCGTGGGGACCTGGCGCGATGTCCGTGGGCAAGGCGTGCCGCAGGGCGTTGGTCACGAGCTCGGAGACGACGAGTGCGATGTCGTCGAACCGCTCCTCAAGTCCCCAGCCGGTCAGCGTCGTTCGGGTGAACTTCCTTGCTCCGCGCACGGATTCGTAACAGGCGGGCAGAGTGCAGACGGCCGACCCGGAAGCGGCTGAGGGATCGATGGGAGGAAGGCCCTGCCGTAACGGCTCGAGCATCGTCGATCCATTCGTCCCCATGCGAGGCACTCCCGGGATTCGCGGCTGTAGCGGTACTGCGGTACAGCGGCACAACACGAACGAGCACGCAGGTGCGCGACAGCCATGCTTCCGAATGCGCAGAGCAGATGCAAGGGCAGATGCACGTGCACGCGCCGGACCTGTCCGAGCCCGTGCCGGTTCTTGGTCATTTCTTCCTGTGTGTATTTTCCTGGCCTTGTGGGAGCCTTCTCATTTCCGTAATCGAATGAGTACGGGCTGAAGCGTTTTGATGGCAGAATCCGGCACTTGGGGTTCAGGGGGGAGCTCCGGTGTCCAGGAAGCGATTGGGGAGGACCGGACCAGTGGCGGCAGGAGAGTCGAGTGGATCGGTGGTGCGGCGCATCCTGCTGGGCTCGCAGCTCAGGCGGCTGCGTGACTCGCGCGGGATCACGCGTGAGGCGGCCGGCTACTCCATCCGGGCTTCCGAATCGAAGATCAGCCGCATGGAGTTGGGACGGGTGAGCTTCAAGGCCAGGGATGTCGAGGACCTGCTCACGCTCTACGGCGTCACGGACGAGGCGGAGCGCGACGCTCTGCTCGGCCTGGCCCGCGAGGCCAACGTGGCGGGCTGGTGGCACAGTTACGGAGATGTGCTGCCCGGGTGGTTCCAGACGTACGTCGGCCTGGAGGGCGCGGCATCGCTCATTCGGGTGTACGAAGTCCAGTTCGTCCACGGCCTGTTGCAGACCGAGGCCTATGCGCACGCGGTCGTCACCCGGGGCATGGGCGACGCGCCCGCCGTCGAGATCGACCGCCGCGTGGCGCTTCGTCTGGAGCGCCAGAAGGTCCTCGTCTCCGAACGCGCGCCCCGTTTCCACGCCGTACTGGACGAGGCGGCACTGCGCCGGCCGTACGGCGACCGTGAAGTGATGCGCGGGCAATTGCGGCATCTGATCGAAATGTCGGAACAGCCCAACGTCACACTCCAAGTGATGCCCTTCAGTTTTGGCGGGCATTCGGGTGAGGCCGGTTCTTTTACGATGCTCCGATTCCCGGAATCGGATCTGTCGGACATTGTCTATTTGGAGCAGCTGACAAGTGCGCTCTATCTGGACAAGGCGGAAGAAGTCGCCCAGTACGAAAAGGCCATGGTGCGGCTGCACGAGGACAGTCCCGGCCCCGAGGAGACCCGCGATCTGATCCGTGGTCTGCTCCAACTGGCCTGATTCATCGATACGATGACGGCTCGACGGGAGTCTGCACCTGAGTTAAGGGATCGCATGTCCTTCTTCTACGAGCTGGCCGACCAATACATCGACGGTGAGTGGCGGACCGGGACCGGCTCGTGGGACATCATCGACTTCAACCCCTACAACGGGGAAAAACTCGCCGCGATCACCATCGCGACCGCGCAGGAGGTCGACCTGGCCTACCGTGCCGCCGAGCGGGCCCAGCGGTCCTGGGGCGCCGTCGGCCCGCACGAGCGCCGGGGAGTTCTGGAGCGCGCCCTGCGCGTCATCGACGGACTGCACGACGACATCGTCGAGGCGATCGTCGACGAAGTGGGCGGCACCCGCCTCAAGGCGGAGTACGAGGCCCGTATGGCCAAGGAGTTCCTGCGCGACGCGGTCCAGCAGGCGCTGCGCCCCCTCGGCCGCATTCTGCCGTCCCCGGTGGACGGCAAGGAGAACCGGGTCTACCGGCGGCCCGTCGGTGTCATAGGCGTCATCAGTCCCTTCAACTACCCCTTCCTGGTGGCGATGAAGTCCGTCGCGCCGGCGCTCGCGCTCGGCAACGCGGTCGTCATCAAGCCCAACCAGAACGCTCCGGTCGTCGGCGGCGGGCTGATCGCCAAGGTCTTCGAGGACGCCGGGCTGCCGGCCGGACTGCTCAACGTCCTGATCACCGACGTGGCCGAAATAGGCGACGCGTTCATAGAACATCCCGTGCCCAAGGTGATCTCCTTCGCGGGGACGGACCGGGTCGGCCGCCACGTCGGCGCGATCGCGGCCGGACACTTCAAGCGGACGATCCTCGAACTGAGCGGCAACAGCGCCCTGGCCGTGCTGGACGACGCGGATGTCGACTACGCGGTCGACGCGGCCGTGTTCAGCCGATTCGTGTACCAGGGGCAGGTCTGCATGGCGGCCAACCGCATCCTCGTGGACCGCCGCGTCGAGCGGGAGTTCACCGAGAAGTTCACTGCCCGGGTGGCAGGGCTGAGGACCGGCGATCCGCGTGACCCGGCGACCGAGATCGGCCCCGTCATCAACACCTTCCAGGCCGACGCCCTGACCGCCCTGGTGGACCAGGCGCTCGCCGACGGGGCCACCGCGCTCGTACGCGGCCGAACGCGCGGCAACCTCGTCGAGCCCACCGTGCTCACCGGTCTCCCCGGGGACTCCCCGCTGCTGTCCCAGGAGATATTCGGGCCGGTGGCGCTGCTGGTGCCCTTCGACGGCGAGGACGAGGCCGTACGGATCGCCAACGACACCCCGTACGGGCTGAGCGGCGCCGTGCACACCCGCAGCGCCGAACGCGGGGTGCGGTTCGCGCAACGCGTCGTCAGCGGGATGTTCCATGTCAACGACTCCACCGTCCAGGACGATCCGCTGGTCGCCTTCGGCGGTGAGAAGTCCTCCGGGATCGGCCGGCTGAACGGCGAGGCGGCCGTGGACGCCTTCACCACCCAGAAGTGGATCTCCATCCAGCACGGCCGGAGCCGGTTCCCCTTCTGACGCCGGCGAGTTGAGGACGGAAGCTGACCGCAAGGGTCCGTAGTTTCGCCGGTGTCAGGAAGAAACCGGCACGGTTCCCCAAGGCGGACATCATGGTCACTCACGTTCCCGCAGAAGCCCTCGGCGACGAGCGTGGCGCGCTCCTCTCCTTCGTCGAGGCGCAGCGCGGCGCGATCCGGCGCTCCCTCATCGGTCTCACCGAGGAACAGGCGGCGAGCCGGCCCAGCGCCAGTGGGCTCGCCCTCTCCGGGCTGCTCAAGCATGTGGCCGAGACCGAGCTGAACTGGCTGCGGATGGCGCAGCGGCAGCCGAGCGAGACCTCCCGCACCCAGGAGACCTGGGCGGACAGTTTCCGGCTCGTCGGCGACGAGACCGTACGGGGGATGCTGGATTTCTGGGACGGCGTCGCGGCCGAGGTCGAGACGTTCATCCGTTCCGTGCCCAGCCTGGACGACACGTTCCCGTTGCCCGACGCGCCCTGGTTCCCCAAGGAGGGGCGGGTCTCGATGCGCTGGCTGCTGCTCCATCTCGTCGAGGAGCACGCCCGGCACGCCGGGCACGCCGACATCATCCGGGAGTCCCTGGACGGCCGCACCGCGTTCGAGTTGGTCGCCGAGGCCGCGGGCTACTCTCATCAAAGTTGAATAGAGAGGGTGTGTGATGTCCGCGATCCGGCTGCTGGTCCTCTGCGCTGTGCGCCAGCACGGCCGGGCGCACGGCTATCAGGTCCGCAACGACCTGGAGTACTGGGGCGCTCACGAGTGGTCCAACGCCAAACCCGGATCGATCTACCACGCACTGAAGCAGATGGCCAAGCAGGGGCTGCTGGTCGCCCACGAGACCGCCCCGAGCACCGCGGGCGGCCCGCCCCGTACCGAGTACGAGATCACCGAGCGGGGCGACGAGGAGTACTTCGCGCTGCTGCGTGCCTCGCTGACCTCGTACGACCAGCGGCTCGACGTGCTGTCGGCGGGGCTCGGCGGCATCGTCGATCTGGGGCGGTCCGAGGCGATCGCGCTGCTCAAGGAGCGGGTGGCCGGTCTCGCGGCCTGGCGGACCTCGGTCACCGAGTACTACACGCCGGAGGCCGGGCCCGGGTCGATCGGCCACATCGGCGAGATCATGAACATGTGGGTCCACTCGGCGGACACGGATGCCGAGTGGACACGCGGGCTGATCGCCCGCATCGAGGGCGGGGCGTACACCTTCGCGGGGGAGGGCGAACCCTTCGTCGGTGTGCTCACCGAGGGCCAGGAGAACCCGTACGCGACGGGTGTCCACGATCCCGGCGACGACGCGTAGTCAGGTTCGGTATTCGGGGCGGCGCGTGAAAGACCCTCCCTGCGGTGAGACCCTTCCGGCGGTGAGACCCGCCCGGTGGCCCGTTCAGCGGTGAGCCCCTCTCAGTGGTGGAAGGACGTCGCCGCCTGCTTGTCGCGGCTCAACGGGTGCGGCTGGCCGCGCAGGTCGGGCAGGATCAGCCGGAGGTCTTCGAGCAGCAGCTCGGCGAGGTCCGACGAGAAGCCGTTGCGGCACACGACCCGGAGCACCGACAGGTCCTGCCGGTTGGCGGGGAAGGTGTACGCGGGCACCAGCCAGCCCTGTTCGCGCAGTCGGCGGGACACGTCGAAGACGTCGTACGCCCGCACCTCGGGCAGGGTCGTCAGGGCGAAGACGGGCAGTTGGTCGCCCCGGGTGAGGAGCCGGAAGTCCCCGAGCTCCTCGATCCGCGTCGCGAGTGCCCCGGCGACGTCCCGCGACGCCTGCTGGACGGACCGGTAGCCCTCCCGGCCCAGCCGCAGGAAGGTGTAGTACTGCGCCACCACCTGCGCGCCGGGCCGGGAGAAGTTCAGCGCGAAGGTCGGCATGTCGCCGCCCAGGTAGTTGACCCGGAAGACCAGCTCCTCGGGCAGCTCGGCGGGCGAGCGCCACAGTGCCCAGCCGACGCCCGGATAGACCAGCCCGTACTTGTGCCCGGAGGTGTTGATGGAGGAGACCCGGGGCAGGCGGAAGTCCCACACCAGGTCCTCGTCCAGGAACGGCGCCACCATCGCGCCGGACGCCCCGTCGACATGGACGGGGATGTCGAGGCCGGTGCGCTCCTGAAGGGCGTCCAGCGCCGCGCAGAGCTCCGCCACCGGCTCGTACGAACCGTCGAAGGTGGAGCCGAGGATGCCGACGACGCCGATGGTGTTCTCGTCGCAGAGGTCGACCGCGGCCTGCGGGTCGAGGTGGAAGCGGTCGCCGTCCATCGGGACCAGTCGCGGCTCGACCTCCCAGAAGTTGCAGAACTTGTCCCAGCAGACCTGCACGTTGATGCCCATGACGAGGTTCGGCCGGGCGGCGGCCGGGTACCGGTCGGCGTTCCTGGCCGCCCACCGGCGTTTCAGCGCCAGGCCCGAGAGCATGCAGGCCTCGCTGGAGCCCGTGGTCGAGCAGCCCACGGCGGCCGAGGGGTCGGGGGCGTTCCAGAGGTCGGCGAGCATCGCCACGCACCGCCGTTCCAGCTCGGCGGTGCGCGGGTACTCGTCCTTGTCGATCATGTTCTTGTCGCGGCACTCGCCCATCAGCACACCGGCCTGGGGTTCCATCCAGGTGGTGACGAAGGTGGCGAGGTTGAGCCGCGCGTTGCCGTCGAGCATCAGCTCGTCATGGACCAGGCCGTACGCGATCGAGGGCGGCATCGGTCCGTCGGGCAGCCGGTGCCGGGGAGGTGCGAACTCCATCCCGGCGATCGGGTCGGCCTCCCCGAAGAACGGGTTGAGGGCGAGCCTGCGGCGTTCCTGGGAGGGTTCCGCGCCCTGGGGCGACCCTTTGTGGAGAGGCATCGGCGGCGGGCCCTTCTCGGCTCTCGGCGGTCTTCGTGACCTGCGGATCTCGGGGTCTTCGTGGCCTTCGGCGGTCCGGTGGGTGTGCGGGTGGGCTCAGCTCCCGGTGGCGAGGCCGTCCTTGATGGCCCGGGTGAACTTCACGACGCGTTCGGCCTGGATCCGGGCCGCGGTCAGGGTCTGCTCACCGACCGGGATGTCGCCCTGGCCCGCCACGTGGGACGTGCCGTACGGATTGCCGTCGACGAACTTCGAAGGATCCGTGTAGCCGGGGGCGACGAGGATGCCGCCGAAGTGGTGGATCGAGTGGTAGAGCGCGAGCAGCGTGGACTCCTGGCCGCCGTGCGCGGTGCTGGTGGAGGTGAAGCCGCTGTAGACCTTGTCGGCGAGGCGGCCGGCCTGCCAGAGGCCGCCGAGGGTGTCGATGAACTGCTTGAGCTGGGAGGTGACGTTGCCGAACCGGGTCGGTGAGCCGAAGATCACGGCGTCCGCCCAGATCATGTCGTCGTGCGACGCCACGGCGATGTCCGCGGTCGCCTTCGCGTTTGCGGCCCAGGCCGGGTTGGAGTCGATGGCCGCCTGCGGGGCGAGCTCACCGGCCTTGCGCAGCCGCACCTCCGCACCGGCCTTCTCGGCGTACTGCGCGATGGCCTTGGCCATCGTGGCGACGGTGCCGGTCGAGGAGTAGTAGATGACGGCGACGTTGACGGGCGTGGGCATCGCGGAAACCTCCGGCAGGGGTATGCGGGACATATCGGCACGTATGTCTCCGTATCCATTCGGATGTGACGATACGGAAAGCCGGGGCGTCCGGCGCGTCGAACGGGGAGGAGGGGGCCTGGGCGGGGCAGGAGGGTGCCCGGGATCACCTCAGCGGCGTACCGTCCTCGCGCAGTTGCATCTGAGGCTGCCCGGTCACCAGCAGCCAGGCCGGCAGTGAGGCCACGCACAGTACGGGGAGCACGCCCGCGTCCCCGGCCAGTACCGCCGCGGTGAACAGGCTCAGCCAGCCCTGCCGGGTGACGGCCAGCAGCACGCCCAGTACCGCACAGGTCACCGCGAGGGTCACCGGGACCGCCGGGACCAGGGCGTGGGCGCACAGCCCCAGCGCGACCCCCACGAAGACGGCCGGGAAGATCCGCCCGCCGCGGAAGCCGCAGGTCGCCGCGATCAGCAGGGCGGCCGTCTTGACCACGGCCATGGCCGCGAACTGCCCGGCCGACCAGCCGCTCGGGTCGGCGGCGATCTCCTTCACCTCGTCGAGCCCCTTGAACAGGGTGAGACGGCCGCCCAGGGCGCCCAGGAGGCCCAGCAGCAGCCCGCCGAGGGTCAGGGCCAGGACCGGGCGCTTCAGGGCCCGGAAGAACCGGTGCGCGTACGGGAAGGCGTGGACCGCCATCAGACCGAGCAGCGCACCCGCCGCGGCGACGACGGCCGCTGAGAGCAGATCGCGCCAGTGCGGGTGGGTGTAGGCCGGCAGTGACAGGTCGAAGCTGGGGTGGGCCAGCAGCGTCATGGTGAGCGCACCGGCGGCGCCCGCCGCGAGCGGGCCGAAGAGCCGGTCCCAGAGCGCACCGGGGCCGGTGCGGGAGGCGAGGGCCTCGGAGAGGATCAGCGCGGCGGCGACCGGCGTGCCGAAGAGCGCGCCGACGGTGCCCGCGGCGGCGAGGGAGACCCAGAGCTCCGCTGTCGTGCCGGGCGCGAACCGGCGGCCGAGCCAGAAGGCCAGCGCGATGTTGGCGGCCGTGATCGGGTTCTCCGGGCCGAGGCTGGCGCCGCTCGCCAGTGTGAGGACGGTGACGAGCAGCAGCCCCGGGACCACACCCGGCGGCAGCGGCGGATCGACCAGCCCGGTGGTCGCCGGATCGGGGCCGGCGTGACCCGGTACCGCGCGCAGGACCAGCCCGGCCACCAGCCCGCTCGCGGTGAGCATCGCGATCGTCCAGAGCGTGGAGTACCGGCCGACGGAGAGCGCGTCGGGGAGCGTCCCCCAGAGCACGTCCTGCAGGTGCTCCGCGATCAGGCTGACGCCGAGCAGGATGAGCGCGGAGGCGATTCCGACGGTCAGCGCGGGCACGATGACGGACAGCAGCCGGATCGCGGGAGCGGCCCCGGCGGGAGCGGGAGAGGACGTGGCGGGGAGGTTCCCGGCGGGGCCGGGAGAATCTGTGGCCATCGGCTCACCATAACGGCGCAAAAGTGAACATAAGACCTCCAATCGTGCGCGAAGCGGGGGTGTTCCGGGCTTGCACCTCACGTCACGTCATGGCTCAGGCTCGGTACGAACCGGAACGGGGAAGGGGGCGGGGAGTCGTGGACTACTCGGTGGGACAGGTCGCCGGATTCGCCGGAGTCACGGTGCGCACCCTGCATCACTACGACGGCATCGGACTGCTCTCGCCCGGCGGGCGCAGCCGCGCGGGTCACCGCCGCTACGACGACGGCGACCTCGACCGGTTGCAGCAGATCCTGTTCTACCGGGAGCTCGGCTTCCCGCTCGACGGGATCGCCGCCCTGCTCGACGACCCGGACGCGGACCCGCAGGAACATCTGCGCCGCCAGCACCGGCTGCTGTCCGACCGGATCGCCGAACTGCGAAAGATGGCCGCCGCCGTCGAAACAGCCATGGAGGCACGGAAGATGGGCATCAACCTCACGCCCGAGGAGAAGTTCGAGGTCTTCGGGGGCAAGGACCCCGAGGCGCACGCGGAGGAGGCCGAACGCCGCTGGGGCGGCACCGCCGCGTACGCCGAGTCGCAGCGCCGGGTCGCCCGGTACACCAAGGACGACTGGAAGCGGATACAGGCGGAGGTCGCCGACTGGGGTGCCGCCTACGGCGCGCTGATGGAGGCCGGCGAACCGGCCACCGGTGAACGGGCGAGGGGCCTGGCCGAGGCCCACCGCCTCCACATCACCACGTGGTTCTACGAGTGCACCTACGAGATCCACCGGGGGCTCGCCGAGATGTACGTGTCCGACCCGCAGTTCCACGCGTACTACGACTCGATGCGGCCGGGACTGGCCGAGCACCTGCGGGACGCGATCGACGCCAACGCGGAGCACCGGGCGTGACGCCGCCACGGGGGTGAGCGTGCCCTCACTCCCGTGACGGCCCCGCCGGCTCCCGCGCATCCCGGGGGCAGCTTGTCCTGGTTCGCCCGGTGTTCATTCTCGCGGGGGCCACTGGAACCCGGGGGTGTCATTCTGCGTTGATAGCTTTGGGCGGCCACGCAGCCGCCATCGATCGATCCAGGAGCCCGGACCCTTGAATACGCTTGCGCTCGGACCGAGCTGGCTGGACCCGGACCACCTCATCAACACGTTCGGACTCCCCGGCGTACTCCTCATCGTCTTCGCCGAGTCGGGACTGTTGATCGGCTTCTTCCTCCCCGGTGACTCGCTGCTGTTCACCACGGGTCTGCTGGTGACCACGGGCCAGCTGAAGTTCCCGCTCTGGCTGGTCTGCGCGCTGGTGGCACTGGCGGCGATCATCGGTGACCAGGTGGGCTACCTCTTCGGCCGCAAGGTCGGCCCGTCGCTCTTCAAGCGCCCGGACTCCCGCCTCTTCAAGCAGGAGAACGTCGAGAAGGCCCACGAGTTCTTCGAGAAGTACGGGCCGAAGTCGCTGATCCTGGCCCGCTTCGTGCCCGTCGTGCGTACGTTCACGCCGATCATCGCCGGTGTGAGCCGGATGAACTACCGCTCGTTCATCACGTTCAACATCATCGGCGGGGTGCTCTGGGGCGTCGGCGTCACGCTGCTCGGCGCCGTCCTCGGCAAGATCGACTTCGTGCATCAGAACATCGAGGCGATGCTCATCCTGATCGTGCTCATCTCGGTGGTGCCGATCGCGATCGAGTTCCTGCGGGCCCGCTCCAAGGCGAAGAAGGAAGTGGCGGCGGATGACGGCCTGACCGCCGACGCGGGCCCGGCCACGGCCCAGCGCGGTCGCCACGCCAAGCGCTGAACCGGAGCTGTCCCGGCGGCAGCGTCAGAAGCCGCGCGTCCGCTTGGCCGCGCGGCGGTTCGCCCCGCCGACCGCACCGGGCACCCGCATGAAGAGCCGGGAGATCTCGCCTCCGAGGTTCACCCCGATCGCGATGGCCAGCGCCGTCGCCACCGCGGTCGAGAGCGAGGCGAGCCCGGCGTTCACATTGCCCTGGGCCATGCCCAGCAGACCGAAATACGTGGCCGAGCCGGGCAGCAGTGGGCCGATCGCCGCCGTGACGAACGGGAGCGACGAGGTGTACCGGTAGCGCGAGAGCAACTGTCCGAACAGGCCCACGAGACCGGCCGCCGTCGCCGTCGCCACCACCGGCGAGATGTTGCCGGTCCTGGCCATCGCTCCGTAGACCACCCAGGCCACGGCGCCGTTGAGGGTGACGGCCAGCACGGTGGACCGGTCCTGCTGGAGCAGGACCGCGAAGGCGAAACAGAGCGCCATCGAGGCCAGGATCTGCACCACGGGACTGTCGTAGGGGACGAACCTGGCCTCGGGATTCAGCTGGGCGCCCAGCTGCAGTCCCAGATACAGGACCAGCAGCACACCGACGACGATGCCGATGAACAGGTACATGACTTCGAGCAGACGGGCGGCGGCGGTGATGTAGAAGCCGGTCAGCCCGTCCTGCACACCGGCCACCAGGGCCCGCCCCGGCAGCAGCGCGAACAGCCCACCGGTGATCACCGCGGACGGCCGCAGGTCCGACCAGTGGGTGAGGGTCAGTGCCACGCCCATCGCGGCGGGAGGCATCGCCGCCACGACGAACTGGTAGAACTCCGGCAGCCCCCGTCCGGCACACAGCCAGGCGAGCCGGTCGCCGAGCATCGCGCCCAGCGCCGCCACGACGAACACCAGCGGACCGCCGCCGACCAGCACCGACGCCGCCCCCGCGAGGCCGCCGCCGGCCAGCGTCAGGACCCATCCGGAGTACGGATGACGGTTGCGCCGGATCTCCGCCAGACGCCGGTACGCCTCCTCCAGCGAGACGTCGACGTCCTCGGTGGTGATGTCGTCGACGAGCCGGAAGACGGCGACCAGCCGGGTGTAGTCGGTGCCGCGGCGGCGTACGGTACGGCTCGCCGTCACCGGGTCGTCGACCAGCGACGGCTGGTGCGAGATCGACAGCAGGGTGAAGGTGACCGTGGGCTCGCTGCGGTCCAGGCCGTAGCTGCGGGTCACCGCGAACATCGCAGCCTCGACGTCCTCGGCGCCCTCGCCACCGGCGAGCAGCAGCTCCCCGATACGCAGCGTCAGGTCGAGCACACGCGGCACCGCGGGCCCCGCCTCGTCGGGCTTCTGCACCCGCTCGGGCGCCGGGCGCTCGGCGACCGGCATCCGCAGCATCGTACGCATCCGGTCCTGCCAGGGCGCCTCCTTGGTCAGCCGGATCATCGGGCTGCCGTGCGCCGGGGTGAAGGCAGGCGGCGGATGCCGGTCACCGTGGATGACCGGCGGGGCGAAGGCCGATCCGATCGTGTCCGAGCCGGAGGTCTGACCGGGACCGGATCCCGGGGCGGCACCGGTGCCCGACCCCTGCGACTCGGACGCCAGACCGGCCGGAACGGCGAACTCCGATGTGGGGTGGTCGTCGTCGGAGGCAGACGCGGGCCTGCCCACGCCGGCCGGCGGGACGAAGGCGCTCCGCGCCTCGTCGGACTGGGGCTTCTGGTCCTCAGGATCGCCCGGTTCCGCCACCACTCGGCCTCGCTCCTCACTGGCTTCGCGTCTCAGATTGCGCTTCTGCCCAGTATGGCCACGGGCAAGGGTGGGGACACGAGGCGGGCGGAGCCACGAGGGGCGGGCGCTGCCGCAGGGCGGTCCGATGCCCGAGGGGCGGGTGCGGCTGGCAGTGCGGGAGGGGAGTGGCGTAGGGGACGGGCGGGTGCGGCTGGTGGTGCGGGAGGGGCGGCGCCGCACGGATCGTGCGGGTGCGGCGGGCATGCGGAACGGGCGGGTGCGGCGGGCATGCGGAACGGGCGGCACCCCTCGGAAGGAGTGCCGCCCGTTCCCGGCCCGGAACCGCAAGCGGAACCGCGCCGCGTACCTCAGCCGGAACCCGGCCGCGACCGCGAGGTCAGTGCGCGCCGCCCTGCGCCTCAAGGCGCTTGTAGGAGGCCTCGATCTCGGCCTCGGCCTCGGCGCGGCCGACCCAGTCGGCGCCCTCGACGGACTTGCCGGGCTCCAGGTCCTTGTAGACCTCGAAGAAGTGCTGGATCTCCAGGCGGTCGAACTCCGACACGTGGTGGATGTCGCGCAGGTGCTCCACCCGGGGGTCGGAGGCCGGCACGCACAGCAGCTTGTCGTCGCCGCCTGCCTCGTCCGTCATCCGGAACATGCCGATGGCACGGCACTTGATGAGGCAGCCGGGGAAGGTCGGCTCGTCCAGGATGACCAGCGCGTCCAGCGGGTCACCGTCCTCGCCGAGGGTGTTCTCGACGAAACCGTAGTCCGCCGGGTAGCTGGTCGAGGTGAAGAGTCGACGGTCCAGGCGGATCCGACCGGTCTCGTGGTCCACCTCGTACTTGTTCCGCGAACCCTTCGGGATCTCGATGGTGACGTCGAACTCCACGGGTGGCTCCTCCATGATCAAGACATACGACTGGTGGTTAAGTGTCCCCCACGCAGATGTGTGCTCGCGAAAGGGGCTGGTCAACGGTGGACGAGCCGGTGAAAAAACCGTCGGTCGATCCGCTCGGCAAGCTGCGCAGGCTCACCCGGCAGGGCAGCGTGATCAGGTTGAAGCGACTGAACGATCGGCAGTTCACGGCTGTCTCCGCCGGCCTCGGCCTGGCGCTCGCAGCCGGCGTCGTCCTTGCCGCCGGCCCCTGGGACTCGGGTCAGCGTAAGGCCGAGCGGGACTGGGCCGCCGCCCGGAGCCGAACAGGTGGTGCACATCACGACCCCGGCACGCCGCCCGGACCGGAAGCCGCTCCCAGCGCCCCGGCGGTCCTCGCGCCCCTCTCCTCCGTCGTCGACAACGCCGCCCCGGGCCGCCGCGACGCTCCGGACGGTGCGGCGGCCGCCCTGCGTGCCGCCCTCCGCCCGCTGCTGAAGGCCCCGGCCCTGGGCACCGTGCGCACCGCCGTCGTCATCGACACCGCCACCGGTGAGCGGCTGTACGGCCAGGGCGCCGACACGCCCATGACGCCCGCCTCCACCGTCAAGATCGCCACCGCGGTCGCCGCCCTGAGCGCGCTCGGCCCCGACCACCGCATCGCCACGACGGTCCGGGCGTCCTCCGACTTCCGCAGCGTCACCCTGGTCGGCGGCGGCGACCCCACCCTGGACAAGGCCGCCCTGAGGGCCCTGGCCACCGACACCGCCCGCGCCCTGAAGGACCGGGGCGTGAAGACGGTCCGCCTCTCGTACGACGCCTCCCGTTACTCCGGCCCCGCACGGCACCCGATCGGCCCCAACGAGAACATCGCGCCCGTCAGCGCCCTGATGACCGACGAGGGCAGGCTCGACAGTTCCCACAGCGGACCCGCCCCGCGCAGCGACGACCCGGCCGGTGACACCGCCCGGACCTTCGGCGGACTGCTCGACGACGCGGGGATCGCCATCCGGCCCCGCCCGGCGCCCGGAAAGCCGTCCGCCACGTCCCGGCCGGTCGCCGAGCACCTCTCCGCCCCGCTGTCCGCCCTGGTCGAACGGGCCCTGACCAACAGCGACAACGACATCGCCGAGGCACTCGCCCGGCAGACCGCACTGGCGGCCGGCCGGCCGGCCGACTTCAACGGCGGCCGGAGCGCCGTCACCGCACAGCTCAAGAAGCTCCGCCTTCCGCTGAAGGGTGCCAACTTCGCCGACGGCAGCGGACTGAACCGCAAGGACAAGGTCACCGCCGGACTGCTGGCCGGCCTCCTGGCCCTGGCCGCCGACGCGGACCACCCCGAACTGCGCCCCGTGCTCACCGGCCTCCCGGTGGCCGGGTTCAGCGGCACCCTCAGCGACCGCTACACCCGAAAGTCCGCAGGTACCGGGCTGATCCGCGCCAAGACCGGCACCCTCACGGGCGTGAACACCCTTGCCGGAACGGTCGTGGACAGGCAGGGCCGGCTGCTCGCCTTCGCCTTCCTGGCCTCCGGTACGACATCCCCGTCCAAGGCCCAGTCCTCCCTCGACGCGCTGGCCACCAGCCTTGCCGCCCGCACCCGGTGAGCCGGTCGACACCACACCGCGGACGCGGTCGAGCACGTACGGTTGACGCATGACGAGCATCGGTGGTGCCGAGATGGTCGACTGGAATCTCGCGGTGGCGACCGCGACCCGACTTGTACGGCCGGGGCCCGAGATCAGCCGCGAGGAGGCCCGCGAGGTCGTCGCGGAGCTGCGCCGGCATGCCAAGGCCGCGGAGGAGCACGTCCGTTCCTTCACCCGGATGATCCCCGAGGGGACCGAACCGGAGGACACCCCGGTCCTGGTCGTGGACCGGGCCGGCTGGATCAAGGCCAACGTCGCGGGCTTCCGCGAACTGCTCCGTCCGCTGCTGGGGAAGATGCAGGACCGGCGCGGAAGCGGTCCCGGCGGCGCCGTGCTCGGCGCGGTCGGCGGCAAGGTGACCGGCGTCGAGGTGGGGATGCTGCTGTCGTTCCTGGCTTCGCGGGTCCTCGGCCAGTACGAGACGTTCGCCCCCGCCGGCCGTGAACTCCCGGCCGCGGCCGACGGCGGCGGCAGGCTGCTGCTCGTCGCTCCGAACATCGTCCACGTCGAGCGCGAACTGGAGGTCGACCCGCACGACTTCCGGCTCTGGGTCGCCCTCCACGAGGAGACCCACCGCACCCAGTTCACCGGTGTGCCCTGGCTCCGCGACCATCTCCAGGGCGAGATCCAGTCATTTCTCGACGAGACCGACGTCGACCCGATGACCGTGCTGGAACGGCTCCGCGAGGCCGCCCAGTCGCTGGCCGGGGGCCGGCCCGAGGGCGAGGACGGCGAGGACGGCGGACGCAGCCTCGTCGAACTCGTCCAGACGCCCGCCCAGCGCGAGATCCTCGGCCGGCTCACCGCCGTGATGTCCCTGCTCGAAGGCCATGCCGACTACGTGATGGACGGCGTCGGCCCCGAGGTCGTCTCCTCCGTCGGCGAGATCCGGGAGAAGTTCCAGCAGCGCAGGGCACGCGGTGCGAGCCGCCTCGACCAGGCGCTGCGCAAACTGCTCGGGCTCGACGCCAAACTGCGCCAGTACCGCGACGGCGAACGATTCGTCCGCGCCGTGGTCGACGAGGTCGGCATGGACGGCTTCAACCGGGTCTGGACCTCGCCGAACACCCTCCCGACCAAGGCGGAGATCGCGGCGCCGTCGGACTGGATCGCGAGGGTGCACCGTAAGGCAGAGTCGTGATCATGACGGGCCCGACGGCGGACGACAGGACACGAACGCGCCGGTAATCACCCATCCGAGGGACCGTAGGGGCATGGGAAGGCGTGCAATGCTCGATGGACGGCTCAGCTCTGTCACCATCGACGCACTCTGAGTGACGGCACTCTTCCCGTCCCGGCACTCCGAGGCCTCTCCCACACTTCACGAAGGGCACCGGACATGGGTCCCCATCCTGCGGTCGCGGCGATACGCCTGGCGGTCCGCCGCGTACTCCACGACGTACTCACCGAATACTCCCGAAGCGCCGAGCGCCCCCGGCGCACCCCGCACCCCGAGCTCGCCGAAGCCGGTGCGGGAAGGCGGTGCGCCGCACTCCCCGACCGCCTCGCCACCCCGCTGGTGCTGGTGGCATGCTCCGGCGGCGCCGATTCCATGGCCCTCGCCTCCGCCCTCGCCTTCGAATCCCGCAAGCTCGACGTCCGGGCCGGCGGCATCACCGTCGACCACGGCCTCCAGGACGGATCCGACACCCGGGCCGCCGAGGTCGTCGACCGGCTCACCGCCATGCACCTCGACCCGGTCGAGTCCGTCGCCGTCCAGGTCGGCCAGGAAGGCGGCCCGGAGGCCGCGGCCCGCGACGCCCGCTACGCCGCCCTGGACGCGGCGGCCGAGCGGTACGGCGCCGCAGCCGTCCTGCTCGGCCACACCCGCGACGACCAGGCGGAAACGGTGCTGTTGGGCCTCGCCCGCGGCTCCGGCATCCGCTCGCTCTCGGGCATGGCCGCCGCGTCCGGCCCGGCCGGCCGCTACCGTCGCCCCTTCCTCCAGCTCGACCGGCAGACCGCCCGCAAGGCCTGCCTCGTCCAGTCGCTGCCGGTCTGGGACGACCCGCACAACGCCGACCCCGCCTACACCCGCTCCCGACTGCGTCACGAGGGCCTGCCCGCCCTGGAGAAGGCCCTGGGCAAAGGAGTCGTCGAGGCCCTCGCCCGTACGGCGCAGCTCTCCCGCGACGACGCCGACGCCCTGGACACCTGGGCCGCCGAGGCCGACCGCGCCGTCCGGGACGACGCGGGCCGGCTGGAGTGCGCCAAGCTGTACGCGCTGCCGCCCGCCGTACGCCGCCGGGTACTGCGCCGGGCCGCCATGGAGGCGGGCTCCCCGGCCGGTTCCCTCTTCGCCCGGCACATCGAGGAGGTCGACCGTCTCATCACCGGCTGGCGAGGTCAGCGGGCCATCAACCTGCCCGGCCGGGTCGAAGCCATGCGCCAGGGTGGCAGACTGGTGATTCGGCAGAGCTGAAGCACGAGCGGCTGACACGCAGGCGACCGGCCGCGCAGGTCCGGGGCACCACCCCGGAGCCGGCGGGCACAGAAAGAGACGCGGGTGAACGAGAAGGACATGGGCACCGACCTTCAGTCGGTGCTCCTCACCAAGGAAGAGATCGACGCGAAGCTCGTCGAGCTGGCCGCGAAGATCGACGCGGAGTACGCGGGCAGGGATCTGCTCATCGTCGGCGTCCTCAAGGGCGCAGTGATGGTGATGGCGGACCTGGCGCGCGCGCTGTCCACCCCCGTCACCATGGACTGGATGGCCGTCTCGTCGTACGGCGCGGGCACCCAGTCCTCCGGAGTGGTCCGGATCCTCAAGGACCTGGACACCGACATCAAGGGCAAGCACGTCCTGATCGTCGAGGACATCATCGACTCGGGTCTGACCCTGTCCTGGCTGATGTCGAACCTCGGCTCGCGCGAGCCCGCGTCCCTGGAGATCTGCACCCTGCTGCGCAAGCCGGACGCGGCCAAGGTCGCGCTCGACTGCAAGTGGGTCGGTTTCGACATCCCCAACGAGTTCGTCGTCGGATACGGCCTGGACTACGCGGAGAAGTACCGCAACCTCCCCTTTGTCGGCACGCTCGCCCCGCACGTCTACGGCGGCTGACGACCCCGGCGTCTCACGCCCGGCCGGAGTGTCCGGACCGACCGGCGCGGACGGAGGGGAACCTTTCACCGGATTCCCGCCGTTGAGCCATCGAAGGCGGGTTTCGACAGACGTCCCCGGCAGTCGCGGGTGACAATGCTGGGGTACCGTCCGAAGAACAGTCTTTTCTCACAGCAGCATTTACCTACGGGCAGGAGGGACGGGGCGTCACCGCCCCGTATGGATGGACGTGAAGCGATACTTCCGTGGGCCGGTCATGTGGATCGTGCTGGCCGTCCTCGCCGTGGTCGTGTTGATGCAGGTCGTCGGCTCGTCGGGCGGCTACAAATCGGTGGACACCGGCAAGGTGATCCAGGCGATCAGCAAGGACCAGGTGGCGCAGGCCAGGCTGACCACCGGTGACGAACAGATCATCAAGATCGAGTTGAACAAGGGACAGAAGCTTTCGGGCGAGTCCGGCAGCAAGTTCCAGGCGAGCTACATCGGCGACCAGGGTGTCCAGCTGGCCGACACGCTCCAGCAGAAGTTCGAGAGCGGCAAGATCGACAAGGGCTACACGGTCTCGCCGTCGAAGCAGTCCCCGTTCGTCTCGATCCTCCTCTCGCTGCTGCCCTTCGTCCTGATCGTGGTCGTCTTCCTGTTCCTGATGAATCAGATGCAGGGCGGCGGCTCCCGGGTCATGCAGTTCGGGAAGTCCAAGGCCAAGCTGATCACCAAGGACACCCCGAAGACGACGTTCTCCGACGTGGCCGGGTCGGACGAGGCCGTCGAGGAACTCCAGGAGATCAAGGAGTTCCTCCAGGAGCCGGCGAAGTTCCAGGCCGTCGGCGCCAAGATCCCCAAGGGTGTCCTGCTCTACGGGCCTCCCGGTACGGGCAAGACGCTGCTCGCGCGCGCCGTCGCGGGCGAGGCGGGCGTCCCGTTCTACTCGATCTCCGGTTCCGACTTCGTCGAGATGTTCGTCGGTGTCGGTGCCAGCCGGGTCCGTGACCTCTTCGAGCAGGCCAAGGCGAACGCCCCCGCGATCGTCTTCGTCGACGAGATCGACGCGGTCGGCCGGCACCGCGGTGCCGGTATGGGCGGCGGTCACGACGAGCGCGAGCAGACGCTGAACCAGCTGCTCGTGGAGATGGACGGCTTCGACGTGAAGGGCGGCGTCATCCTGATCGCCGCCACGAACCGGCCGGACATCCTCGACCCGGCGCTGCTGCGCCCGGGCCGCTTCGACCGGCAGATCGCGGTCGACCGGCCGGACATGCAGGGCCGTCTCGAAATCCTCAAGGTGCACCAGAAGGGCAAGCCGGTAGCGAAGGACGTCGATCTCGGCGCCGTCGCCCGTCGTACGCCCGGCTTCACCGGTGCCGACCTGTCGAACGTGCTGAACGAAGCGGCGCTCCTCACGGCGCGCGGCAACCAGACGCTGATCGACAACAAGATGCTCGACGAGGCCATCGACCGCGTCGTGGCGGGTCCGCAGAAGCGGACCCGGATCATGTCCGAAAAGGAAAAGAAGATCACCGCGTACCACGAGGGCGGACACGCCCTGGTCGCGGCGGCCTCTCCCCAGTCGGACCCGGTCCACAAGATCACGATCCTCTCCCGCGGCCGTGCCCTCGGTTACACGATGGTGCTCCCGGAGGAGGACAAGTACTCCACGACGCGCAACGAGATGCTCGACCAGCTGGCCTACATGCTGGGCGGGCGCGCGGCCGAGGAGCTGGTCTTCCACGACCCGACCACCGGTGCTGCGAACGACATCGAGAAGGCCACCACAACGGCCCGCGCGATGGTCACGCAGTACGGCATGACGGAGCGGCTCGGCGCGATCAAGTTCGGCGGCGACAACACCGAGCCCTTCGTGGGCCGGGAGATGGGTCACCAGCGCGACTACTCGGAAGAGGTCGCGGCCCTCGTCGACGAAGAGGTCAAGAAGCTCATCGAGACCGCGCACAACGACGCGTGGGAGATTCTCGTCGAGAACCGGGACGTGCTGGACGCCCTGGTCCTTCAGCTCCTGGAGAAGGAGACGCTCGGCAAGGAGGAGATCGCCGAGATCTTCGCCCCGATCGTGAAGCGCCCGGCCCGTCCGGCCTGGACGGGTTCCGCCCGACGTACCCCGTCGACGCGGCCGCCGGTGCTCTCGCCGAAGGAGCTCGCCCTCACCAACGGCGCCACCGCGGCGAACGGCTCGGTCGTCCCCACGGACGTCCCGGCCACCGAGGTGCACCCGGAGGACCGCACGGAGAGCTGATGACCGTGCCCCCGGTGTGGCCCCTGTCACGGGAGTCGCCCGGGGTCCGGAATGGATGCCGCGCCTCCACAGGTTCTAGCCTGTGGGGGCGCGGCTATTTCGTACGCCCGTGCGGAGGTATGTACGGGTGACAGCTCAGAGGAACGAGGCACAGATGACCGACCCGGTGACGTTGGACGGCCAGGGTTCGATCGGTGAGTTCGACGAGAAGCGGGCCGAGGCCGCCGTACGTGAACTCCTCCTCGCCGTGGGCGAGGACCCGGACCGCGAGGGACTGCGTGAGACGCCGGGGCGTGTGGCACGGGCGTACAAGGAGATATTCGCGGGCCTCTACCAGGAGCCCGAGGACGTTCTGACGACCACGTTCGATCTCGGCCACGACGAGATGGTGCTGGTCAAGGACATCGAGGTGTTCAGCACCTGCGAACACCACCTGGTCCCGTTCCGGGGTGTCGCGCACGTCGGGTACATCCCGGCGGTCAGCGGCAAGATCACGGGTCTGTCGAAGCTGGCCCGCCTCGTCGACGTCTACGCCCGGCGCCCGCAGGTCCAGGAACGGCTCACCACACAGATCGCCGATTCCCTCATGGAGATCCTGGAGCCGCGCGGGGTCATCGTCGTCATTGAGTGCGAGCACATGTGCATGTCGATGCGCGGCATCCGTAAGCCCGGTGCGAAGACGCTGACCTCGGCGGTGCGCGGCCAGCTCCGCGCCCCCGCGACGCGTGCCGAGGCCATGAGCCTGATCATGGCGCGCTGAGTCCGGCCGCTGTGGGACGAGAGCTCGGGGACAGCCCTCAGGCGGACGCCGAGCTCTTGTCGTTGCCCTCGTCCTCGGGGAGCTTGCAGATGCGTTCCAGCCAGAGGGCCGCGGCCACCACCGCGATGCCGGCCAGGACCGCGAAGGCCGCGTAGATCGCCTGGTCGCGGCGGGCCGGGATGTCGAGGGAGCCGAGCAGGAAGACTCCCGTGCCGCCGTACAGGCCGGCGACCAGGGAGACGACCAGCGCGCTGGCCTGGCCGAAGACGACCGCGCGGGCGGCCATCAGAGGCTCGACGCCCTTGGCCCCCGGCCGGCGCTCGCGCTGGGCGCGCAGCCGGGAACGGATGGAGAGGGCCGTCGCGAACAGGATGACGGCGATCACCGCGAGCACGATGGGCGCCGCGAGGGGAACGCTCGGCAGACTGCCCAGGGAGTCCCAGAGGCGGGCGCCGCCCCAGGAGAGCACCCCGGCCGCGGCGAAGAGGCCGGCCAGTACCCCGAGCCGTAGTTGCTTCACCGAGTGATCCGCCCTTCGCTGCCCGTGGTGCGTGTGACACCAGTGGGTCGTGTCGCCAGTGTCCGTGTCGTCAGTGCTGCCTGTGTCACCGGTCTCCGTGTCGCCGGTGACGCGTGTGTCGTCAGTGACGCGTGTGCCACCGGTGTCCGTGTCCCCCGTGGTCCGTTCCGCCGGAGGTCCGGTCGCCGGTGATGCGCTGTCGTCGAGCCTAACGACTACTCGGGCAGACGGAGTTCCAGGTCGGTCCGGGGCTGTACGCCCTCCCTGCCGACACCGGCCAGCAGCTCCGTGACGGGGCCGACGCCGGGCAGCTGGGCCTCGGGGTCGATGTCGTGCCACGGGGCGAGCACGAAGGCGCGCTCATGGGCCCGGGGGTGAGGGAGGGTGAGCACCGGGTCGTCGGAGACGACATCCGCGTACGCCACGATGTCGACGTCGATGGTGCGTGGGGCCCAGCGCTCCTCGCGGACCCGGTCGAAGGCCTCTTCGACGGCCTGGCCGCGCTCCAGGAGCGAGGACGGGGGCAGCGTCGTCTTCACGACGATCACCGCGTTGAAGTACGAGGGCTGGGAGCCGGGGGCGACGCCCCAGGGTTCCGTCTCGTACACCGGGGAGACCGCTTTGACCCGGAGGCCGGGGGTGTCCTCCAGGGCGTCTATGGCGCCCTGGAGGGTCTCCAGGCGGTTGCCGAGGTTGGAGCCCAGGGAGATCACGGCGCGTTTGGGGTTGGAGAGGGTGATGTCCGCGGCGTCCACCTGCTCGACGACGGAGGCGGGAACCGGCTGTACGGTGGGGTCGCTCTGCCCCTCGGTGAAGAACGCAGTCATACTCGGCTCCGGGTGATGGTGATGGTCACATCGTCGAAGGGGACGGTGATCGGTGCGTCCGGTTTGTGGACCACTACCTCCACTTCCTCGACTCCTTCGTGCTTGAGGCACTTCTGGGCGATGCGCTCCGCGAGCGTTTCGATCAGATCGACCGGCTCCCCCTGCACCACGTCGACGACTTCCTCCGCGACGATGCCGTAGTGCACGGTCTTCGTCAGGTCGTCGGCGGACGCCGCGGGGCGGGTGTCGAGGCCGAGCACCAGATCCACGATGAACGTCTGGCCCTCTTCCCGTTCCCGGGGGAAGACGCCATGGTGTCCACGGGCCTTGAGGCCGCGCAGCGCGACACGATCCACGCGAATCACTCCTGCTGTTGTTGGGCGTAGAGACACGGGGCCGCGTGCGGGCGGCTGGGTGCTCTCTCTTCCGAATTTACCTGCGAGCACCGACAGTGCTCGCCCGTGGGGGGCTGCGGACGGGACCTCGCGGGGCTGGTAGCCGCTTCTACCCACAGTCCCGGATTCCAACCCATCCGGGCGGATGTCCCGGTCAGGACGACGTGTCCTCGTCCTCGTCCTCGTCCTCGCCGGATTCGGTGAGCACGGGCGAGCCGTGGTGGGACCAGAGTTTCCAGCCGTCCGGTGTGCGCCGGAACACATTGGTCGCGACGACGAGTTGGCCGACCAGCGGCCCGAGCGCGTTGCCGTCCTCCGCGGGGCCGCCGCTGAGGATGTTCTCCGTGCAGGTCACCAGGGCCGTGTCGCCGGTCATCGAGACGCCGAGATCGGTCAGGAAGAACTGGATGTACTCCGTGTTCGCCATGATCAGGGCGTAGCTGCGCAGCACCTCGCCGCGGCCGGTGAGGACCGGCCAGCCGGGGTGGACGCAGGAGACGGTGAGGTCCTCGCCCGGCAGCCAGAGCCCGGACAGCGCCTCCAGGTCACCGCGTTCCATCGCCTCGTAGAAGGCGGTGTTGGCCTGTTCGACGGCGGCGATGTCGGCGGCCGCCTCCGCGTGCTCGTCGCGGTGCCCGCTCACGCGGCTCCCTCGACGGCGCGCGCGACCCGTACGGCGTCGGCTGTGGCGCGTACCTCGTGGACCCGGACGGCCCAGGCACCGGCGTGGGCGGAGAGCGCGGAGATCGCCGCCGTCGCCGCGTCGCGTTCGCGGGCGGGCGGCGGTGCGGCGCCCTCCCGGGCCAGCACGTGGCCGAGGAAGCGTTTGCGGGAGGCGGCGACCAGCAGCGGGCGGCCCAGGGCGTGCAGCGCGTCGAGGTGGGCGACGAGGGCGAGGTCGTGGCCGGCGTCCTTGGCGAAGCCGAGACCGGGGTCGATCACGATGCGTTCCGGGGCGACGCCCCCCGCGATCACGGCGTCCATCCGCTCCCGCAGCTCCGCGACGACCTCGGCGACGACGTCCTCGTACACCGCCTGGCTGTTCATGGACTCGCTGAAGCCGCGCCAGTGCATCACGACGAACGGCGCACCGGTCGCGGCGACGACCCCGACCATGTCCGGGTCGGCGAGGCCGCCGCTCACATCGTTGACCAGGGCGGCTCCCGCCGCGACCGACTCGTCGGCGACACGGGCCCGCATGGTGTCCACGGACACCGTGACCCCTTCGGACGCCAGACCCCTGACCACCGGGATCACCCGCCGCAGCTCCTCCGCCGCGTCCACCCGGCTGGCGCCGGGGCGGGTCGACTCGCCGCCGACGTCGATCAGGTCGGCGCCCTCGGCGACGAGGTCGAGACCGTGTTTGATCGCTGCTGTCGTGTCGAACCAGCGACCCCCGTCGGAGAAGGAGTCCGGTGTCACATTGACCACACCCATGACCGCACAGCGGTCCCACTCCGGCAGGCCTTCGATCATGCCTCGTCCACGCAACGTACTCATGCGCCCAGCGTAGGCCCGTACGGCACGCCGCTACGCCGCACGGGCGTGGTGTTCCTGGCCCGGCGCCCCGGTGTGGGCGCACGGGAGCGGTCGGCGGCGCGGGAACCGGCGGGCGAGGAGACGGGGCGGCGCGAGGTTCACGAAGCCCTCGGCCCGCATGGCCGCGAGCGAGATGCGGGGCAGATCGCGGGCGGCGCGGTAGACGACGAAGCGCGGTTCCCAGCGGGGCCGGAACTTGGCGTTGAACTTGTACAGCGACTCGATCTGGAACCAGCGCGACAGGAAGATCAGCAGTCCGCGCCAGGTCCGCAGCACGGGCCCCGCGCCCAGCTTCTCGCCGCGGGCGAGTGCCGAGCGGAACATCGCGAAGTTCAGCGAGACGCGTGTGACGGAGAGCCGGGAGGCTGCCTGCAGAGCGGCGACGATCAGTAGTTCGTTCATGCCCGGATCGGCGGAGCGGTCGCGGCGCATCAGGTCCAGGGACATGCCGTCCCTGCCCCACGGGACGAAGTGGAGTACGGCCTTCAGGTCGCCGTACGGGGAGTCGTCGGTGTGCTCGTCGGCCTTGTGGGCGGTGGCGATGACGCAGTCACCGTCGGCCGGGTCGCCGATCCGGCCGAGCGCCATGGAGAAGCCGCGCTCGTTGTCGGTGCCGCGCCAGTCGGCGGCGGCCCGCCGGATGCGGGCCAGTTCGGCGTCGCCGATGTCGCGTACGCGCCGGACCCGGGTCTCGTAGCCGAGCCGTTCAATGCGCTTCACCATCTGGCGCACGTTGCGCATCGCGCGCCCGGCGAGCGAGAAATCCGCGACGTCCACCACCGCCTCGTCGCCCAGCTCCAGCGCGTCGAGTCCGGTCTCGCGGGTCCAGACCTCGCCGCCGGTCTCGCCGCAGCCCATCACGGCGGGGGTCCAGGAGTGGGCCTTGGCCTCGTCCATGAAGCGTTCGATGGCGCCGGGCCAGGCCTCCACATCGCCGATCGGGTCGCCGCTCGCCAGCATCACCCCGGACACGACGCGGTAGCAGACGGCGGCCTTGCCGCTGGGGGAGAAGACGACGCCCTTGTCGCGGCGGAGCGCGAAGTGGCCGAGCGAATCGCGTCCGCCGTGCTTCTCCAGCAGGGCGCGCAGCCGGACCTCGTCGTCCTCGGTGAGACGGGCGGCCGGGTGCTCGGGGCGGAAGGCGAAGTAGATGGTGGTGACGGCGGTCAGCAGACCGAGGGAGCCGAGCGAGCACGCCACGGTCCAGGAGGTGACTCCGGCGTACTCGACGGGGCCCTCGAAGCCGACCAGTCCGTACAGCACGTGCTGGAGCCGGTCGGCGACACTGGGGCTTCCCACGACCCGGCCGGGGTGGACGCTGACGATGACCAGGCCCAGCCCCAGCGAACCGGCGCCGAGAAGCACGAAGTTGGCCAGCGCCCGCCAGCGGCTCCTGGGATCGGGGAGCGCGGCGAACTCACCGCGATGACGGATCAGCAGCACGCAGAGCGTCAGCGAGACGAACGTGCCGATGACCGAGTGCCGGTAGACGAGCTGCGCCAGCGCACCGGCCGGCAGGAGCACGACGGCCGCCCGCCAGGCCCGCCGCTTGTGCCGCTTGAGGCCGTGGGCGAGGAGCAGCAGCAGGACGCCCGCGCTCAGGGAGAGAGCGGCGGCGAACGGTCCGAGGGCGCCGGGGAGCACCTCGGCGAGGGTGTGCATACGGCTGTGCCGGAAGCGCGGGAAGACGCCCGCGGCGGTATCGATCAGACCGACGACGGTGCAGGCGGTGCCGACCAGTGCCGGCACGGATGCGGGGCGTGGGCCGCGTACGAACGTGCGTACGGGGCTCGGAACCGATCCTGATTTATCCGCATCTTGTCTGACAGACATCGCTTCCCATGGTTCCGCGAGAGATTGATGAGTCCTCCGGCCGAGGCCTTCCGGACGATGTGCGCTCTGTAGGACGAGGCTTCCGCCGCGGGGGTTCACCCGCCGGCCGGAAATTTCCTGACAAGAAAGCTCACCCCCCATGGGTCTCACCAGCATGACGTTCCTGGTCCTGACCATCGCCCTGGCCGTGGTGTTCTTCGCGGGCACGGTCTGGCTCTGGCCGCGGTTGGCCGGGCGCGGCACGGCCGCGGTGTCCGGCAGGGTCGGCCTGCTGCTGGCGACTCAGCTGACGCTCTTCGGCTCGGTCGGACTGGTGGCCAACAACTCGTTCCTCTTCTACGGCTCCTGGGACGATCTGTTCGGCCGTCAGCAGGATCTGGGTGTGGTCACGGACCACGCGGCCGCGACGCTCGCCTCCAGGAACATCGTCCGGATCGGGACGCAGCGGCCGGACGTGCCGGGCGGCTCGCGGCCCGCGAAGGGCGGCCGGATCGACAAGGTCGTGATCGCGGGGCAGGAGTCGGGGATCGAAAGCTCCGCGTACGTGTACCTCCCGCCGGAGTACTTCCAGCCGGCGTTCGCCCGCCGGAAATTTCCCGCGGTCGTCGTGCTCACCGGATATCCGGGCACCGCGGAGAACCTTCTGAAGGGCCTTCAGTACCCGCGGACGGCACACGAGCGGGTGAGGGCCGGGCGGGCGCAGCCGATGGTCCTGGTGATGCTGCGGCCGACGGTGGCGCCGCCGCGGGACACCGAGTGCGTGGACATACCGGGCGGGCCGCAGGCGGAGACGTTCTTCGCCGAGGATCTGCCGAGGGCCGTCTCGGAGACGTACCGGGTCGGCACCGCGGCCCGCAACTGGGGGATCATGGGCAATTCGACGGGCGGCTACTGCGCGCTGAAGATCGGGCTCCACCACCCGGACCGGTACGCCGCGAGCGCCGGGCTCTCCGCCTACTACAAGGCGGCCGAGGACCCGACGACCGGAGATCTCTTCCACGGCGACCGGAAGGCGCGCGACCGCGCCGACCTGATGTGGAGCCTGGACCATCTGCCGCAGCCCGGGTCGTCCTTCCTCGTCACGACCTCCAGGCACGGCGAGGGGAACTACCGCTCCACGCAGCGGTTCATCGGCAAGGTGCACCGGCCCGCCCAGGTCTCGTCGATCGTGCTCGACAGCGGCGGGCACAACTTCAACACCTGGCGTCGGGAGATCCCTCCGGCGCTCGACTGGATGAGCAGCCGACTCAGCGAGGGGTGAGCGGGGGCGGGGGAACCCGGACGGGGCCGGTTCCCCGACGGGGGCCGGTTCCTGGGCGGGGGCCGGTTCCCCGGCGGGTGTGGGTTCCCGGACGGGTGTGGGTTCCGGACCGGTGTGGGTTCCCGGACGGGTCTGAGGCGGGATCCTGTTGCCCGGCTCGCCGCCTCCCTCACCCTGCGGCGGTCTTGGCGACGCTCTCCACGGTCTCGACGGTCACTTCGGTGCGCGGGACGTCCTGGGCGTCCGCGTCGATCGAACGGCGCAGCGCCTCATGGAGCCGGGCCGGGGTGAGCACGCCGAGGAACCGGCCGCTGCTCTCCTTGTCGATGACCGCGATCCAGCCCGCGTCGTGCTGGAGCATGGTGGCGAACGCCTGCTTGAGCGGGGCTCCTACGGGCAGCCACGCCTCCATCCGGCGGGCGTGGGCGCGGACCGTGTCCCCGGTCCCGGCGGTGAAGCCGTCGGCCGGGATCCAGCCGTGCAGATTGTCCTCGCCGTCCAGCACGACGGCCCAGCGCGCGCCTTCGGCCCGCAGCCGTTCGGTCGCCCTCGCCAGCGAGTCGTCGAGGTGGACGACCGGCGGCTGGTCGAGGTCGCCCTCCTCGACAGGGGTCACGGAGAGCCGCTTGAGGCCGCGGTCGGCGCCGACGAAGTCCGCGACATAGGGGGTGGCGGGGGCGCCGAGCACGGTCGCCGGGGAGTCGAACTGCTCGATGGCGCCCTGCCCGTAGACGGCGATGCGGTCGCCGAGCCGGACCGCTTCCTCGATGTCGTGCGTGACGAACAGCACGGTTTTGCGGACCTGCGCCTGAAGCTTCAGGAATTCGTTCTGCAGCCGCTCCCGGACGACCGGGTCGACCGCGCCGAAAGGCTCGTCCATCAGCAGCACCGGCGGATCCGCGGCCAAGGCCCTTGCCACGCCCACACGTTGGCGCTGTCCGCCGGAGAGCTGTTCCGGATAGCGGTCGCCATAAACGGAAGGATCAAGTCCGACGAGGTCGAGGAGTTCCGCCGCGCGCTCGCGTCCCTTTCCGCGTTTCCAGCCGAGGAGATGGGGAACGGTCGCGGTGTTTTCCAGGACCGTACGGTGCGGGAAGAGCCCCACCTGCTGGATCACATAGCCGATACGGCGGCGCAGCCGGACGGGGTCGATGGCGGATATGTCGTCCCCGTCGAGGAATATCCGCCCCTCGGTCGGTTCGATCAACCGGTTCACCATCTTCATGGTGGTCGTCTTGCCGCAGCCCGACGGTCCGACGAGCGTGACGAGTTCACCCTCGGCGACCTCGAAGGAAAGGTCGTCGACGGCGGTGGTGCCGTCCGCGTACCGCTTGGTGACATGCTCGAAACGGATCATGGTTCCCCATTGTCGCGCGTGTTCTGTGAAGGACATGTTGCTGGAATACAAC
Source organism: Streptomyces sp. NPDC058051 (assembly GCF_042885475.1). Lineage (NCBI taxonomy): Bacteria > Bacillati > Actinomycetota > Actinomycetes > Kitasatosporales > Streptomycetaceae > Streptomyces > Streptomyces sp. NPDC058051. Next base: position 312,587 of record NZ_JBHVRW010000007.1, read on the forward strand.
GGCCTCGGCGATTGTCAGTGGTCGAGGATAGGGTCACCAGAACATCGGTACGAAGCGTTGGTGCGAGGCATCGGCACGAAGCATCGACACGAGGCATCGACACGAGGCACGAGGCATTGGGCACGAGGCACCGGTGCGAGACGGCAACGGAAGGGGGGCGGATGGCTGCCACACAGAACTGCATGGTGACGAACGACTGGATCTGCGGCGAGTATCTCCGTTCCCGCAGCCAGGAGTTGACCGACGCGACGCTCCAGCACATCTGGATCACCGCCGTCTCGGTGGGGATCGGGCTCCTGGTGGCTTTCCCGCTGGCGCTGCTCGCCCGCCGCAGCCGCCGCTTCGCCGGCCCGGTCCTCGGGCTGACGACGGTGCTCTACACCGTGCCTTCGCTCGCCATGTTCTCGCTGCTGCTGCCGCTGTTCGGGCTGTCCGCGGCGCTGGTCGTCACCGGCCTGGTGCTGTATTCGCTGACCATTCTCGTACGGAACATCCTGGCGGGCCTCGAAGCGGTTCCGCAGGAGGCGAAGGAAGCCGCGAAGGGGATGGGGTACGGGCCGCTCAGGCTGTTGTGGGAGGTCGAGCTCCCGCTCGCCATGCCCGCGTTGATGGCCGGAGTGCGGATCGCCACGGTCTCGACGATCGCGCTGACGACGGTCGGATCGATCATCGGCAGGGGCGGCCTCGGCAACCTCATAGGGGACGCGCTGCCCAGCTTCTTCAAGGCCCAGGTGCTCGCCGCGTCCGTCCTGTGCGTACTGCTCGCGGTCGTCGCCGATCTGCTGCTGCTGGGCGTCCAGCGGTTCCTCACCCCCTGGACCCGCATACGCGCCACTCCCGCGGGCGCCACGGCAAAGGCGGTCTGAACCATGGGAGTTCTCGGCGAGGCATGGACCTGGCTCACCACCGGCGCCAACTGGTCGGGGGAGAGCGGGGCGGCCCACCGGCTCGGTGAGCACCTGTACGTCAGCGGGGTCGCGCTCGCCCTGGCCTGCGCCGTGGCCCTGCCGATCGCGCTGTACCTCGGGCACATCGGGAAGGGCGGGGCACTGGCCGTCAACATCTCCAATGTGGGACGAGCGATCCCGGTCTTCGCGGTGCTGGCCCTCTTCATGGTCTCGCCGCTGCGCAACGCCGGATATCTGCCGACCGTCATCGCGCTGGTGCTGTTCGCCGTGCCGCCGCTGCTCACCAACGCCTATGTCGGGATGACGGAGGTCGACCGGGCGGTGACCGAGGCGGCGCGCGGCATGGGGATGTCCGGGGGCCAGCTCTTCGTCCGCGTCGAACTCCCGCTGGCCTACCCGATGATCATGACCGGGCTGCGCTCGGCGGCGGTCCAGGTGGTCGCCACGGCGACGATCGCCGCCATGGTCGGGCAGGGCGGCCTCGGCCGGATCATCACCGCCGGATTCAACACGTACAACACACCGCAGGTCGTCGCGGGGGCGCTGCTGGTCGCGGTGCTCGCCCTGCTGGTGGAGGCCGTGCTGGTGGGCCTGGACCGGATGCTGTCGCCGCTGCGCCGCCGCAGGACGGCATGACGGCCCGTCGCCACCGCCCGCCGGGCCCGCGCACCCCACCGATCCCCGGATCCCTTCTCAATCAGCCCCTGTCGCTGTGGACGGAGAACAACTCATGAGCAAGACCTCGCGAATAGCGGGCGCGGTCATCGGCATGGTCGCGCTGGCCGGCTCGCTCGCCGCCTGCGGTGGCGACAGCCTGGAGAAGGACAAGGGGGGCTCGGCATCCACCGGTTCCGGTGATTCCGGCAAGAAGGGTTCGCTCGTCGTCGGCGCGGCCTCCTTCACCGAGTCCAAGGTGCTCGCGGAGCTGTACGCGCAGATCCTCGCCGACGCCGGGTACCACACCTCGATCACCACGGTGGCCAACCGGGAACTGTACGAACCGTCCCTGGAGAAGGGCGAGATCGACGTCGTCCCCGAATATGCCGCCACGATCGCCGAATTCCTCAATGCCAAGGTGAACGGGGCGAAGGAGGCGGAGAAGAAGCCGGTCGCCTCCGGTGACGCCGCCGCCACGGTCGCGGCGCTGGAGAAGCTCGCCGCCCCGCGCGGACTGAAGGTGCTTCCGGCCGGTGAGGCCGTCGACCAGAACGCCTTTGCGGTGACCAAGGAATTCGCCGACGAGAACAAGCTCACGACCCTTTCGGATCTCGGAAGTTCGAAGGTCGAAGTGAAGATCGCGGCGGGCGACGAGTGCGAGGTCCGGCCCTTCTGCGCACCGGGTCTGAAGAAGACGTACGGCATCAATGTCACTGGCATCGACCCCAAGGGCGTCGGTACACCCCAGTCCAAGCAGGCCGTCAAGGACGGCAAGGACCAACTGGTCCTCACCACCACCACGGACGCGGTGCTGGACAGCTATGGCCTGGTGTTCCTGGAGGACGACAAGAATCTCCAGAACGCGGACAATGTTCTCCCGATCGTCCATGCCAAGGACGCGGGTTCCCAGGACATCGCGGACGCACTCGGCAAGATCACCAAGACTCTCACGACGCAGGATCTGGCGGAACTGAACCGCAAGGTCGACGCCGAGCGCGCAAAGCCCACCGATGTGGCCAAGGACTATCTGCAGGCGAAGGGCCTCATCAAGAAGTAAGGGCGGCGAGATCGGGGGCCGTCAGGTAACCAGCAGGGAACAGATTCCCCGGCGGCCCCCCAAGCGCCCCATACACACGGTAAATTTCAGGCCATGCCACGTGGACGCCACCGTCATTCGCCACCTCTGCACAGAATTCTTCCGTCTTCTGCGGTCGTCGGAGTCTCGATCCTCTGTGCCGCGGGCGCCTGGCTGCCTGCCGAGCCCCTGGTCCTGCGCGCTCTGGTGGCCGCCGCGGCGGCCACGGCCGTGACCGGTGCGTATCTGATGCGCAGCTGGGACCAGGAGGCGGGCATGCGGGTCGCCGAGCTGACGCGAGCCCGTGCCGGCGACGAATGGCGGGCCGAGGAGCGCATGGCCGAGCTGGAGGCCGACCTGGAGGAGTCGCGGGAGCTGCGCGTACGGCTGGAGACGAAGCTGCGCCGCAAGCGTGTGGAGCTCGCCCATCTGCGCGGGGAGCACGCCGCGCTGCTGCGCCGGTACGCCAACGCCGAGACCCAGCGGGCCAGCGCGCTGGAGGGCCGCAGGCAGCTCGCGCTCGAAGCCGCCGCGCCCCGGGAGCTGACCGCCGCACCCAGCACCCCGACACCGGCCGCCTATCTGCGGGCCGCCCAGGCGCTGGAGGACCTCTCGCGCAACGGGGCACTGCAGGAGGCGCGCCGTACGGCCGAGCAGGCCAGGAGGCGTGATCTCGCGGAGCGGGCCCGGGAGGCGGAGGAGCGGCAGGGGAAGCACGCGGCTGACGCGTCCGGGGCACAGCATCTGCGCCCGTCGCCCGCCCTTCCCGCGGTCAGGCCGTCCGCCGCGCTGCCCGCGGCGCGCACCGTGCAGGCCGCCAGCGCCGTGGCTCCGTACGCGGCGACCCGACGCCCCGCGGTGCCGCAGGGCAGCTTCGACTTCTTCGGTATGCAGAAGGCGCGCGCCGCCATCGAGTCCGTACAGCATGCCGCGATCGAGTCCCGAGCGAACGCCGCGATCGAGTCCGGGACGCGCGCCGCGATCGAGCCCGGGGCGAGCGCCGCGATCGAGCCCGGGGCGAGCGCCGCGATCGAGTCTGTGCAGAACGAGGACCTCGCGGACGTGGTGGGCGAGGAGGCGCTGGCCGCGCACCGCAGGAGCACCCTGGGGAAGCAGGCCATCGGCAAGGTCATCGACCTGACCGCGCACGACGACACCGAGCAGCTGGACGTGGTGGAGCTGCGCGGCGCGGTCTCGTAGGAGGCGCATGGTCCGGCGGTCCTGCAGTCCTGCGATTCGGCGGTCCGGCGGTCCTGCGATTCGGCGGCCTTGCGGTTCCGTGGTCCGGGCCGGTGCCGGGCTACTTGTCGATGTCGCCGACGACGAAGAAGAGCGAGCCCAGGATCGCCACCATGTCGGCGACCAGCGTGCCCGGCAGAAGCTCGGTGAGCGCCTGGATGTTGTTGTACGAGGCGGAGCGGAGCTTCAGCCGGTACGGGGTCTTCTCGCCCTTGGACACCAGGTAGTAGCCATTGATGCCGAGCGGGTTCTCGGTCCAGGCGTAGGTGTGGCCCTCGGGGGCCTTGAGCACCTTGGGCAGCCGCTGGTTGATGGGACCGGGCGCCAGGCCGGCCATCCGGTCCAGGCAGGCGTCCGCCAGATCCAGGGAGTTGTGCGTCTGCTCCAGCAGGCACTCGAAGCGGGCCAGGCAGTCGCCCTCGGTGCGGGTGACGACCTTGAGGGTGTCGCGGAGCTCTCCGTACGCGAGATACGGCTCGTCGCGCCGCAGATCGAAGTCGACCCCCGAGGCGCGGGCGATCGGCCCGGAGACCCCGTAGGCGTGCACCGCCTCGGCGGACAGCACGCCCACACCGCGCGTCCGGCCCCGGAAGATCTCGTTGCCGAGCACCAGGTCGTCGTACACGTCCATCCGGGACCGGACGGAAGCGACGGCGTCCCGGACACGGCCGAGCCAGCCGGCGGGAAGGTCCTCCTTGAGGCCGCCGACCCGGTTGAACATGTAGTGCATGCGGCCGCCGGAGACCTCCTCCATCACGGCCTGAAGCTCCTCGCGCTCACGGAAGGCGTAGAACACCGGGGTGATCCCGCCGAGTTCGAGCGGGTAGGAACCGAGGAACATCAGATGGTTCAGGACCCGGTTCAGCTCGGCGAGCAGGGTGCGTGTCCACACCGCGCGCTCCGGGACCTCCATGCCGACCATGCGCTCGACGGCCATCACGACGCCCAGCTCGTTGGAGAACGCCGACAGCCAGTCGTGGCGGTTGGCGAGCATCACGATCTGCCGGTAGTCACGGGCCTCGAACAGCTTCTCCGCGCCGCGGTGCATGTACCCGATGACCGGTTCGGCGTGCTGGATGCGTTCGCCGTCGAGGACGATGCGCAGACGGAGCACGCCGTGGGTGGAGGGGTGCTGGGGGCCGATGTTGAGCACCATGTCGGTGCTCTCCGCTGCGCCGCCGATGCCGACTGTCGTCTCCGTCATACAGCCAGTATTCCCTGAGCGGCGGGGGGCGGGGCGGGGCGGGGTGGTGGTGTGGAGTGGTGCTGCGGGGGTGATGGTGCGGCCACGACGGATACGGGCGCGGCTCCGGGCCTCACGTCTGCGCCGTGTGCCTCACGTCGTGCACCTCACGGCTCCCGACTCGCCCCTCGCACCTCAGGGTTCCTGCCTCGCCCCTGCGCCTCAGGTTCCTGCCTCGTGCCTCATGCGGCGGCGGCGCCGGTCTTTCGGTGCAGGAGCCAGCCGAAGTCGCCCAGGCCGCCCCTGGCCGTCAGTTCCGCCGCCTCGCCCGCCGAGACGAGGGCGCGCAGATAACCGGCAGGGTCGGTCGACGCGAGGGCCGGTGAGGGGCGCTCACCGTTGATGCCGAGGCGGTGCAGTGCCTCGCGTTGCGTCAGTGTCTCGGGCCGCGTGCCGGACGAGGTGTCCACCGCCGCCGCGCACGCGTCCAGTGCCACATGAGAGGTGAGGTCGCAGCTGCCGTCCGGCACCGGCCGTACCTCGCGGCCGGACCGGAAGCCGGTCAGTGTGCCGAAGGGGGGCCGTGTCTCCCGCGCATGGGAGTAGTCCACCGCCACCGCGAGTCCCTCGGCCAGGGTGGACACCGCCCGTGCCCAGGCCGTGTCGCGCGGGCGGCCGATCTCCGCCCGACTGCCCGGTCCGGCCGACGGCCACCAGCGGCGGAGCCATTCGGCGTCGGCCCCGGCCACCGGCTCGCCCAGCCGTTCCGCACCGTCCGCCGTCCGGACGAGGACATACCGGTCGACGCCCTCCGTGTCGGTCTCGGCGATCTCGGTCGGGACGTTGTCCAGCCACTCGTTGGCGAACAGCAGCCCGCGTGTCCCCGTCGGCGGCTCGGCGCACCACTCGATCCGCGGGTCCAGATCCGCCGGACGGGCGGCGATCTCCACGGCGTACGCCCGTACGGCGAGACCGTCGGCGCCCACGGCGGGCAGGGCCGCCAGCACCCCCGTCAGCAGCTCGCCCCGCCCGGCCCCCAGGTCCACCAGGTCGACCGAGCCGGTGCCCAGCTCCCGTGCCGTCCCCACCAGCAGCCGGGCCACGGCGGAGGCGAACAGCGGCGATGCGTGCACGGAGGTACGGAAGTGGCCCGCCGGTCCCTCGGGACTCCGGTAGAACCCCCTGTCTCCGTACAAAGCGGTCTCTGCCGCCTCCTGCCACCCACGCCACTCATCCGTCACGTTCCCCAGTCTCCACCTTGGGGAGTACGGTCCCAGCAGGTGGATCGGCCCTTCGGCGGACCCACGCACCTTCCGCCTGTCCCTACGCTGGGTTACGTGCAGCGCCTCTACGACTTCATCCGCAGACACCCGACGGGCGTCGACAGCTTCTGGGCTGTCTTCCTGTTCGGGCTCTCCTGCCTGTCCATGGTGGCGTATGCGCACAGCGCCGGTGAGCGGCTCGTGGCCGTGCTGGTCAGCGTCGGTCTCTGCACCGTCGTCGCGTTGCGCCGACGTGCGCCGGAGAGGATGCTGCTGGTCGCCGTGGCCATGGGCGTCGTCCAGTTGGTGGTGGGGGTCGAGCCGAGCGTCGCGGACTTCGCGATGCTGGTGATCGTCTTCACCGTGGCCACCGTCGGGGAGCGCTGGGCGTCCCGGCTCGCGCTGGTCTGTTCCCTGAGCGCCGCAGGTCTCTCCCAACTGCGCTGGCCGCAGGACATACATCAGAACCGCCTGGTCGAGCAGATCTTCACCGGCGTCGTGCTGACCGTGCCGTTCGTGCTCGCCTGGGTGCTCGGCGACTCGATGCGGACCCGGCGCGCCTACTTCAGCCAGCTGGAGGAGCGCGCGGCCCGGCTGGAGCGGGAGCGCGAGGCGCAGTCGAAGGTCGCGGTGGCCGCCGAGCGCGCCCGTATCGCCCGCGAACTCCACGATGTCGTCGCGCACAACGTCTCGGTGATGGTCGTGCAGGCCGACGGTGCGGCGTACGTCATGGACGCGGCCCCCGACCAGGCCCGGCAGGCCCTGGAGACCATCTCCAGCACCGGCAGGCAGGCCCTCGCCGAGATGCGCCGCCTGCTCGGTGTGCTGCGGACCGGCGACAGCCAGGAGAGCGGGGAGTACGTCCCACAGCCCGATGTCGAACAGATCGAGGATCTGGTCGAGCAGGTCCGTCAGACCGGCCTGACGGTGGACTTCGAGATCGAGGGCACGCCGCGCCCGCTGCCCAGCGGGGTCGAACTGACCGCGTACCGCATCGTGCAGGAGGCCCTGACCAACACCCGCAAGCACGGTGGCCCCGACGCCGGGGCCAGCGTGCGGCTGGTCTACTTCGACGACGGGCTGGGGCTGCTGGTCGAGGACGACGGGCGCGGCGCGGCGCACGAACTGTACGAGGACGGCGGAGCCGACGGCGCGGGCCACGGAATGATCGGCATGCGCGAACGGGTCGGCATGGTCGGCGGCACACTGGATGCCGGACCGCGGCCCGGCGGCGGGTTCCGGATCAGCGCACTGCTGCCGCTCAAGCCGGCTCACTAGTACCGCGACGGGGCAAACGTTGCCTGTTGCGGCACTGGATCAACTGGACACACAGGCGCGAGAGACAGCACAGACCGACAGGAACAGGAGACAGGACCCCTCATGGCGATCCGCGTGATGCTCGTCGACGACCAGGTGCTGCTGCGCACCGGCTTCCGGATGGTGCTCGCGGCGCAGCCGGACATGGAGGTCGTGGCCGAGGCCGGCGATGGCGCGGAAGCGATCGAGATCCTTCGCTCCACCGCCGTCGACGTGGTGCTGATGGATGTCCGGATGCCGCGGCTGGACGGCGTCGAGGCCACCCGCCGCCTCTGCGCGCAGCCGGACCCGCCCAAGGTGCTCATCCTGACCACGTTCGACCTCGACGAGTACGCCTTCTCCGGGCTGAAGGCCGGGGCCAGCGGTTTCATGCTCAAGGATGTGCCGCCCGCCGAACTGCTCGCCGCCATCCGCTCCGTGCACAGCGGCGACGCCGTCGTCGCCCCGTCCACCACCCGCCGGTTGCTCGACCGCTTCTCACCGATGCTGCCGAGCGGCAGAAGCGAACCGCGGCACAAGGGCATCGACAAGCTCACCGAGCGCGAACGCGAAGTGCTGCTGCTGGTCGCGCAGGGCCTGTCGAACGGCGAGATCGCGGCCCGCCTCGTGCTCTCCGAAGCGACCGTGAAGACCCACGTGGGCCGCATCCTCACCAAGCTGAGCCTGCGCGACCGGGTGCAGGTCGTCGTTCTCGCGTACGAGTCGGGACTGGTCAGGGCCGGCGGCGGGGCGGGCTGACCGGCCTTCGTCGAGCGCGAGACGTGGGCCGCAGCGCGTGCCGCGTGAGCTCGCCGGGGCTCAGCGCAGGATGCCCTCCAGGAAATCGCTGCCGAGTCGTGCCACCAGCGTCAGGTCCAGTTGGTGCAGCACGTAGCGGCCGCGCCGCCGGGTGATGACCAGGCCCGCCTTCTTCAGCACCGTGAGGTGCCGGGAGACCTCGGGTGCCGTGATGCCGTGCGTGTCGGCGAGTTCGCCGGTCGTGTGCGCGGAACGGGCGAGATGGCGGCACAGGCGCATCCGCATGGGGTGGGCCAGCGCCTCCATGCGCAGTTGGAGCAGCTCCACCGAGGCGGGGGAGGGCAGCTCGGGGTGGTGCACCGGATAGTGGATCACCGGGCGCCAGCCCGGCGCGTGCAGGAGGTTCAGATGCGGCCAGCCGAAGGTGGACGGGATGAGGGTGAGCCCGGGGCCGACGGCCGGGTCGGACGCGTCGGCCCGTCCCTGGGTCAGCTTGTCGGCGCTGATCAGGGTTTCCGCCTCGTCGACCGACAGGGCCAGGGAGACCGCGCCCAGCGCCTCGCCGAGCCCCTTGCGCCGCAGCAGATCCGTCTTGTGCCGGGCGTCGGCGACCAGCTGGATCCGCACCCGCCGCCAGGTGTCGGCGAAGAACGCCTGGTCGCAGTCCTCGAACAGGCGCCGGATCCAATGGCGTACGGAGGTGGGGTCGGCCAGCAGTTGCTTGGTGAACTCCACCTGCTGGGGGCCGCGCGTCGCCGCCATGTCCAGGGCGCGGGCGCGCATGGTCGCGTCGCTGAGCGGTGAGGGCGCGCCCATCCCGTACAGGCTCGCGCAGGTGAATTCCAGAGCGGCGGAGACGAACCGCTCGTCGTCCAGCCGGTCGAGGATGTCCAGGTCCTCGGCGAGGTTCGCCCCCGTCCTGCCGTTGCCGCCACGGACTCCGGCGAACGGCAGGAAGACGTCCGAGAACGTGTGGCGCCACAGGAAGTCGGCCTCGTGCAGCCGGTCGGCGAGATCCGGCTCCAGCGCGCTCGCGGTCGCCGTCGCCCAGCCGTGCAGGCCCGGGTGGTGCCCCGGCTCGGAGAGGGCGTGCAGCGCCAGCCCCAGTTCCGCGAGGGGGGAGGTCTCGAAAACGATGCGCTCGGGCGTCAACCCCGCGATGTCGATGTGCACGCTCACCCCTCCATGGTGCGGGACGCGCGCGAAAGGCCACACGCCGTTTGACGGTGGTTGTCAATCGACGGGCGGGCGGGCCGGGACCGGCGCAGGCTGCGTGCATGGACGCCATTCAGCAGCACATGTTCGACAGCTTTCGCGCTGCTCAGCACGGAGAGGCCCCGCCGCCGCTGCCGGGTCGGCACGACCGGTCCGTCCTGCGGGCCCTCCGTGCCCGCTACTGCCGCAGGCGGTCCGCCCGGACCGGCGGCCCGGGCGTGGCCTGAGGACGGAACCGGCCGGTCCGGGCTCCGGAGCGGACGGCTCCCTCCGGGGCGGACGGCTCCCTCCGGGGCGGGCGGCTCCCTCCGGGGCGGGCGGCTCCCTCCGGGGCGGGCGGCTCCCTCCGGGGCGGGCGGCTCCGGCGCCCCTGCCCGGTCCGCCCGGGCTGGTAAGTCCGGTAGGTCCGCCTGATCCGGTAGGTCCGGTCGGCGCTCCGGTCGGCGCTCCGGTCGGCGCTCCCGTCGGTCCGCTCGGCCTGCCCCGGCCGGTCCCCGCTAAGCCAGCCGTTCCACGAAATCCGCCACCGCTGCCCGTACGTCCGCCGCTGTCCACTCCAGCCCCTCACGACCCACCGTGACCTCGGTGAGCGACACCCCGGGCGGCCCGGCATCGCTCGGCCGCCAGGTGCGGAAGAGCGCCACGCCCGTCTCCTCCGCCTGACGCACCGACGCCTCCGCCAGGACATCCGCCCCGTACGGCAGCCACACCTGGAACTGGTGCGTGTGCGGCGGCTCAGGATGCACCCGGAACCAGTCGGTGCCGGCCGCCGAGAAGCCCTCGGCCAGAGCCCCCGCCACCACCTTCGCCTGTGCCACGTACGCGGGCAGCCGCGGCAGCTCCCGCTCCAGGCCGATCAGCGCGGCGAGCGCCGCCGGGAACTGCTGGAAGAGCTGCCCGCCGTACCGGTGGCGCCAGGTGCGGGCCTCCTCGATCAGGGACTCGGAACCGGCCAGTGCGGCCCCGGAGATTCCGCCGAGGGTCTTGTAGAACGACACGTACACGCTGTCCGCGAGCGCCGCGATCTCCGGCAGCTCCCGCCCGAAATGCGGGGCGCACTCCCACAGTCGCGCGCCGTCGAGGTGCACCACCGCGTCGCGTTCCCGCGCTGCCGCCACGACGGCCTCCAGCTCCTCCCACGTCGGCAGGACGAAACCGGCGTCGCGCAACGGCAGCTCCAGCATCATCGTGCCGAACGGTTCGGCGAAGTCGCGGATCTCCTGTGCCGTGGGCAGCCGCGGACGGGACGTCGGGTGGACGGTACGCAGCCCGCTCACCGCCTCCAGCGCGCCGCGCTCATGCACCTCGGGGTGGGCCAGGGGGTGCAGCGCCACCGTGGCATTGCCGGTCCGCCCGGCCCAACAGCGCAGCGCGACCTGCTGCGCCATCGTCCCCGTCGGGAAGAACGCGGCGGCCTCCATGCCCAGCAGGTCAGCGATCCGTCCCTCCAGCTCGGCGACCACTCCACCGCCGTAGGCGTCCGCGGGGGCACCGAGATCGGTGACCGAGCCGGCCCCCTCTGCCAGGGCGGCCAGCCGATCACCGAGCGAGAGGTCCATGGGCGGCCTGATCAGGGTCCGTTCGGCCGCGCGCCAGGCATTCAGCCTGCGCAGACGCTGTTCGGCCTCCTGCGGTCGGCCGTGCTCCCGCTCGTCGCTCCGTGCCCCGTCCGGTTCCCGCCCCTCTGGGCCGGCTCCCGTCTCGTCGGGCGTCTGCCGCGCCTGCTCATCCGTGTCTGCCATGTCTGTCATGCGACGATCATCACGCAGAGCACAACCGGGCCCGCATTTCCCCCGGCCCGAAACCCTGCCCATACGGCCTGGCCCCGGGCCCGCATCGGAACCCCGCATCGGCACCCCGCACCGGAACCCCGCATCGGCACCCCGCACCCGCGCGGACTTTTCCCACAGGCTGTGGACAGCCAGGAGGCGGGGCGTAACGCTGGCGTAGCATGCAGAGAAATCGTCCGGTACCCCCCGCGGACTGGAACGGAAGGCCACCGCCGCGTGAATGCAACAGTCCCCAAGGAGCCCCTCGACGCGAGGGACCGCCCCGCCCGTCTCACGGTCGGCGTCGTGGGCGCGGGCCGCGTCGGCCCCGCGCTCGCCGCGTCCCTCCAGCTCGCCGGGCATCGGCCGGTCGCCGTGTCGGGCGTCTCCGACGCGTCCGTGCGCAGGGCGGCCGCCCTGCTCCCCGATGTCCCGCTGGTGCCGCCCGCCGAGGTCCTCGCCCGTGCCGAGCTGGTGCTGCTGACCGTTCCCGACGACGCCCTGCCCGGCCTGGTCGAGGGCCTTGTCGAGACCGGAGCGGTGCGGCCGGGGCAGCTGATCGTCCACACGTCGGGGCGGTACGGCACGAGGGTGCTCGACCCGGCCCTGCGGGCCGGCGCCCTGCCGCTCGCCCTGCACCCGGCGATGACGTTCACCGGCACCTCCGTCGACGTCCAGCGGCTGGCCGGCTGCTCCTTCGGCGTGACCGCCCCCGAGGAGCTGCGGCTCGCCGCCGAGGCGCTGGTGATCGAGATGGGCGGTGAGCCCGAATGGATCGCCGAGGAGTCCCGCCCGCTCTACCACGCGGCCCTCGCCCTCGGCGCGAACCACCTGGTCACCCTGGTCGCCCAGTCGATGGAGCTGTTGCGCACGGCCGGGGTCGCCGCCCCCGACCGGATGCTCGGCCCCCTCCTCGGCGCCGCGCTCGACAACGCCCTGCGCTCCGGCGACGCCGCGCTGACCGGCCCCGTGGCCCGCGGCGACGCGGGCACGGTCGCCGCGCACATCGGCGAGCTGCGCAGACACGCTCCGCAGGCCGTGGCCGGCTACGTGGCGATGGCCCGCGCCACCGCCGACCGGGCGCTCGCCCACGGCATGCTCAAGCCGGAGCAGGCCGAGGATCTGCTCGGAGTCCTGGCCGACGGCACCGGCACCACGGGCGGCCCCGGATCGCAGGAGCCCCGATGACCCCCACGCCCGGCAAGCCCGGCATCACGCCCACGCCCGGCGGCACCCACACGCCCGCCGCCCCGCCCACGCCCGGCACCGCGCCCGCCCCCGGCACCGCGCCCGTCCTGCTGCGTACGGCCGCCGAGCTCGCCGTGTTCGCCCCCCTCAACGGGCAGCGGGCCGTCGTCATGACCATGGGTGCCCTGCACGAGGGCCACGCCACCCTGATCCGTGCCGCACGCGCGGCCACGGGCCCGGACGGCCAGGTCGTCGTCACCGTCTTCGTCAACCCGCTCCAGTTCGGCGAGGCCGCCGACCTGGAGCGCTACCCCCGCACGCTCGAAGCCGATCTCGCCGTGGCCGGTGCCGCCGGGGCGGACGCGGTCTTCGCGCCGTCGGCCGACGAGGTGTACCCCGGCGGTGAACCACAGGTGCGGATCTCGGCGGGCCCCATGGGCGAGCGGTTCGAAGGGGCCTCCCGCCCCGGGCACTTCGACGGAATGCTCACCGTCGTCGCCAAGCTCCTCCACCTCACCCGCCCCGACCTCGCGTTCTACGGGCAGAAGGATGCCCAGCAGCTCGCGCTGGTCCGCCGCATGGCGCGCGATCTGAACTTCCCCGTGGAGATCGTCGGCGTGGAGACGGTCCGTGAAGCGGACGGTCTCGCGCTCTCCAGCCGCAACCGCTTCCTGGACGCCGAGGAGCGCCACACCGCCCTCGCCCTGTCCCGGGCCCTGTTCGCCGCGCGGGACAGGCTCGCCGCCCAGCAGGCGCTGCACGCCCGCGCGCAGACCACCGCGGCGACCACCGGGAGGGCCGCCGCGCTCACCCGGCTCGGCGAGACCCGCGCGGCCGCCGACACCCAGGCCGTGGCGCTGGCCCGTCCCGTGGACGGACCCGCCGCCGTACGCGCCGCGGCGCAACTGATCCTGGAGGACGCGGCCGCCGAACAGCCGCCGCTCGCCCTGGACTACGTCGCGCTCGTGGATCCGGCCGACTTCACCGAGATCCCCGACGACCGCACCACCGGTGACGCGATCCTCGCCGTCGCCGCGAAGGTCGGCAAGACCCGCCTCATCGACAACATCCCGCTGACCTTCGGAGCCTCCACGTGACCGGAATACGGCTGACCGCCCCCGCCCCCGGCTGGTCCATCGACGCCGACGTCGTCGTGGTCGGCTCCGGCGTGGCCGGTCTCACCACCGCACTGCGCTGCGCCGCCGCGGGGCTCGCCACCGTCGTCGTCACCAAGGCCCGCCTCGACGACGGCTCCACCCGCTGGGCGCAGGGCGGCATCGCGGCCGCCCTCGGCGAGGGCGACACCCCCCAGCAGCATCTGGACGACACCCTGGTCGCGGGCGCGGGCCTGTGCGACGAGACCGCGGTGCGGACCCTCGTCACCGAAGGTCCCGACGCCGTGCGCCGGCTGATCGGGACCGGAGCCCACTTCGACACCACGGACAGCGGTGACATCGCGCTGACCCGCGAGGGCGGCCACCACCGCCGCCGCATCGCCCACGCGGGCGGTGACGCGACGGGCGCCGAGATCTCCCGCGCCCTGGTCGAAGCGGTCCGCGAAGCCGCGCTGCACACCGTCGAGAACGCCCTCGTCCTGGACCTCCTCACCGACGCCGACGGCCGTACCGCGGGTGTCACCCTGCACGTCATGGGCGAGGGCCAGCACGACGGCGTCGGCGCGGTCCGTGCTCCGGCCGTGGTCCTCGCCACCGGCGGCATGGGCCAGGTCTTCTCCGCCACCACCAACCCGGCGGTCTCCACCGGCGACGGCGTGGCCCTGGCGCTGCGGGCCGGCGCGGAGGTCTCCGACCTGGAATTCGTCCAGTTCCACCCGACGGTCCTCTTCCTCGGCACCGGCTCCGAAGGCCAGCAGCCCCTGGTGTCGGAGGCGGTACGGGGCGAGGGCGCCCATCTCGTCGACGCGTCCGGCACGCGCTTCATGCTGGGACAGCACGAACTGGCGGAACTGGCCCCGCGCGACATCGTCGCCAAGGCCATCACCCGCCAGATGGCGCTGCACGGCACCGAGCACATGTACCTCGACGCCCGCCACTTCGGCGCCGAGATGTGGGAACAGCGCTTCCCCACCATCCTGGCGGCCTGCCGAGCCCACGACATCGACCCGGTCACCGAACCGATACCGGTCGCCCCCGCCGCGCACTACGCCTCCGGCGGCATCCGCACCGACCTGCGGGGACGGACGACCGTGCCCGGTCTGTACGCCTGCGGCGAGGTCGCCTGCACCGGCGTGCACGGGGCGAACCGGCTGGCGTCCAACTCCCTCCTGGAGGGCCTCGTCTTCGCCGAGCGCATCGCTGCGGACATCGTCGAGGACCGCCCCGGGGCCGCCGCGACCGAGGACCGCCCCCGGGCCGCCGCCGAGGCCGGCGCCACCGAGCACCGCACGGAGACCGAGACCGAGACCGGGCCCGGGCCCGACGCCGCGACCGAGCACCTCCACCACCCCGACGCCGCGACCGCCGAAAGCCTCCCCGCCCCCTCCCCCCTCCCCGCCCCCTCCCCGCTGCTCGACCCCGAGGCGCGCCGCACGATCCAGCGGATCATGACCCGCGGCGCCGGAGTCCTCCGCTCCGCCGAGAGTCTGGCCACCGCCGCCGACGAGCTGGAGGCCCTGCACAACAGCGCCGCCGAGGCCGCCGGGGCAGCGGAGCCCAAGGTCGCCGTGCCCGGCGTCGAGGCGTGGGAGGCCACCAACCTGCTGCTCGTCTCGCGGGTCCTGGTCGCCGCCGCCCGCCGACGCGAGGAGACCCGCGGCTGCCACTGGCGCGAGGACCGGCCCGAACGCGACGACGAGAACTGGCGCCGCCACCTCGTCGTCCGGCTCACCCCGGAGCGTCAACTCGTCCTCCGTCGGACGGAGACCGAGGCATTCGGGCCCGTACGCCCGGCGCGGACACCAGACTGCGCAGCAGCACCCCTGAACCACCCCGCCGACGTCACCGAGGAGCCGCAACCGTGAGCACGCCCGAAGAGAATCCGCGCCCCACACCCGTGGACGTACCGCTGATCCAGATCGGCGCGCCCGCACCGTCCGCCGGCGGCTGCGGGGACGGCTGCGGCTGCGGCGGGGACGATTTCTACGATCCGGACGCGGTGGAGTGCGGTCTCGACCCCGACCTCGCCCAGCTCCTCGCCGAGGCCGGACTGGACCCGGTCCAGGTCGAGGACGTCGCGCACGTCGCCATCGAGGAGGACCTGGACGGCGGCGTCGACGTCACCACCGTCGCCACCGTTCCCGAGGACGCCGTGGCCACCGGCGATTTCACCGCCCGTGAGGCGGGCGTCGTGGCCGGTCTGCGCGTCGCCGAGGCCGTGCTGTCGATCGTCTGCACGGACGCGTTCGAGGTCGAGCGGCACGTCGAGGACGGCGACCGCGTCGCCCCCGGCCAGAAGCTGCTGACCGTCACCACCCGCACCCGCGACCTGCTCACCGGCGAGCGCAGCGCCCTCAACCTGCTCTGCAGGCTCTCCGGCATCGCGACCGCCACCCGCGCCTGGGCCGATGTGCTCGAAGGTACGAAGGCCGAGGTCCGGGACACCCGCAAGACCACGCCGGGCCTGCGCGCCATGGAGAAGTACGCGGTGCGCTGCGGCGGCGGCGTCAACCACCGCATGTCGCTGTCCGACGCGGCGCTGGTCAAGGACAACCACGTCATCGCGGCGGGTGGCGTGGCCGAGGCGTTCAAGCGGGTACGGGACGAGTTCCCCGACGTACCGATCGAGGTCGAGGTCGACACCCTGCAGCAGGTCCGCGAGGTCATCGACGCGGGCGCCGACCTGATCCTGCTGGACAACTTCACACCGCTGCAGACGGCCGAGGCGGTCGCGCTGGTCGGTGGCCGCGCGACCCTGGAGTCCTCCGGCCGGCTCACCCTCGACACCGCACGCGCCTACGCGGAGGCGGGCGTCGACTACCTGGCCGTCGGCGCGCTCACCCACTCCTCGCCGATCCTCGACATCGGCCTGGACTTCCGCGACACCGCCGGGGTCGGCGCCTGATGCTGCTCACCATCGACGTCGGCAACACCCACACCGTCCTCGGCCTGTTCGACGGCGAGGAGATCGTCGAGCACTGGCGGATCTCCACCGACGCCCGCCGCACCGCGGACGAGCTGGCGGTGCTGCTCCAGGGCCTGATGGGCATGCACCCGCTGCTCGGTGAGGAACTGGGCGACGGCATCGACGGCATCGCGGTCTGCTCCACGGTCCCGGCCGTCCTGCACGAGCTGCGCGAGGTGACCCGCCGCTACTACGGCGACGTCCCCGCGGTCCTCGTCGAGCCGGGCATCAAGACAGGGGTGCCGATCCTGATGGACAACCCGAAGGAGGTCGGCGCGGACCGCATCATCAACGCGGTCGCCGCCGTCGACCTGTACGGCGGTCCTGCGATCGTCGTCGACTTCGGTACGGCCACCACCTACGACGCGGTCTCCGCCCGTGGCGAGTACGCCGGCGGTGTCATCGCCCCCGGCATCGAGATCTCGGTCGAGGCGCTGGGCGTCAAGGGCGCCCAGCTCCGCAAGATCGAGCTGGCCCGGCCGCGCAGCGTGATCGGCAAGAACACCGTCGAGGCCATGCAGTCGGGCATCATCTACGGCTTCGCGGGCCAGGTCGACGGCGTCGTCGCACGGATGAAGAAGGAGCTGGCGGCCGAACCCGACGACGTCACCGTCATCGCGACGGGCGGCCTTGCGCCGATGGTGTTGGGCGAGTCCTCCGTCATCGACGAGCACGAGCCCTGGCTCACCCTCATCGGTCTGCGTCTGGTGTACGAGCGGAACATGTCCCGGTTGTAGCGGACACGGGGCGTACCTGCGGGAACGGTTCGGCGGAACGGGGGCCGGCGCCGCGCCGCCGACTGCCAGCTAAGCCGATTTTGTCCATTTAGCACGTATTGTCGCGTCATGCCCACGCCCTACGGATCACGCGGCGGTATGGCGTTCAGCGCGGACGAGCTGCGTGTGCTCCGACGTGCCCTCGCCATCACCCTTCACCCCGCAACCCTGCCCGACGAGGACGTCCAGGACTGCCTGCGGCTGGCGGGCGCGGTGGACGAGGCGGTCGGTGAGGCGGGACGGCTGCGCGCGTTCCTCCTCGCCGACCTCGCCCGCTACCGCGATGCCCTTCCCGGCTCGGTCAACGGCTACCTGGAACTGCTCCAGGACGCCCTGGCGGGCGGATACGACCCCCGCCCCGACGACCTCGCCGCGCTGCGTGCCCTGCGCCACAGACCGGTGGCCGCGGCCCTGCTGGAGCGCTGCCAGGTGCTCGCGGAGCGGTCGGTGCGGGCCCGCCTCGCCGGGCGCGGCACGCCGACGGCGGCGCCCGCGCCCCGCAGCAGGCTCCTCGCCCTGCCCGGCGGTCGTGCCGCCGACCCGGAACCCGAACGGCCGAAGACTCCGGCGGCGCCGCCCCGGCCGGTCCCGCCGGCCGAGCGCCCGGCGCCGAAGCCCTCGGAGGTCTTCCCGCCGCGCCGCCCGGTCCCGCCACCGCAGCAGCGGGCCGCGGGATAGCCGGTCCGCGACGCGGAGGGGGTGCGCGGACGTCCGTACCGGCCTCGCTACTCTGGATGCCATGGACTACGTATCCGCGCTCGTGCCCCCCGTGGTGATGGCCGCCTTCTTCATCGGCCTCGTCGTGACGATCGTCAAGAGCCAGGGCGGTCCCAACAAGGCCAAGGAGGACGCGGCCGTGGACATGGCGATCGGCCGCGCCGAGTCGGTCCAGCAGCAGACGCCGCGCACCGACGGCGTCTGACGTCCCGGACCCCGCAGCGCGCGAAGGGCGCACGACTCATCAGGAGTCGGGCGCCCTTTTGCTGCATAGATGGCCGGGCATTTCCGGCATCTGGCACTAAAGTGACATTGTGCCCCGTCAATTGGGAGATCTGGAAGACGCCGTGATGACGCGGGTCTGGCAATGGAACCGTCCGGTCACCGTGCGGGAAGTCCTTGAGGACCTCCAGCGGGAACGCTCCATCGCCTACACCACCGTCATGACGGTAATGGACAATCTCCATCAGAAGGGCTGGGTACGCCGGGAAGTCGACGGCCGCGCATATCGATATACAGCGGTCTCCACCCGTGCCGCATACTCGGCCGCACTGATGAACGAAGCCTGGTCGCACAGTGACAACCCCGCCGCCGCTCTCGTGGCCTTCTTCGGCATGATGTCCGCCGAGCAGCGAGAGGCCCTCCAGGACGCGATGCGGATCGTTCTGCCCGGCCTGCACGACGCCGCGGGGCCGCCGCCCGGTGAAGTGCCGGATGGAGCGGTGGGTGAAGCGGTCGACGAACCGACTGATGAACCACCTAAAGAAGTGACCGAAGATCCGGCCGATGGCGCGGGGCCGGACGCCGGACGATAGCGTCTGCGTATGTCCTCAGAGCTTCCACATACTGATTTCCATACCGAACCGTCGGTTATAAACGTGGCCATCACCGTCCGTCGTGCCAGGACCAGTGATGTGGCATCGGTCCGCCGTCTCCTCGACGGGTACGTACGTGAAGGCATCCTGCTCGACAAAGCGACGGTGACGCTTTACGAGGACATCCAGGAGTTCTGGATCGCGGAACGCGACGAGGACGGCCGGGTCATCGGCTGCGGCGCACTGCACGTGATGTGGGAAGACCTCGCCGAAGTGCGCACTCTCGCGGTCGATCACAGCATCAGGGGCGGCGGAGTCGGGCATCAAGTACTGGACAAGTTGTTGCAGACCGCCCGGTGGCTGGGCGTGCGACGGGTTTTCTGCCTCACCTTCGAAGTCGACTTCTTCGCGAAGCACGGCTTCGTGGAGATCGGAGAGACCCCGGTCGACGGAGATGTCTACAGCGAGCTGCTGCGTTCCTATGACGAGGGTGTAGCGGAGTTCCTGGGTCTCGAACGGGTGAAGCCGAACACCTTGGGCAACACTCGGATGCTTCTGCACCTGTGACCGTCACAAGGAGCCCGTATCCCTATGTCCGAATCGCGCATGTTTCCCGTCTTCTCTGGTTCCTGAACCTCTCCCAAGGGTTTGTGTTTTCCGGGGAAAAGCGGTTTCCTTTCCGCGTACTGCATTTTCGATGAAAGGAAATCCGGTGGCACAGAAGGTTCAGGTCCTTCTTGTCGATGACCTCGACGGTGGCGAGGCTGACGAGACAGTCACGTTCGCGCTGGATGGCAAGACGTACGAGATTGACCTCACCACGACCAACGCGGACAAGCTCCGTGGTCTTCTTGAGCCGTACACCAAGGGCGGCAGGCGTACGGGTGGCCGTGCGGCGGCCGGTCGCGGCAAGGGCCGCGCCGTTGCGGGTGGAAACAAGGACACCGCGGAGATCCGTAAGTGGGCGCGCGAGAACGGCCACAGTGTGAATGACCGCGGTCGTGTTCCCGCGGAGATCCGTGCGGCTTACGAGGAGGCCAACGGCTGAGCTGTCGACTCATCGGTCGACCGCCCCGTTCGGGCACGCAACAACCGGGCCCGGTGGCATTCCGTCGCCACCGCGTCCACGAGCCGTGCGAGATCGGGAGCACCCCCACCCCTGCTCCCGAGGCCGACGAGCGCCGGGAGTTCCGGCTCTCCCTCGTGCCGCAGCCCGGGGGGTCGCAGCCATACGGCGGCCCCCGGTCGGCCCGCCGCCCGTCCGGGCGGTGCCGGCGCCGTGATCCGGCCACCCGTACCGAGGGCGGTCAGCGAGAGGGCGACTCCGCCCCACTCCAGCCAGTCGAGCAGCCCGGGCAGCTCGTCGGCGCTTCCGGCCGCCACCAGCAGGCACATCCGCGCACCCGTCAAGGCCACCGGTCCGGTGCGGCTCACCAGCCGCAGCGCCGCATGACCGACGGCCGCGGGCACCTCCAGGACGTCGAACCGCAGCCCGGTCGGCAGTCGCACCGGAGCGGTGCCTTCCGTCGCCCAGCCGAGCTCACGCTCGTACCACCGCGCCCACCGTGCCCCGCGCGCGTCCTCGGTGCGGCTTCCCTGGGCGTGGCTTCCTCGCTCGTCGGTGAGCGTCGGCAGGGAGGCCGGGGCGGTGATGGTCATGTCAGAAGAACGGTCGGGGCGCCTCCCCGGTTACGCAGGGTCCGCGATTGCGTGCGCAGCGTGTCCGATTTGGGGGCGTAGGGGCGTGTTCAGGAGCGCGAAGATGTTCGCCCGTAGCGGAGGGAACCGGCGCGCGCCGCATGGACTGTCTGTAATTGCGGGTAAGACATCCCTAGTGGGGAGGGGCGACACGCAGGTTCGGGCATCTCACGTTCGCCATCGGCGTACTGGCGAAAGGGGTATCTGCCTGGCCTGCGGGAACATCGTCTCGCACCATCGGGTTGGAGCAGATGTCGGCGTTCGGGGCAGGAGGCCAAGGACGGTGTCGGCAGTTGGAATGAGCGGTCCCCGCTTGCGGGACTAAGCTGCGGAAGGACAGGGAGGGGACCGACCCCTTACTGCCTGACCGCTCTGAGGAGCGATTAACGATGTTCGAGAGGTTCACCGACCGCGCGCGGCGGGTTGTCGTCCTGGCTCAGGAAGAAGCCCGGATGCTCAACCACAACTACATCGGCACCGAGCACATCCTCCTGGGCCTGATCCACGAGGGTGAGGGTGTCGCCGCTAAGGCCCTGGAGAGCCTCGGGATTTCGCTCGAGGCGGTCCGCCAGCAGGTGGAGGAGATCATCGGTCAGGGCCAGCAGGCCCCGTCCGGGCACATCCCCTTCACCCCCCGGGCCAAGAAGGTCCTGGAGCTGTCGCTCCGTGAGGCCCTCCAGCTCGGCCACAACTACATCGGCACCGAGCACATCCTGCTCGGCCTGATCCGCGAGGGCGAGGGCGTCGCCGCCCAGGTCCTCGTGAAGCTGGGTGCCGACCTGAACCGGGTGCGGCAGCAGGTCATCCAGCTGCTCTCCGGCTACTCGGGCGGCAAGGAGGCGGCAACCGCGGGCGGCCCCGCGGAAGGCACGCCCTCCACGTCCCTGGTGCTCGACCAGTTCGGCCGGAATCTCACCCAGGCCGCCCGCGAATCCAAGCTCGACCCGGTCATCGGGCGCGAGAAGGAGATCGAGCGGGTCATGCAGGTGCTTTCCCGCCGTACCAAGAACAACCCGGTTCTCATCGGCGAGCCCGGCGTCGGCAAGACGGCGGTCGTCGAAGGACTGGCGCAGGCCATCGTCAAGGGCGAGGTGCCCGAGACCCTCAAGGACAAGCACCTCTACACCCTCGACCTCGGCGCGCTGGTCGCCGGCTCCCGCTACCGCGGTGACTTCGAGGAGCGCCTGAAGAAGGTCCTCAAGGAGATCCGCACCCGCGGCGACATCATCCTGTTCATCGACGAGCTCCACACCCTGGTGGGTGCGGGCGCCGCCGAGGGCGCGATCGACGCCGCCAGCATCCTCAAGCCCATGCTGGCCCGCGGCGAGCTGCAGACCATCGGTGCCACGACGCTCGACGAGTACCGCAAGCACCTGGAGAAGGACGCCGCGCTTGAGCGCCGCTTCCAGCCCATCCAGGTCGCGGAGCCGTCGCTGCCGCACACCATCGAGATCCTCAAGGGTCTGCGCGACCGCTACGAGGCCCACCACCGCGTCTCCATCACGGACGAGGCGCTGGTCCAGGCCGCGACCCTGGCGGACCGGTACATCTCGGACCGCTTCCTGCCGGACAAGGCGATCGACCTGATCGACGAGGCCGGATCCCGGATGCGCATCCGCCGGATGACCGCGCCGCCGGACCTCCGCGAGTTCGACGAGAAGATCGCGGGCGTCCGCCGCGACAAGGAGTCCGCGATCGACTCGCAGGACTTCGAGAAGGCCGCTTCCCTGCGTGACAAGGAGAAGCAGCTCCTCGCCGCCAAGACCAAGCGCGAGAAGGAGTGGAAGGCCGGCGACATGGACGTCGTGGCCGAGGTCGACGGCGAGCTGATCGCCGAGGTCCTGGCCACCGCGACCGGCATCCCGGTCTTCAAGCTGACGGAGGAGGAGTCCTCCCGTCTGCTGCGCATGGAGGACGAGCTCCACAAGCGCGTCATCGGTCAGAAGGACGCCATCAAGGCCCTCTCGCAGGCGATCCGCCGTACGCGGGCCGGTCTGAAGGACCCGAAGCGCCCCGGTGGCTCGTTCATCTTCGCCGGCCCGTCCGGTGTCGGTAAGACGGAGCTCTCCAAGACGCTCGCCGAGTTCCTCTTCGGTGACGAGGACGCGCTGATCGCCCTCGACATGTCGGAGTTCAGCGAGAAGCACACGGTCTCCCGTCTCTTCGGTTCGCCCCCCGGGTACGTGGGCTACGAGGAGGGCGGCCAGCTCACCGAGAAGGTGCGTCGCAAGCCGTTCTCCGTCGTCCTGTTCGACGAGGTCGAGAAGGCCCACCCCGATATCTTCAATTCCCTGCTCCAGATCCTGGAGGACGGTCGCCTGACCGACTCCCAGGGCCGGGTCGTGGACTTCAAGAACACGGTCATCATCATGACGACCAACCTCGGGACGCGGGACATCTCCAAGGGCTTCAACCTGGGCTTCGCCGCCCAGGGTGACGTCAAGACCGGCTACGAGCGGATGAAGAACAAGGTCAACGAAGAGCTCAAGCAGCACTTCCGTCCCGAGTTCCTCAACCGTGTCGACGACACGGTCGTCTTCCACCAGCTCACCGAGGAAGACATCATCCAGATCGTCGACCTCATGCTGTCCAAGGTCGACGAGCGCCTGAAGGACCGCGACATGGGCATCGAGCTGAGCTCGGAGGCCAAGTCGCTCCTGGCGAAGAAGGGCTACGACCCGGTCATGGGCGCCCGGCCGCTGCGCCGGACGATCCAGCGTGAGATCGAGGACATCCTCTCCGAGAAGATCCTCTTCGGTGAGCTGCGCCCCGGTCACATCGTGGTCGTCGGCACCGAGGGCGAGGGTGAGGCGAAGACGTTCACCTTCCGCGGCGAGGAGAAGACGGCTCTGCCCGACGTCCCCCCGATCGAGCAGGCGGCAGGCGGCGCCGGTCCGAACATGTCGAAGGACGTGTAAGGACGCCTCCGAGCGCCTGAGCATCACCAGGGGCTGCCCCGGACCGTTTCACGACGGCTCCGGGGCAGCCTCTTTCGCTGTGTCGGCGACCGGTGCGCGCACCGTGCCCGGCCGCGCGGAGGCGCCGCTGTGCGGCCGTCAGCCGTGCGGGGCGAGTCCTTCGCCGCCGATGGGCTGATGGTTGCCGGTGAGGGCGACGCGGAGTCCGGGCAGAGCTTCGAGCGGGGACAGGTCGATGCTCTCGCCGTACGTGGCAGGGGTGAACAGCAACGACTTCAACGAGGGAAACACCCGGGGGATGTGCGCCAGCCCTCCGCCCGCTTCGGTACCGCAACGGAGCACCAGATCCCTGAGGGACGGGACGGCCGCCTCGCCCTCGAACTCCGCCAGGGACTCCACCCGCAGGGTGAGGTCGGCGACCAGGGGAGCCCGTCGCAGGGCCGCGAGCAGGGGCCGCACCGGCGTGGGTGACTCCAGCCGCAGGCTGGCCAGGCGCGGCCAGGCGTCGAGCGAGTCGACCTCCAGCGGCAGCGGCCCGTGGATGCTCAGCGAACGCACCCCGGGCTGCGAGGGCAGCCGGGTCAGCTGCCCGGCCGTCACGTTCCTGAGGTCCAGGGAGCTGAGCCGGTCCGAGTCGGACGGCAATACCGAGAGCGCGGTGTCCGGCAGACGGCTCATGTCGAGCTGGAGCGTTCTCAGCGCCCGGAGACCGGCGAGCGGGCCGAGATCCCGCACGGCGGGGCAGTTGTGCAGGAACAGATCCGTGAGCCTTTCCCCGCAGCGTGCCAGGAAGGCCAGGTCCGTCACGCACGGGTTCTCCCCGAGGGAGAGATCGGTCCAGTGCCTGTCCTGGAGCGCCGCGTCGAGTTCGGCGGAAGTGAACGGGCCGGTGATCCGCAGATTCCTGGCGGAGGGCAGATGGCACAGAGCGGCCAGCTGCTCCCGGGAGGTGATCTTCAGGAGGTGGTACTCCAGGTCGAACACGGCGAGGACCCGCTCGGCGAACTCCGCCACCGGGTATCTGCCCCAGCTCTCCCGGAATGTGAAGCTGAGGTTCGGGTGGGCGAGTGCCCAGCGGCGGGCGTACGGCACGCCTTCGGCGCCGCCGATCTCGTTGATCAGATCAGCGGCGGTGCGGGCTTCCTCCGCGGTGAGTCCGACGGCCACCGGATCGGGGAGGTGGCTCAGGGCGGCCGGCCCGAGACGGGCGAGCAGCCGTACGTCCCGTTCGGACTTCGGCGGGAACAGGGCGTCCACGGCGGTGCGGACCCTGGTGCGCGTCGGCTCGTCCAGCCAGGTGGCGTGCTGGGCGCAGAGCGCCGCGAGGACGTGGATCTCGGCCCTGGAGACGGCGTCGCCGGGTCCGGGCGCCGCGTCCAGCAACCCGTTGACGAGCGCGGGGTGTTCACGGCGGCCGCAGTGGCCGGCCGCCAGCAGGATGACGTCGTGCCACTGCTGCGAGCCCCACCGGCCGAGCAATTCGTTCAGCTGGTCGCCCTCGACGAACTCCTTCGCGGCGAGGAAGTCCTGGAAGGTGCGGTGGGCGAACTGGTAGACACCGTCGGCGCGTTCCTGGAGGACCCCGCTGCGGTTCAGCAGATGCGTCAGGACGTCCTCGGCCGCGCCCTGCCTCCGTATCCGCTCCATGCCCGGCAGGACCCGTTCCAACTGGTGCAGCGCGGCGGAGCGCGGGAGCTCCGACTGGCCGCCGCGCACCAGCCAGATCGCGATGCGCTGGAGGAGCTGCGCCTGCTCCTCCACGTTCATCGTGATGCCTTCGGGCGCCTCGATCCTGCGCTGCTTGTCGCGGTCGCCGAGCAGCATGGTGAGGGCCGAGTCGTACAGGCTCCAGCGGGTCTCCGGCAGGATGCCCTGGCGACGCCGGTGCAGGGCGCAGATCACCGCGCAGAGCAGCGGGGTGCGGGCCAGGTCGCGCAGCGCGGTGTTCTGGGCGAACTGCTGGGTCAGGTCCCGCTCCAGCCGGGCGAGCGACTCGTGGTCGTCGTCGTCCAGCCGGGCGGCCCGGTGCCAGGCGGCGACGAAGGTCTCGATGTCCTCGTTCCGCATCGGCAGCAGCCGCAGCTCCTCGAAGCCCTGGGGCCTCAGCCAGTCCGGCTCGACGGCCAGCGGGCGCACCGTGACCAGGCAGCGGATCTCCGGGTACCGGTCGAGGAGCCGGGACAGCCAGTCGTGCGCCTGTTCGCGGTCGTCGAGCGGGACCTCGTCCAGACCGTCGACCAGCAGGAGCGCCCGGCCGGACTCCAGGACCCGGCCGACCCAGCCCTCCGGCGCCTCGTCGATCACCAGCCGTGCCGCGGCGGGCAGTCGCGCGGGGGCCGGGAACGTGCCGCCCTGGGCGCGCAGGGTGCGCAGCGGGACGACGAACGGCACCAGACCGTTGAGCGCGGCCAGTTGCGGACCCAGTGTGCCGGCCGAGGCGTGGGCGGCCAGCCACCACAGGAGGGTGGTCTTCCCGGCGCCCGCCTCGCCCCGCAGCAGTACCCGGGGGCGGTCCGAGAGCAACGCGTCGATCCGCTGGGGCGACCGGTGCGCTCGCGGAGCCGGTCCGGTGGTGTTCCACTGGGCCTCCAGAGTCAGATACGCGGTGTCCAGGTCCCATTCGGAGTCCCGCCGGCCCAACTCGTCCAGCCCGAAGACCTTCGTGCGCCGGTACGCGGCACCGAGCGCGGCGGCGTAGTCCTCCTCGTACCGCGTGTCCTGGGGGTGACGGCCGTGCACCCGTTCGTGGCGCAGCGCCGTACCGGTCTGCCGGTAGACGAGCTCGAACGACCGCGAGGTGACGAGTGCGGCGAGCGGTACGCACTCCACGCGCCGGCCGCCGCGCTGCCGCGGGATCTGGCGGGCGATGCCGATCAGGACGTTCCCGGCGAAGACCGGACCGCCGGAGATGCCCCGTAACGCCGGGATTCCCGTATCGCCTCCTGCGGGGGGCGGTCCGTCCAGCTCACAGACCAGCAGGCCGCGCAGGTGTCCGGCCATCGGCAGGGCGGTGGCCGTGTACTGGTCGGCCTCCAGGCGGCGCTCGAGGCCGTACCGCTGGATGTCGGGGAAGCCGGTGATCTCGCAGCCGGCGAGCGCCTGGGCGCTGTGGAGGAGGCCGAGCCGCACCGGGGCGACCGGGAGCACCGGGTCCGTGGTCAGCAGGAGGGCGGCGTCGAGGTCGTGGTCGATCCAGGCGACCGAGGCCGGACTGCCGGCCGGCAGGGCGGGGTGCGCGATGGTGGCCCGGCCGCTGCTCTTCACCACATGGGCGCAGGTCAGCACGAGCCGGTCGGTGAGCAGGGCGCCGCTGCCCTGGGCGGTCCCGGGACCGAGGACGACGACCGTGCGGTCCGTGGGCGACCCCGGAGCCGTGGGCGGCGGGCTGCTCACGGCCGCGTCGCCCCGCGGCCGAAGTGCGCCGTGCTGCCCGCGTCCTCGTGCCCGATCCGCCAGGGCTCGCCGGTCGTGGCGTCGCGCGGCTTCAGGGTGAACGCGACCTTGTGGGTGCGGCCGGTCGTACGGGACACGTCGGCGCCCGCGTCGACCACCCAGGCCTTCACCTTGGTGCCGCCCTTGATCTCCTTGCGGAGTTCGAGGACGAACTCCATCTGGATATCGCCGACTTCGAAGGCGACGGGGCGGCCGGTGGCCCGGCCCGCCGCCTCGATGAGCTGGTTGCGGATCGATTCGACGGCGTCGGCGAGCTCGATGCCGTCCATGTCGTCGGTGCCGGTGGTGTCATGGGCCATGGCTGTCCCCCCGGGAGCTGGGCTGGTCGCCGTGTCAGCGTAGCCAGGCCGCGGGCCGAAGGTCCCGAATCGGACGGTCTTCGGCCCCATCGGCGGGGACGGCGCTGTTCTCGCACGCTGAGTGGTCGCGGGACGTGGGTGCGCGCACCCCCCCTCACGTCGCACCGCACGGGGTCGGCGAGACCCGGCAGATCCGCGCGGAGGATTTCGCGACTCCCGCGCCGGCCGGATGCCGCTCGACCGCTGCCGCGCCCGACGCGGGGAGCCCCCTGGCCGGAGCCGTACGGGCACGGATCCGTGACAAGGCACACAGCCCGTCCTGGCCCTACTAGAAGGGATAGGAGAAGGCGCGTGATCGCGGCAGGGACCTTCGCCCCCGCAGGAAGAGGGACGTTCGGAGACAAAGGGAAAGAAGTCGCGATACCTATGTTTAGTCCGATTGCGGCAGGTGTGAGCTGGGGTGAAACCTGTCCGAAAAAAGTACTGCGGCGGGTTCGTGGGCGGTGCGCGTCCAGCCTGCTCCGGCGTATTCCTTTGGCTTCACCTACGGCTTTTATTCGTAGATGGGGTGTTTGGGCATCTCTGGGGGTGCGGGTTACCAAGGATGGGCAAGCCCGGCGGAAGCGTCGGGTCCAGTCATCTACGGAGGTTCTCCGCATATGTCGAAGCGCGTTTCGTTCCAGCTCTCCCGTCGCCCGTCCCTGTCCCGTGTCCGTGGCGCCGTGGTGGCAGCCGGCCTGGGGACGTCGATGGTCCTCGGTGCGGGTGCTGCGTTCGCGGCCGGCGTGACGGGTGCCTCCGACACCGCGAGCCTGATCGGCGCCGGAGCGGCCGAGTCCGTCGCCAAGCAGGCCGCCGCGCAGGGCAAGGCGGCCGAGGCGGCGAAGGCGGCCAAGGCGGCGGCTGTGAAGAAGGCCGTGAAGAAGACCGCCGCCTGGAAGATCCCGGTGGGTCACTACGTGCTGAGCGCGAGCTTCGGCAACGACGGCTCCCGCTGGGCCCACAAGCACTCCGGCCAGGACTTCGCCGTGCCGGTCGGCACCAAGGTCGAGGCCGCGCACGGCGGCACCGTCGTGAAGGCCGGCCCGAACGGCGGCGGCGACGGCCCCGCGTACGGCAACGCCGTCGTGATCAGCCACGGCAACGGCACGTACTCGCAGTACGCCCACCTGTCCCGGATCGATGTGCACATCGGCCAGACCGTGAAGACGGGCCAGAAGATCGCCCTCTCCGGCAACACCGGCAACTCCAGCGGCCCGCACCTGCACTTCGAGATCCGGACCACCCCGAACTACGGTTCCGCGATCAACCCGGTCTCGTTCCTGTACAAGGAGGGCGTCCGGATCTGACCGGCCCGGACGGATCCCGCTACGCGGCAGACTCCGGGACGGATCCCGCTACGCGGCAGACTCCGGGACGGATCCCGCTCCTCGGCGGATTCCCGGACGGATCCCGCTCCTCGGCGGATCCCCGGACGGATCCCGCTCCTCGGCGGACTCCGGGTGGTGTGCCCGGGTGAGCAGTTCGAAGGCGACTTCGAGGACGGCCTCGCGCTTCTCCTCGGGGTCGCCTTCGAAGTTCTTGAGGGCGAACATGCCCGCGTGAATCGTGAAGAGCGCGGTGAAGCAGCGCACCTGATCGGGCAGGGGCGCGTCGGGCTCGGTCATCAGATCGACCAGGCTGATGACCCGGTCCTTGACGGTCTTCCCGATGCTGAGATCCCGCACGGCCGCCTGGTTCTCCTGCATGAAGCGGAAGAGCGGGGCGGCGGCGGTCAGCGCGTCGCTGTAGCGGCGCAGGATCTCCTTCTTCGTCTCCAGTCCGCGGGGCCGGCCCTTGCCCCACTCAAGCAGCTCCTCGATCGGTCGGTTGAGGCCGTCGAAGATGCTGACCAGGATGTCTTCCTTGGTCTTGAAGTGGTAGTAGAGCGCGGCCTTGGTGACGTCCAGCCGCTCGGAGATCTCGCGCAGCGAGGTCTTCTCGTAGCCCTGCTCGGCGAAGAGTTCCAGGGCGACGTCCTGAATGCGCTGACGCGTGTCGCTCCGGCGCCGCTGCGGTGTGCCGCCCATGGCAGTCTCCTTTGAAACTTACTTGACGCCCGGCTAGTTACGGGTCTACTTTCCCCACAGTGTAGTCAACTAGCCGGGCGGCAAGTAAGCGTCCGGTGGCGCGAAGGACCAGGGGGAGTGGGAACCATGACGGACCTGAAGAAGGCGGCGGGCGGAGAGGCGGACGACCGCCCTGCCGAGAAGACGGGGAAGCGCGAGCGCGGCGTCCGGGTGGTGATGTTCGCCCTGATGATCACCATGCTGCTCGCCATGCTGGACAACCTGATCGTCGGCACCGCGATGCCGACCATCGTCGGTGACCTCGGGGGACTGGAGCACCTGTCCTGGGTCGTCACCGCGTACACCCTGGCCACCGCCGCCTCCACCCCCATCTGGGGCAAGCTCGGCGACATGTACGGACGCAAGGGCGTCTTCCTCACGTCCATCGTGCTCTTCCTGATCGGCTCGGTGCTGAGCGGGATGGCGCAGGACATGGGCCAGTTGATCGGCTTCCGGGCGCTCCAGGGACTCGGCGCGGGCGGCCTGATCGTCGGCGTCATGGCGATCATCGGCGACCTCGTGCCGCCCCGCGAGCGCGGCAAGTACCAGGGGATGATGGCCGGTGTGATGGCGGTCGCCATGATCGGCGGGCCGCTGGTCGGCGGCACGATCACCGACCACCTGGGCTGGCGCTGGACCTTCTACATCAACCTGCCGCTGGGCGCCGTCGCCCTCGCCATGGTCACCGCCGTGCTGCACCTGCCGAAGCGGGAGCGCACCGGGGCGAGGACCGACTACCTCGGCGCGGCCCTGCTGACCGTCGGCATCACCGCGATCGTGCTGGTCACCACCTGGGGCGGGTCGGAGTACGCGTGGACCTCCGCCGTGATCATGGAGCTCGTCGCGATCGGCGTCGCCTCGCTCGCCGGCTTCCTCTTCGTCGAGACGAAGGCGGTGGAGCCGATCATCCCGCTCCACATCTTCCGCAACCGCAACTTCACCCTGATGTCCGTCGTCGGCTTCATCACGGGCTTCGTGATGTTCGGCGCGGTCCTCTTCCTGCCGCTGTACCAGCAGTCCGTCCAGGGCGCGTCGGCGACCAACTCGGGGCTGCTCCTCCTTCCGATGCTGCTGTCGATGATGGTCGTCTCGCTGGTCGCGGGACGGGTCACGACCAGCACCGGACGGTACAAGGTCTTCCCCGTGGCGGGCTCGGTCCTGATGGTGACCGGTCTGTTCCTGCTCTCGCAGATGGACACCGGTACGACGCGGTTCGTCTCCGGCGTCTCCATGGCGGTGCTCGGCGCGGGCATGGGCTTCCTGATGCAGATCACGATGCTCGTCGCGCAGAACAGCGTGGAGATGAAGGACATGGGAGTCGCGTCCTCCGCGACCACCCTCTTCCGTACGCTCGGCAGCTCCTTCGGCGTCGCGATCATGGGTGCGCTGTTCACCGGACGGGTGCAGGACGAGATGGCGGCCCGCGGCGGCGGCGGAGCCACGGAGAAGACCGCGCAGCTCGACGCGGCGGGCCTGGCGAAGCTGCCGGAGGCCATGCGTGAGGGGTACCGGTTCGCGGTGTCGTCCGGTACCCACATCGCGTTCCTGGTGGCTGCCTCGGTCGGGCTGATCGCCCTGCTCGCCTCGGTGTTCGTCAAGGAGGTTCCGCTGCGGGGAGCCGGACCCCGAAGCGTGTCGTCGGACGGTCCCCAGCAGCCGGTCGCGGATTCCAGGCAGCCCGAGACCGTCTGACCCCTCCGTACGCGCAGGTGCTGTACGCGTCCGTACGCGCAGGTGCTGTACGGGCGGTGGGCGGGCCGTTTCGCGAGGAGGCTCCCGGGACACCCCGGGAGCCTCCTTCCGTTACGGTTCAGCCGCCGGACCACCTGCTGCCCGACTCCGCGCCCTGCCCGTCGTCGTCGGACGGCGTGCGCTGCTCGGACAGGCGCAGGATCGGGAAGCTGCCGGTGTTCGTCGGCGCGTGCTCGGGCAGCCACAGCACGGCGATCGCCCCTCCCTCGCCCTCCGCAGCCCCGTCCGGCGCCGCGTTGCGGAAGGTCAGCCGGGCCCCGAGGACCCGCGCCTGACCGGCCGCGATCGTCAGCCCCAGACCGTGCCCGTGCCCGGCCCGGTCGCTGCTTCCGGTACGGAACCGGCTCGGGCCCTCGCGCAGCAGTGCCGCCGGGAACCCGGAACCGTGATCGCGGATCCGCACCACCCGGCCCTCGACCGTGACCTCCACCGGAGAGGCACCGTGCTTGGCGGCGTTGCCCAGGAGATTGCCGAGGATCCGCTCCAGCCGGCGCGGATCGGTGTTGACCCAGGACTCGTGGACGACCCGCACCCGCACATCGGGGTTCAGCAGCGCGATCCGCCGGCTGACGAACTCGCCCAGGGCGATCTCCTGAAGCTCGGCCCGCTCCGACGCACTGTCCAGCCGGGCCACCTCCAGCACGTCCTCGACCAGGGTGCGCATCGCCTGCGCCCGGTCCCGCACGAGCTCGGAGGGACGGCCCGGCGGAAGCAGCTCGGCCGCCGTCAGCAGTCCCGTCACCGGGGTGCGCAGCTCGTGCGCGATGTCCGCGGTGACCCGGCGCTCCGCCTCGATGCGTTCGTTCAGCGCGTCCGTCAGCGCGTCCACCGCACGGGCCAGCTCATCCGTCTCGTCCCGGACGACACCGCCGACGGCCTCCCCGACCCGTACATCCGTCTGCCCCTGCGCGACCCGGCCCGCCGCGGCCGCCGCCTTGCGCAGCCGGCGCGACAGCTGCCCGCCGATCAGCACGCCCAGCGCACAGCCTCCGAACACCACCGAGACCGAGCCGATGACCAGCGCCCGGTCGAGATCGGCCATGACCGCGGAGCTCCGGTCGGCGAAGCGGGTGTGCAGCGAGAGCACATCGCCGTTGCCGACCGGCACGGCCGCCCACACATCGGGAACCCCGTCCCGGGACTCCTCCACGTGCGTGGCGCGCCGGTCCCTGTTGACCTCCGTGCGCAGACTGCGCGGCATCGTCGGATCGTTGAGCTTGGCGCCGAACCGGGGGTCGGCCTTCTGCGTCTTCTTCGCCTCGTACAGCAGCTGCGCGTACTTCAGCCGCTCCAGCTGGACCTCGCGCGCGTTCTCCATCATCGAGACCCGGGCCGCGTTGTGGACGACGAAGCTGAGCGCCACCGCGGTCAGGGCGCCGACCGCCGCGATCGCGATGCTGATCTTCCAGCGGACACCCGTCCGCAGAGCCAGCCGCTTCATGGCCTGAGTTTGTAGCCGAAGCCGCGGACCGTATCGATCCGGTCCTGGCCGATCTTGGTGCGCAGCCGCTGCACATGGACGTCCACGACCCGGGTGTCACCGCCCCATCCGTAGTCCCAGACCCGCTCCAGGAGCTTGTCGCGGGAGAGCACCGTGCCGGGCGCGGCGGAGAATTCCAGCAGCAGCCGCATCTCGGTCGGGGTCAGTGCCACCTGTTCGCCGCCTCTGCGGACCTCCATGCCCTCGGTGTCGACCTCCAGATCGCCGAAGGCCAGCATTCCGCCGACGGCCCGCGACTCCCGCTCCTCGTTCCCCGGCTGACCGCCCGACGCATGGCCGAAGCGGCGCAGCACGGCGCGGATCCGGGCGACCAGGACCGCCCCGTCGAAGGGCTTGGTGACGTAGTCGTCGGCGCCGGCCTCCAGGCCGAGCACCACGTCGATCGAGTCGGCGCGGGCCGACAGCATGATCACCGGCACCGTCGACTCGTCGCGGATGCGGCGGCAGAGGCTGACGCCGTCGAGTCCCGGCACCATCACGTCGAGCAGGGCGATGTCGGGTCGGTGGGCCCGGAAGGCGTCGAGGCCCGACAGCCCGTCGGGCTTCGCGGTGACCACGAAGCCGTCGCGCTCCAGCGCGAGCTGGGTGGCCTCGCGGATGACGTCGTCGTCCTCGACGAACAGGACGTGGGTCTCGGCCATGGGACTGCTCTCAGTTCCCCGCCGGTTCAGTGGGTTCCGGAAGACCGGCTTCTCCGTTACCGACGGCTCGGTTGAAATCGTTGTGCACCCGGTCGTGTTCGCTGAACCGGTTGTCCGCCCAGTGGTAGGTGATCACTTCCTCGCCGGAGGGGTACGCGACCGAGTCCTTCTTCTCGTACACCTGGGCCGTCACCACCAGATCACCGCGGTCGATGGTGCCGTACACCGCGGGCTGCTCGATGGTGAACACGTTCTCGTACGTGCCGTCGCTCTTCGGGCGGTACACGTACGTGCCGACCCCCACCGAATCACCGCAGGTCATCACGTTCACCACGACATCGGCCGAGGGGCCGCCGGTGAGGGTGCCGTACGAGGTGTCCACCGGGTACGCGGAGCCGCTGCAGGGCTTCAGATCCGCCCTGACCCGCTCGCCGACCTTCGGATCGCCCTTGAGCAGTGCCACGGGGTCGACCCGGGGCGTGGGCTTCGCGGGGGACGACGCGTCGCTGCTCGGCGTGACCCGGGCGACCGGCTGGGTGCCTGCCGGGCCCTCGTCCCTGGTGCCGGTACCACCGGTGGAGCAGCCGACGGCGAGCAGCCCGAAAACGGCGAGCCCGGCCAGAGCCGTGGTGCCCGCCGCCCAGCCGGGCAGGGACCGGCCGCGCCGGACGGCGGCCCGGGGGCCGCCGTCTTCTTCGCCGCCGCGGTCGTTGCCGCCGGCACTGCCGGCTGTCAGGCCGCGCACCGCTCCCGCCCCCGTTCGTCCGTTCCCCTGCCCGCCGCCCGCACTCGTATCCGCGCCGTCGCCCGCGCACGTGCCGGGGCGGCGGCCGGAGCACGGTCGGCGGCCGTCAGGCCCCGCTCCTCCCGGAGCCGGGCCTCCCTGCTCGCCGCCTCACGGTTCTCCAGTTCCTGGCGCAGCCGTGCGAGCGCGCGATGCAGCGTGCTCTTCACCGTACCGGCCGACATGCCGAGGGCGGCGGCCGTTTCCTCCGTACTCATCTGCTCCCAGTGTCGCAGCACGACGACGCTGCGCTGCTTGGGAGCCAGCACGCCCAGTACATCCATGAGCAGGGCGCGGTCGGCGCGCTGCTCGGAGCCGTCCTCGACGCTCGCGTCGGGCAGCTCCTCGGTGGGGATCTCGTCCAGCTTGCGGGCCCGCCACCACTCGGTACGGGTGTTGATCATGACGCGTCGCAGATAGGCGTCGGCGAGGGACTTGTCGGCGATGCCGTCCCAGCGGCCGTACGTACGGACCAGGGCGGTCTGCAGCAGGTCCTGCGCGTCGACCGGGTCGGGAACCAGCCGGCGCGCACTGCGCAGCAGTGCCTCCTGCCGGGTGCGGACGTACTCCTCGAACCCGAGTACCTCGCCCTGTGCCATTCCAACCGCCTCCGTCCCCGTAAAGCCCCGTAGATCCGCCGCCGGCCGTGGGTGGACCGGGCCGACCTGGATGACGCTACGGAGCTGTTGTCACGGGGCTGTGCGGAGCAGCCATACGCCGACGCACGGCTGTCCATCGGTTGTGTAACAGCGAAGGAGAGGCGGTACGGGCTGTCAGGTCAGCGGCAGTCGGTACTGGCCGCCGGCCAGCGGTTCCACCAGTCCGTCCGCGACCAGCCCGTCCAGCGCACGGGCGCGCTGCACCGGTTCGTCCCACACCGCGTCCAGCGCCGACTGGGGCACCGGGGTCACGGCCTCGCGCAGGACGGCCAGCAGCCGTCCGCGCACCTGCCGGTCCGTGCCCGCGTAGGTCTGGCCGCGGCGCGGGGGGCCCTGGTGGGCGGGCTTCCCGGCCAGCCGCCAGGCGCACTGCGCGGCGATGGGGCAGCGCGTGCAGTCCTCGTTCTTCGCGGTGCAGACGAGGGCACCGAGCTCCATCGTCGCGGCGGCCCAGCGGGCGGCCCGCTCGTCCTCCTCGGGAAGGAGGGCCCGGGCGAGCTTGCGCTCGGCGGCGGTGGTCGCGTTCGGCGGGTACTGGATGCCGGTCGCGGCCCGGGCGAACACCCGGCGGACGTTCGTGTCGAGTACCGCGTGCCGCTGTCCGTACGCGAACGAGGCCACGGCCGCCGCGGTGTACTCACCGATCCCGGGCAGCGCGAGCAGCTGACCGTGCTCGCTCGGTACGTCGCCGCCGTGCCGTTCCGCTATGGCCTGCGCGGCCCCGTGCAGGCGGAGCGCCCGGCGCGGGTAGCCGAGCCGGCCCCAGGCGCGGACCGCCTCACCGGGCGGCTCGGCGGCGAGATCGGCCGGCCGGGGCCAGCGGGCCAGCCACTGTTCGTACACCGGGAGGACCCGGCTGACGGGGGTCTGCTGCAGCATGAACTCGCTCACCATCACACCCCAGGCGCCTGCTTCGGGGCGGCGCCAGGGCAGATCGCGGGCGTGCTGTTCGAACCACCCGATGACGGGATCGTGGAGGGAGGCGGGGGGCGTATGTGTCGCAGTCATGGCAGTCATCGCACCGCCGATCCTGACACGGAAGGGCAGAGGACGGTTCCGCGTACGGCGGTGTCGCGCCTCCTGAGGGCCCTTGGGGTGATAATGCCACCCGTCTGTCCCCCCAGTATCCGGCAACCGGCCCAAGCGGACGTCCCCCGGCCCGTCGGCGCCGCCGGGACCGGCCCGACGCCGCCCCTCCGGGCCCTGTGAGGCCCGGACGGCCCCTCCGGGCCCTGAGGCGCGGACGGCCGACGGTGACGCCTCCGGCTCGTCAGCGCCGTCGGGCCCGCCGCCGGGACCGGCCCGACGGCGCTGCTCCGGGCCCCGACGCCCAGACGGCCAGCGGTGCTCCGCTGCCCCGCACCGTCCTGACGAGCGACCGCGACGGCCCGCGCAGCACGGTGACGGCCACGACCGCCACCGTCGCGCCCAGCAGCAGACCGACCGCCACGTCGTGCGGGTAGTGCACCCCGACGAACACCCGGGAGAAGGCCATCAGCAGGGCCATCGGCACGGTGAGCCAGGCCAGCAGGGGCCGCGCGACGGCCAGGGCGACGGCCGCGCCGCCCGCGATCGCGGAGTGGTTGCTGGGGAACGACCAGTCGCCCGTCGGCGGACACGCCACGAGCGAGGCCGCCGCCCCGGCGACCGACCGGCACGGGCGCTCCTCGTTCACCACCGACTTGAGCACCTCGCTGACCACATAGGCGAGGGCTGTCGCGAGGGGCGCGAGCACCGCCAGCGCCAGAGCGCCGTCGTCCGCCCGTCGGGCACGCCACCACCCGGTGAGGAACAGGACGCCGAAGAGCAGGAGTCCGAGCTCCGTCCATATTTCGGCCAGGTGTTGCACCCATGACGGCATGTCATGCGCGAAGTCGGTGATGTCCCGGTAGAGCGGGGCAGTGAAGGAACTATCCATGTGACAGAGGGTAGTCAACAGAACCGGGGGGTCACACCGGACGAACTCCCGGCGAACTCCGGGGGTCTATTCGACGCGGTTCTCGGCGTCCGGGCCGGGACCGAGCGGGCCGTCCCGGGACACGGAGCGGGCCGTCCCGGGATGATGATCGGCAAAACTTCCGGGTAGGGCGGCGGGTAGGGCGGGAGTTGGCGCCGATCTCTCGTACAGTTTGTGCCGTGGGATCTTTGCGTAATCCGATCGGGCCGCTTCCCTCCAGCATCTACTGGCGACGGAGGGCTGTAGCGGCGACGCTGGTTGCGCTGCTCGCGCTGCTGATCGTGTGGGTCGTCACCTCCGGCGGCAGCAAGGGGAGCACGGACGACTCGCGGTCCGGCGGATCCGGTCCCGTCCGCTCGATCACCCCCGGACCCTCCCCGTCGGGTCCTGCCATCAGCCAACAGCCGGGCGGACGTGACGAGTCGGGTGACGGCGGCGGGGACGACGGCGGTACGGGAGCGGGCTCCGACGGCGGCACGGACGAGGGCGGCAGCGGTGCCGACGGCACGGCCGCCGGCAGCGGATCCGGCACCGGAACCGGCGGTTCGGCCGGCGGCGCGACGACCGGAGAGCAGGTCCCGGCGGGCTCCGCGCTCCCCGACTGCCCCGCCGGTGCGGTGCAGTTGAGCCTGAGCACCGAGCTCACCTACAGCCCCGGTGAGAAGCCGAAGTTCCGGTTGGTCGTCAAGAACACCTCGGCCACCACCTGCAAGGCCGACTTCGGGCCGAGGAGCGCGGTCCTGACCGTCACCGAGGCCGGCGGCGACGACAGTCAGGTGTGGTCCTCCAAGGACTGCCCGCGCGTTGCGACCGGTCCGCTGCTGAAGGTCCCGGCGGGCTCGACCGTCGTCCACACCGTGGAGTGGGACCGCAAGAAGAGCTCCCCGCAGTGCGCGACAGCGCCCGCGGGGACCGCGGGGCCCGGTACGTACCTGGTCGAGGCGAAGATGCCCGGCGAGCCGGTGCAGCGCGCCTCGTTCGTCCTCGCCAAGGACTGAGAAGGCGCCGGGGCCCCGCACCGGGGTTCCGGCGGCCGGACGCGGAGGAGAGGCCGGGGCCCGGTCCTCCGGCCCCCGGCACCACCTGCGTCTTCTGTGCGCAGGCTGTTTCTGCGCGCAGCGCTATACGTATCGTTCGAGAATGGACGACTCGGCCAGCCGCGACAGGCCCTCGCGCACGCTCCGGGCCCGGGCCTCGCCGACCCCGTCCACCGTCTGGAGGTCGTCCACGCTGGCGGCAAGGAGCTTCTGCAGACCGCCGAAGTGCTCCACCAGCCGGTCGATGATGGCCCCGGGCAGCCGCGGCACCTTCGCCAGCAGCCGGAAGCCGCGCGGCGAGACCGCCGAATCCAGCGTCTCCGGCGAGCCGCTGTATCCCAGAGCCCTTGCCGCGGCCGCGAGTTCGAGCAGTTCGGTGTGGGAGAGCGTGTCGAGTTCGGTCAGCGCCTCGGAGACCGTACGGGACCGCTTCGCGGTCGGCTCCGGCACGTAGTCGCGCACGACCAGCTCACGCTCCGGCTCGACGCCCGCGATCAACTCGTCGAGCTGGAGTGCGAGAAGCCGGCCGTCGGTGCCCAGCTCGACCACGTACTCCGCGATCTCGGTCGCGATCCGGCGGACCATCTCCAGCCTCTGTGCGACGGCCGTCACATCCCGGACCGTCACCAGGTCCTCGATCTCCAGGGCCGAGAGCGTGCCCGCGACCTCGTCGAGGCGGAGCTTGTACCGCTCCAGGGTGGCGAGGGCCTGGTTGGCGCGGGAGAGGATCGCGGAGGACTCCTCCAGGACCCGGCGCTCCCCGTTCACGTACAGCGCGATCAGGCGCATCGACTGCGAGACGGACACGACCGGGAAGTTGCACTGCTTGGAGACCCGGTCCGCGGTGCGGTGGCGGGTGCCGGTCTCCTCGGTGGGGATGGAGGCGTCCGGGACCAGCTGCACACCGGCGCGCAGAATCTTGGTCATGTCCTTGTCGAGGATCAGCGCCCCGTCGAGCTTCGCCAGCTCACGCAGGCGCGTCGCGGTGAACTCCACGTCCAGCACGAATCCGCCGGTGCACATCGACTCCACGGTCTTGTCCATGCCGAGCACGACGAGACCGCCGGTGTTGCCGCGGAGGATGCGCTCCAGGCCGTCCCGCAGCGCCATTCCGGGCGCGACGGCGCTCAACGAGGCGCGGATCAGCGCCTCGTTACCGGTGCCTTGGCCGGACTTTCCGGGCGATGTTGCCCGGTCGCTGGCTGCCACTGCACTCCTCCGGTCACAGGTTTGCGGTGCCCTTGCGTCCCTCATGCCGTTCGTACGGACGGGCGAGACCAGGGCAAAGTCTACCGGCGCGCGTTCTCCTCCTGGGGGGCCTGTGTACGAGACCGGCGCGGAAGCACGCTCAGCGCGTCACCCATGGTGGCGACTTCTGTGACCTTCATACCGGCCGGGACCTTGCCCGGGTCGGTCGGGACCAGCGCGTGTGTGAAGCCCAGACGGTGCGCCTCGGCGAGTCTGCGCTGGACTCCCGTCACCCTTCTGACCTCGCCCGCGAGGCCCACTTCGCCGATCGCCACCAGGTTCTTCGGGAGCGGGGTGTCACTCGCCGCGCTGGCCAGCGCCAGCGCGACCGCGAGGTCCGCGGCGGGCTCGGAGAGCTTCACGCCGCCGACCGTCGCGCTGTAGATGTCCCGCTTGCCGAGCGAGCTGATCCGGCCGCGCTGCTCCAGGACGGCCAGCATCATCGACACCCGGGACGTCTCCAGACCCGAGGTGGTGCGCCGGGGTGAAGGGATCTGCGAGTCGACCGTCAGCGCCTGCACCTCCGCGACGAGCGGCCGCTTGCCCTCCAGGGTGACGGTCAGGCAGGTGCCGGGCACGGGTTCGTCGCGGCGGGTGAGGAACAGCCCGGACGGGTCGGCGAGGCCGGTGATGCCCTCGTCGTGCAGCTCGAAGCAGCCGACCTCGTCGGTCGCGCCGTACCTGTTCTTGACTCCCCGCACGAGCCGCAGGCGGGCATGGCGGTCGCCCTCGAAGGACAGCACCACGTCGACGAGGTGCTCCAGCAGACGGGGCCCGGCGATCGCCCCGTCCTTGGTGACGTGGCCGACCAGGAGCGTCGACATGCCGCGTTCCTTGGAGGCCCGGATGAGGGCTCCGGCGACCTCGCGGACCTGCGCCATGCCGCCGGGGGCCCCGTCGATCTCGGGCGAGGCTACGGTCTGTACGGAGTCGAGGATGAGGAGCGACGGCTTGACGGCGTCCAGATGGCCGAGGACCGCGGACAGGTCCGTCTC
Organism: Streptomyces sp. NPDC058051; assembly: GCF_042885475.1. Taxonomy (NCBI): domain Bacteria; kingdom Bacillati; phylum Actinomycetota; class Actinomycetes; order Kitasatosporales; family Streptomycetaceae; genus Streptomyces; species Streptomyces sp. NPDC058051. The sequence continues at coordinate 352,576 of NZ_JBHVRW010000007.1, forward strand.
GGCCGCGAGGTACAGATGGTCGCTGATCGCCCGGATCCGGTCGGCGCGCAGCCGTACCTGGCTCGCCGATTCCTCGGCGGTGACATAGAGCGTGCGGTGGACGTCGCTCGCCGCCTTCGCGGCCACGTCGAGCAGGAGTGTCGACTTCCCGACGCCCGGTTCGCCCGCGAGCAGCACGACGGCGCCCGGGACGAGACCGCCGCCGAGCACCCGGTCCAGCTCGCTGACGCCGGTCGACCGGGCGGTGGCCTGCCGGCTGTCGACCTGGGCGATGGGGAGCGCGGCGGTGCTGACGCGGCCGGCCGCGGTGGTCCGCACGGCGGGGGCGCCGCCGAACTCCTCGACCGTCCCCCACGCCTGGCACTCGGGGCAGCGGCCGAGCCACTTGGCGGTCGTCCAGCCGCACTCGGTGCAGCGGTAGGACGGCCGGTCCTTCGCGGTTTTCGTACGGGCAGCCATGGCGCAACCGTATAGGTGGGGTCCGACACCGCCGCCGGGGGCGGTCCGCCGGCGCCGCCCGGCAGGGGTGGGATGGCCCGCAGGACGGGCCGTATCGGCCGGTGTGTCCGGTGCGAGGGGAGGAGCTGGTCCATCCGGACGAGGCTCCCTGTCCTCTTTCGAGCGACAGGTTCACCCGTAAGGATTAAATGTGGAGAAGGGGCGCTAAAAGCATGCTCTGTGCTGCCTACGGTCGCCAGGTGACGAGCAGCAGGCTGGAGCCCCCAACGCACACCACCGGCGCACACCGGGCGCGGCACAGTGCGCCCCACTCCTCGGCGCCGCCTTCGCCCCGGTGGCCTCCCGCACGTGACGAGCCGCATCTCGACGGCCTGTTCACGTACTGCCTCTCCGTGCTCTGTGACCATGACGCCGCCACCGAGGCGCTCGGGGGTGTGCTCGCGATCGCGGAACGACAGGACGGCCGGTGCCCGGAGGGCCAGGAGGAACGTAAATCCTGGCTGTACGCGCTGGCCAGGTGGATGTGTCTGCGCAAGCTCGCCGAGCAGCGGCACGGCCGTCAGGCGCACAGTTACAAGGCCGGGAGGCTGCTGGGGAGGCAGCCGGTCAAGCGGGAGCCGAAGCGGACGCAGGGAGGGCCCGGGGGCAAGCAGTCGAGCGGCACGGGCACCCAGGGGGCGCGTGTGGGCCGCCGTACGCCCCCGGCTCCCGGAGCGAAGACCGCCGCCACCTCCTTCACGCCCGGCGGTGCCCCGGCGGACCAAGCCCCCGCCGCGTCCGGGGCCGCCGAGGCGCACCGCCGTGAACTCGCCCGACTGGCCTGGCCGGAGGCCGCCGGAACCACCCCCGAACAGCGCGAAGCGCTCGAACTCGCCGTGCGCCACCGCCTCCCCCCGCGCGCCGTCGCCTCCGTCCTGGGCCTCGAACCGGCGGCGGCCCGCGAGCTGCTGGCCACCGCTGCCTGCGAGGTGGAACGCACCCGCGCGGCCCTCGCCGTCGTGGAGAGCGGCACCTGCCCCACCGTCGCCCGGCTCGCCGGTGACCGCCGCGTCCTGCTCTCCGCCGCCCTGCGCCGCGAACTCGTCCGCCATGTCGACGACTGCCCCCGCTGCCGCCGGGCCGCCGAGCGGGCCGGCGCCGCGGGCCCCTGGCCGGGCGCGGCCGTCGCGCCGGCCGCCGCACTGCCGGTCGTCGAGGCGCCACGGCCCTCCGCGTACGTCGCGATGGTCCACGCCCGGCGCAGCCGCTCCGGCGGTCCGCGCTTCGATCGGGCGGGCTTCCCCATGGATCCGAAGGACCACGCGGCGCGCCGCGACCGGCTGCGGGCCAAGGTCGTGACGACGACAGTGGTGGCGACGGTCGTCGCCGCGCCGGTGATCGCGTTGTGGACCGCCTACCGGGGCGCCCCGCAGACCGGCGAGGGCCACGACGGCGCCGCGGTCACCGCGACCGAGACGGACATCCGCCACGATCACGACGGCGCCGCGGACGACCGTTACGAGAACGCGGGCAATGCCCGACCCCAGCCCGGCGCCCGCTTCAAGGACGGCCAGGTCCCGGACGTCTCGGCCGAGGTGATCAGCTCCGGTCCGACGCCGGGCGGCGTCGGCGGGCTCACCGTCGAGGCCCGTTCGTCCGGCCGTACGACACTGATCCGGCTGACCGCCGCGGGCGGTGGGCCCGTCGCCTGGTCGGCCCGCGTGGATGCGTCCTGGCTGCGCCTCAGCGGTTCCTCGGGCACGCTCGCCGCGGGCGAGAGCGTCACGATCCGCGTCCTCGTGGATCCCTTGCGGGAACCCGCCGGATCATGGAGCGCGCGCATTGTCCTCGCCCCTTCGGCCCCGGTCGTGGTGATCCGGGGACACGGGGCCACGGCACCGTCCCCCGGCGGAACGGGCCATCCGGCCTCGCCCGCGCCTTCCGACTCCCCCTCCCCGCGGCCGTCCGTACCGCCGGAATCGCCGTCGCCCTCGCCGGATCCCACGCAATCCACCGAACCGAGCCCCGACCCGACGGATTCCACCCCGTCCCCGACGGACCCGGCACCGTCCCCGGCCCCGTCCGACTCACCGACGCCCGCCGGCCCGAGAACGGGGACGGGCAGGGCCACCGCGTCCCACTGAGCCGCGCCGACCGGTGCGACCGTCATGCGCCGCGCCGGTGGGACTGCCACGCGCCGCACCGGCATGACAGCCGCACCGGCATGACAGCCGCGCCGGCACGACAGCCGCGCCGGCTCGGCCGTCGTGCCGGCGCGGCTGCTGTCATGCAGGGTCCGCCGGGTGCGGCGCCATCGGCAGCAGCGAGGACAGGCGCTCCTCGCACAGCTCGACCAGCCGGTCGTATCCCTGCTTGCCCATCAGCTCGATGAGTTCCGGGCGGTACGACACGTACACCGGCTCCCCGGCCCCGTGCGCCGATGTCGCCGACGTGCACCACCAGTGCAGGTCATGACCGCCCGGACCCCAGCCCCTGCGGTCGTACTCACCGATCGACACCTGGAGCACACGCGTGTCGTCGGGCCGGTCGATCCAGTCGTACGTACGCCGGATCGGCAGCTGCCAGCAGACGTCCGGCTTGGTCTCCAGGGGCTCCCTGCCCTCCCGCAGCGCCAGGATGTGCAGGGAGCAGCCCGCACCGCCCGCGAACCCGGGACGGTTCTGGAAGATGCACGAACCGTTCCAGCGCCGCGTCTGGCGTTCACCGTCGTCGTCGACCTGGACCCAGCCCGTCTCCGTGCCGACGTCGTGGAACTGCCACAGGTCGGGGGTCAGCCGTTCGACGTGGCCCGCCACCCGCTTCTCGTCGTCCTCGTCGGAGAAGTGCGCACCCAGCGTGCAGCACCCGTCGTCCGCGCGGCCCGCCTGGATGCCCTGGCAGCCACTGCCGAAGATGCAGGTCCACCTGGACGTCAGCCAGGTCAGGTCGCAGCGGAAGATCTGCTCGTCGTCCGCGGGGTCCGGGAACTCGACCCAGGCGCGTGCGAAATCGATCCCTGTCTCGTCCTCGGACCGGTCCGGCCCGTTCGGTTCCTGCCGCATCTCCTGCTTCGTTTTCTGCTTCTTCGTGATTTTGCCCGGCTTCGCCTTTTTCGTCTTTGGCACGGGCCAAGGGTAAGTCCGAGGTCCCGGTAGCGTTCCGGGTATGAGACTCGGAGTGCTGGACGTGGGTTCGAACACGGTGCATCTGCTGGTCGTGGACGCGCACCCCGGTGCCCGTCCACTGCCCGCGCACTCGCACAAGTCGGAGCTGCGCCTGGCCCAGCTTCTCGACGAGGACGGGGCGATCGGCCCCGAGGGTGTGGACCGTCTCGTGGCGACGATCACCGACGCGCTCCAGGCCGCCGAGGACAAGGGGTGCGAGGACGTCCTGCCGTTCGCCACGTCCGCGGTGCGGGAGGCGACCAACGCCGACCAGGTGCTGGCCCGGGTGCGCGAGGAGACGGGCGTCGACCTCGGCGTCCTCAGCGGTGCGGAGGAGGCCCGGCTGACCTTCCTCGCCGCGCGCCGCTGGTTCGGCTGGTCCTCGGGGCGGCTGCTCGTCCTGGACATCGGGGGCGGCTCGCTGGAGATCGCGTACGGCATGGACGAGGAGCCGGACGCGGCGGTGTCACTGCCGCTCGGCGCGGGCCGGCTCACGGCCGGGTGGCTGCCGGGCGATCCGCCGGACGCGGCGGAGGTGAAGGCGCTGCGCCGTCACGTACGGGCCAGGATCGCCAGGAGCGTGGGGGAGTTCACCCGCCTCGGGCGCCCGGATCATGTCGTCGGCACCTCCAAGACGTTCAAGCAGCTCGCCAGGATCGCGGGCGCCGCCCGCTCCACCGAGGGGCTGTACGTCCAGCGCGCCCTCACCCGCAAGGCGCTGGAGGACTGGGTGCCGAAGCTGGCCACGATGACGGTCGAGCAGCGCGGCGACCTGCCCGGGGTCTCCGAGGGCCGGGCCGCGCAGCTGCTGGCCGGGGCTCTGGTCGCGGAGGGAGCCATGGACCTGTTCGGCGTCGAGGAGCTGGAGATCTGCCCCTGGGCGCTGCGCGAGGGGGTCATCCTGCGCCGCCTGGACCACATGCCGACGGAGCGGGCCGCGCTGCGCTGAGCACGGGCGGCGCGGGGAGGCCGTGCCGGGCCGACTGGGGCTGGGGCTGGGGCTGGGGCTGGGGCTGCGGCTGGGGCCGGGGCGTTGCCCCTGCCGTGCTGAGTGCCGCCGGGGTCTCCGAGGGCCGGGCCGTGCTGAGCACCGCCGGGGGCGGCCGGGAGCCCGGCATGGCCCTGCTCACTTTCCGCCGAGGCCCCTCGGCGCGGCGTCGCACTGCCCGTAGGCTGTCCCGGTGGCAGAACCAGTGGTGCGCATCCCGGATGCGAAGGTCGCCCTGTCGACGGCTTCCGTCTACCCGGAGTCGACGGCGACGGCCTTCGAGATCGCCGCGCGTCTTGGTTACGACGGTGTCGAGGTCATGGTGTGGACCGACCCCGTCAGCCAGGACATCGAGGCACTGCGGCGGCTCTCCGACTACCACCAGGTGCCGATCCTGGCCGTCCATGCGCCCTGTCTGCTGATCACACAGCGTGTCTGGTCCACCGATCCGTGGGTGAAGCTCCGGCGGGCCCGTGCCGCCGCGGAGAAGCTCGGGGCGACGACCGTCGTCGTCCATCCCCCGTTCCGCTGGCAGCGCAACTACGCCCGCGACTTCGTCACCGGGATCTGGCGCATGGCGGACGAGACCGATGTCCGCTTCGCCGTCGAGAACATGTACCCCTGGCGCTACCGGGACCGCGAGATGCTCGCCTACGCCCCCGACTGGGACGTCACCAACGACGACTACCGCCACTTCACCGTGGACCTCTCGCACACCGCGACGGCCCGCACGGACGGCCTGGCGATGGCCGGCCGCATGGGTGACCGGCTCGCCCACGTCCATCTCGCCGACGGCAAGGGCTCCAACAAGGACGAGCACCTGGTGCCCGGCCGCGGCGACCAGCCCTGCGCCGAACTCCTGGAGCACCTCGCCCGTACCGGCTTCGACGGCCATGTCGTCATCGAGGTCAACACCCGCCGCGCCATGTCCACCGCCGAACGCGAGGCCGACCTGGCGGAGGCGCTGGCCTTCACCCGGCTCCACCTGGCGTCCTCCTCGGCCGAGGCGCCGCGCCCATGACCGGTGGCCGCACGGATCCCACCGGTCCCACCGCCCCCGACGACCCCACCACCCCCACCGGTCCCACCACCCCCGGCGACCGCGCCGCCCCCACCGCCCCCACCGGCCCCGCCCCCAAGCGCCGTGGCCGCCCCTCCCGTGCGGCCGGGAGCGCCGGTCCCGATGCCCGCACCCGCATCCTGGAGGCGGCCCGCGCCGAATTCGCCGAGCGCGGCTACGACAAGACGTCGATCCGGGGCATCGCCAAGGCGGCAGGCGTCGATTCCGCCCTCGTCCACCACTACTTCGGCACGAAGGACGACGTCTTCGCGGCTGCCATCGAGGTCTCCTTCGAACCGGCCCTGGCGATTCCGAACGTCCTCGGCGACGGCCCGGACGGTCTCGGGGAGCGGCTGGCCGGCTACTTCATCGCCGTATGGGAGAACCCGGCGTCCAGGGCCCCTCTGCTGGCCATCCTGCGGTCCGCGCTCACGCACGAGGCGGCGGCGAAGGTCCTCCGCGGCTTCGTTCTGCGCCGCCTCCTCGAACGCGTCGCGGAGTCGCTGGACGTACCGGACGCGACGTTCCGCGCGGAACTGGCCGCTTCGCACATGCTCGGGATCGCGTTCCTGCGCTACGTGATCCAGGCGGAGCCGCTGGCCTCCGCGGAGCCGGAGAAGATCGTCGCCATGGTGGCCCCCACGCTCCAGAGGTACCTCGCCGACCGGTGACCGGACACCGGTCTTTGCTCGTGTGACGGCTGTGCCGGTGGGTTCACAACGCTGTTACGGATCGGCATCAGGCACCGACCACGGCGGAGTCCTGATGGTTGCCTGTGCGTCGTCGGTGAACCACCGATGAGGATCGCCAACGACAACAACGGGGAGCAGCACAGTGACGACTTTCAGCGGGCACGGACCGGACGGACCGGCGGAGGCGGCCGGGTTCACCGCCCTGCCCCGCAGACGGCTGCTGCGGATGGCCGGCGCGGGGCTCGGCCTCGTGCTGACCGGGGCGCTGACGACGGCGTGCGGTCCGGAGGAGACGGACGACTCCGGCAGCACGGGAACGCCGGGGCCCCAGGGAAGCGACAAGGCCGACGACGTGTCCGCGACGCCGCCCGCCGGGACCGCGCCGCGTGCCCTGTGGCAGCAGGAGGCGGCGACGGGTGCCCTCGGCAGTTTCGAGGCGCTCGCCGTTGTCGGTGGCGTGGTCCTGGTCTCGGGTGACCCGCTGGTGGGCCGGGACATCGCCACCGGCGAGCAGGTGTGGTCCCGGACGGGCGTCGCCCAGCCGGGCGCGCGGCTGATCATGGGCGGGGACACGCTCTATCTGGCCAGTGGCGAGTACGACGGCGATGTCGTCGGTCTGAATCCGGCCACGGGCAAGGAGACCTGGCGCAGCCGCCTGGGCGGGCGGTACGACCAGCCCCGTCCCGTCGGTGCCGACGCGGAGCGCGTCTACGTGATCGCGGGCATCCTGGAGAAGGACTTCAGCTCCCCGGACAACGTGATCGCCGCCATCGACATCCGTACCGGCAAAGCCGTCTGGAGCGAGCGGCGGGACGCCGGAACCGAGAAGTACGGCATCACTTCCGCCGTGCTCGGCAACCGTCTCGTGTACACGGACCAGCGAAAGAACCTGACCGTCCGCGACACCGCGACCGGGCGCCAGGTGTGGACGAAGAAGATCAGCAAGTCCAACTTCCTCCGGATCGCCGTGCACGACGGCGCGGTGTTCGTCGCCGACGGGCCGCGCCTGCGGGCCTTCGCCCTGGAGGACGGCAGCGAGCGCTGGGCGCTGAAGACCAAGGAGTACGCCCGGTTCAACGGCCCGACCGTCCTCGACGGGGTTCTGTACGCCTCGGACACCACCCACGCGCTGTGGGCCGTCGATCCGGCCACGGGCAAGCAGCGGTGGCGCAACACCGACCTGGAGGAATCCGCGTATCCCGTCCAGTTCGCCAAGGTGGGTGACACTCTGTACGGGGCGACGCAGCTCAACAGGAACGGCGGCGTCCACGCGTACGACGCGCGGAACGGGAAACTCCGCTGGACCTTCAACGACGGCACGGGCTCGGTGGAGCAGTGGTACGTGGTCCCCGGCGGCAAGCGGCTGGCCGCGCTGCACGCCCGTCGCCTCCAGGCGCTTCCGGCGGTGTGACGCGCGGGTGGGGGCGGGCGCCGGGAAGATCCCACCCCCACCCCCGCGTTCCAGCGGTCGCCGCGACGCCCCCGCTCACCCATCGAGCATCCGATCCCGCATGCCGGACACGTTGTCCAGATCTTGGAGTCGGCGGCGTAGGCTCGTAAGAAGTCTTTTCTGTCGAAGGAGCGAGAGACGATGCCCCAGCTGAGGTCCCGCACTGTCACCCACGGCCGCAACATGGCGGGCGCCCGCGCCCTTATGCGGGCCTCGGGCGTAGCGAGCGAGGACATCGGCAAGCCGATCATCGCGGTCGCCAACTCCTTCACCGAGTTCGTCCCCGGCCACACCCACCTGGCCCCGGTCGGCCGGATCGTCTCCGAGGCGATCAAGGCCGCGGGTGCCGTGCCGCGCGAGTTCAACACCATCGCCGTCGACGACGGCATCGCGATGGGCCACGGCGGGATGCTGTACAGCCTCCCGTCCCGCGACCTGATCGCCGACTCCGTCGAGTACATGGTCGAGGCGCACTGTGCGGACGCGCTGATCTGCATCTCCAACTGCGACAAGATCACGCCCGGCATGCTGATGGCCGCGATGCGCCTCAACATCCCGACGGTCTTCGTCTCCGGCGGCCCGATGGAGGCCGGCAAGGCCACGCTCGTCGACGGCACGGTCCGCAAGCTCGACCTGATCAACGCGATCAGCGACGCCGTCGACGAGAACATCTCGGACGAGGACATCCTCCGTATCGAGGAGAACGCCTGCCCCACGTGCGGCAGCTGTTCCGGCATGTTCACCGCCAACTCGATGAACTGTCTGACCGAGGTCCTCGGCCTCTCCCTCCCCGGCAACGGATCCGTCCTCGCCACGCACACCGCCCGCAAGGCGCTGTACGAGGAGGCCGGACGCACGGTCGTGGAGATCACCAGGCGCTACTACGAGCAGGACGACGCGACGGTCCTGCCCCGCTCCATCGGCACCCGTGCCGCGTTCGACAACGCCATGGCGCTGGACATCGCCATGGGCGGCTCCACCAACACGATCCTGCACCTGCTCGCCGCCGCGCAGGAGGCCGAGCTGAACTACGACCTGGACGACATCAACGAGGTCTCGCGCCGCGTCCCCTGCCTGGCGAAGGTCGCCCCCAACGTGGCCCCCGGCGGCACGTACTACATGGAGGACGTGCACCGGGCCGGCGGCATCCCCGCCATCCTCGGCGAGCTGCACCGCGGCGGCCTGCTCGACGAGGACGTGCACTCGGTGCACTCCGCCACCCTCGCGGAGTGGCTGAAGAACTGGGACGTGCGCGGCGGCTCGCCGTCCCCCGAGGCCGTCGAGCTGTGGCACGCGGCTCCCGGATGCGTCCGCTCCGCGACCGCCTTCTCTCAGTCCGAGCGCTGGGACACCCTCGACCTGGACGCGGCGGGCGGCTGCATCCGCGACCTGGAACACGCCTACTCCAAGGACGGCGGCCTCGCGGTCCTCAAGGGGAACCTCGCCGTCGACGGCTGTGTCGTGAAGACGGCGGGCGTCGACGAGTCGATCTGGACCTTCGAGGGCCCGGCGGTCGTCTGCGAGTCGCAGGAGGAGGCCGTCGACAAGATCCTCCGCAAGGAGATCAAGGAAGGCGACGTCGTCGTCATCCGCTACGAGGGCCCGCGCGGTGGCCCCGGCATGCAGGAGATGCTCTACCCCACGTCCTTCCTCAAGGGCCGCGGCCTCGGCAAGAGCTGCGCCCTGGTGACCGACGGCCGCTTCTCCGGCGGTACGTCGGGCCTGTCCATCGGCCACGCGTCGCCGGAGGCGGCGTCGGGCGGCACGATCGCGCTGGTCGAGGACGGTGACCGGATCAGGATCGACATCCCGAACCGTTCGATCGAGCTCCTCGTCCCCGAGGCCGAGCTGACCACCCGCCGCGAGGCACTGAACGGCGTGTACGCGCCGAAGAACCGCGACCGCAAGGTCAGTGCGGCGCTGCGCGCGTACGCGGCGATGGCGACGAGCGCGGACCGGGGCGCGGTGCGGGACGTGTCCAAGCTGGGCTGAGCGACGACCGAGGCCGGGAGGCCACACCCCCGCTCCCGTCGGGGCCACACCCCCGCTCCCGTCGGGGCCGGACCCCGCTCCCGTCAGTTCTGGACCCCGCTCTCACCGGCGCCGGTCCCTCGGTCTCCGTCAGTGCCGGACCCCGCTCTCACCAGTGAGCGGGGTCCTTTCCGTCGACGGCGAACACGGACCCGTCGGGCGCGGTCCCGAAGACGGTCCGGTCGGCGGCGACAGGGGCGGGCAGTTCCGACGCGTACGTGAGTTTCCCGTCCCGGAGTCTGGGGCTCGTCTGGCCCAGCAGCGTCCCGCGCTCGGTGTCGACGGCGAGCAGCCGCCCGTCCGCCGCCGAGAAGTACAGCCGGTTCCCGGCGGCGAGGACGGGCGCCGACGTCCGCCCGGCAGCCGTTTCCAGTTGCCAGCGGACGTGGTCGCCGTCGGTCGGACGCACGTCGACGGCGACCAGGGCCCCGCCGTGTGCCAGCAGATAAGCGGTGTCCCCGCCCACCACGACCTCCGGTTCGTTCATCCGGAACGGCAGTGCCACCCGCGTGACCCGCTTGTGCGCGGGGTCGTAGCGGACGATGCCGACAGTCTGGGCCTCCCCGTTCATGGAGGTCAGGACGAGCGCACCGGTCGAGATCCCCACCGGGGTGAGCATGCCTTCCAGCCGCCGCTGCCACGCCGTCTGTCCCGTCGACACCTCGACCGCGGTGACCAGCGTGGTGGATCCGTAGGCCGAGTGCTCGAACGCGTAGGCCAGCCCCGATCCTGCGTCGTACAGCGCGTAGTCCGGGCGCTGATGCCCGGGAAGGGCGTGCCGCCAGAGGGACACACCGGTCGCGGAGTCGAGCGCTTCGGTCGTGCCGTCCGCACCGATCAGCAGCAGCGTGTCTCCCGCGACGAACGGGGTGCCGAGGTACGGGGAGAGATCCATGGCCCAGACCTGTTTCCCCGCGGCGGCGTCGTACGCCCGGAGCTTCCCGCCGGGCACCGCCGTGAGCACCAGACCACCGGAGGCCGACATCACACCGACGGGCGGGGCGTCCCCGGCGCCGTCACGGGACCACAGCACCTTGCCGTCCGCGGGATCCAACCGGGCCGCGCCGATCCCGTCGGCCGCGCAGTACAACGCCGCGGACGGCCCGGAATCCTCCGCTCCGGAACCGCCCGGCTCCGCTCCGGAACCACCCGGCTCCGCTCCGGAACCGCCCGCTGAGGTGCAGACCGGCGTCGAAGTGCCTGCGGCCGGAAGCGGCGTCCGCCACGGTGCGAACGGCTCGACGCCGTTCGCACCGTCTGCCTCCCCTTTCTCCCTCGCCTCCCCCGCCTCTCCGGAGCTTCCCGACACACCGGCCCCATCAGGCCCGCCCGAGTCGCCCACCGCACCGGCCACCCACACCCCACCGGCACCCATGACGAGAAGCGCCGCGGCGGCTGCCGCCCACCGGCGCTTGCCGCCGCCGCTCGCGGTCGCCTTCCTGCCCTGCTCCGTCGCGCCCGCGCCCACGTGCGTGTCCGCGTCCGCGCCCGTTTCCGTCGCGACCTTCGGCACCGGCCCCGACACCACCGGAGCGTCGACGGCACTCGGCCGCCGCTGCGCCGGTATGAACGCGGCGGCATCGTACGAAGGGGGCAGCAGCGCCGCCATGATCTCGTCCGGGGTGGGCCGCTGTGCGGGATCCTTCGCCAGGCACTGCCCGATCAGCGGCGCCAGATCCGTCGGCACCCCCGCCAGATCGGCCTCGTCGTGCACCACCTGGTAGGCCACGATGTACGGGCTGTCGGAGTCGAAGGGCCCCCGGCCGGTCGCCGCATGGACGAGCACGGCCCCCAGGGCGAACACGTCCGCGGCGGGCCCGACCTCACGCGGACGCTGGAACTGCTCGGGTGCCATGTACGGCGGCGAACCGATCAGCTTGCCGGTCTCGGTGCGCAGATCGCTGTCGTACGGCCGCGAGATCCCGAAGTCGATGACCTTGGGCCCGGAGTCGGGGAGCAGCACGTTGCTCGGCTTGAGGTCGCGGTGGACCACTCCGGCGCGATGGATGTCGCGCAGCGCCTCGGCCAGCCCGGCCGTCAGCCTGCGCAGTTCGGCGGGCGCCATGGGCCCGTTCCGCTTCACCTGGTCGGAAAGGGTGGGACCGGGTACGTACAGGGTGGCCATCCACGGCTGTGCGGCGTCCGGGTCGGCATCGACGACCGGTGCCGTGAACGCTCCGCTGACCCGCCTCGCCGCTCCCACCTCCTGCCGGAAGCGCGCCCTGAACTCGGGGTCGGCGGAATAGTGCCGGTGCACCACCTTGACGGCGAGCTGCAACCCCGAGGCGGAGCGCGCCAGGTGGACGACCCCCATGCCGCCCGCGCCGAGACACGCCTCAAGCCGGTAGTGACCGGCATACTCCGGATGCTCCGCTTCCGGATTGGCCCCGGTACCTCGCAGCGGCGGCATCGCCCACCCCCGTGTGTTCGTCCGCAAGCGCGACGCACGGAGCCTAGTCGATGGTGCGTGCGAAACGAGCGGGGCTCTGTAGCCTGCGCGTCGTACACACCGTCTCTCAACGGGGGAGGGCCGCAGGGCCATGGAAGAGCACACCGACAGCATCACCGGCAGCGCCGCCGCCGGTACCGACACGGCCGAGGACACGGCCGCGCTCGCCGCCACCGACGACGTGACCAGGTACCCGATCGCACCGGGATACCGCGTCAACGTCCGCAGGGGACCGGGCACCCAGTACGGCATCGTCAGGACGCTTCCGTACGGAATGAAGGTTCCGGTCTACTGCCAGAAGCCGGGTGAGCGCGTCACCGGCCCGTACGGCACCTCGAACATCTGGGACAACATCGCCAACGGCCAGTTCGTGTCGGACGCCTATGTCCACACAGGCAGCGACGGCTACATCGCCCCGCGCTGCGACTGACCGGGTTGAGACTGACCCGGCCTCGACCGACCGCACTGCGACTGACCGGGCTGAGACTGACCCAGCCTCGACCGACCGCACTGCGACTGACCGGGCCGCGGCCGGGAGGGCGAAGGCGGCGGGGACGGGGATGCCGACGGGGACCATGACGGCCCGGGGATAATCGACCTCGTGAGCGAGAACAGCGAAGCCCCCGGCACCGGCAGCACGCCCGTCTCCACCACTCCCGGCCCGCAGCCCGAGCCTCTGTTCCTCTTCGGTACGACCTGGGTCGACCACGACGGCGGCTACGGGCTGCGGCGCGTCGGGGCGGCGGTCGGCTCCCTCGTGGCCGCGGCCGCCGCCTGCCTCGTGCTCCGCCTCGCCTTCCAGGGGCTGGAGATCGCCGACGTCGGCAGTCTCGTCGGCATCCTGGTCATCCTGATGTTCGCCATCTGCAGTGCCGTCGCCTTCCGCAAGACGTGGGAAGGGTTCAGCCGACGCCCGGCAGATCCGGCGCGCGAGGCCAGCCTGCGCGGTCTCAAGACGATCGGCTTCGTCGGATCACTGCTCGCGTACTTCCTCCGTACGTTCAAGGAGGCGCCGGGCGAGCAGCTGCGCCGCGCGGAGTACGAGGCGGCCGTGGACCGGTACGCGAGGCGCCGCTCGGCCCGCACCGGGAACCCGGCTGCCCGCAGGACGACCAAGGGCAAGCGCCCCAAGCGCCGGTAGGACTCCACCAGGAGCACAGGGCCTGCCCCGCCCCTTACCGCACCGCAGGCAGACACGCCCCGGGCATCCGAGGGAACGCCCCCGGCGCAGGCCGATGTTCCACCGGCGTCGCCACCGCTTCCCCGCGCGAGACACGATGGCCCCATGTCTCTTCCCGAGTTCGACCCCGCATCCGGCTCAGGCTCTGGCTCCCGTCCGTCCGCCTCCTCACCCGCGCCCCCGCCGCGCGCGCTCTCCTTCGACAGGGCGGCATCCCAGTACGCCGCGGCTACCCGCCCGCCCTCTTCGACGCCGTCGAGGAACTGGCCGGCCGCTCCCTGCGCGGCGCCCGCACCATCGACGTCGGCGCGGGCACGGGCATCTCCACCCGCCTCCTTCACGAACGGGGCGCCCTGGTCACCGCGGTCGAACCGGGCCCCGGCATGGCGGAAGAACTGCACCGGGCACTCCCGTACGTGCCGGTCGTGCGCGGCGACGGCAACCGCCTCCCCCTCTCCACCGCGTCGGCCGATCTGATCACGTACGCCCAGTCCTGGCACTGGACCGACCGGAGTCTCGCCACCCCCGAGGCCCTGCGTGTCCTGCGTCCCGGCGGCGCGCTCGCCCTGTGGTGGAACGTCTCCGACCATTCCGTCCCCTGGATCGCCGAGCAGGACGCCCGCCTCCGCCACTTCTTCGGCGCGGGCGACAGTGCTCACGGCTCGGCCGTCCGCTCCCGCGACCTGCCGCCCGGGCTCGGCTTCTCCCACCGCACGGTGCCCTGGACGCGGCAGGTGTCCCTCGACACCCACCTCGCCAATCTCGGCAGCCACTCCGCTTTCCTCGTCCTCGGTGAGGAGCCCGCGCACCGATTCCTCACGGAGGAGCGCGACCGCCTGGCGAAGCTCTTCCCGGACGGCACGGTCGAGGAGAGCTACGTGGTCCAGGTGAGCGTGGCGATCCGGCCGGACGCGCCCCTGCCGCGCCCCTGACACATGCGCCGGAACATCTCTGACCGGCCCGCGACAGACCGCCCCGGGATGCCGCCCACCGTGACCCAGCACCGTGACCGAGCACCGCCTCGTGCCCGAGCACGGTTGCTCTTCCGTCGAGTTGACTCCCCGACAGTCCCCGCCCCTTGACGGGCGCGCGCCACCGGGACAAATATTCATCGCATGATGAATTCTTCGGGCGTCGCCGTCGAGGCCCGCGACCTCACCGTCGTACGAGGCAATCGCACCGTCCTCCGCGGCCTCGACTTCACCGTCGAACCCGGCAGGATCACCGGCCTCCTGGGCCCCTCCGGCTGCGGCAAGTCCACCCTGATGCGTGCCGTCGTAGGCACTCAGGCCAAGGTCACCGGCACCCTCGACGTGTTCGGCAGCCCCGCCGGACACCCCACCCTCCGCTCCCGCATCGGGTACGTCACCCAGGCCCCGTCCGTCTACACCGACCTGACGGTCCGGCAGAACCTCGACTACTTCGCGGCGATCCTCCAGCCGGGCCGCCGCCAACGGGGCACCCGCCGCTCCGCCGTCACCCGTGCCATCGCCGAGGTCGACCTGACCAGCCACGCCGATGCGCCGGCCGGCACCCTCTCCGGCGGCCAGCGCACCCGTGTCTCCCTCGCCGTGGCCCTGCTCGGCACCCCCGAACTCCTGGTTCTCGACGAACCGACCGTGGGCCTGGACCCGGTGCTCCGACGGGACCTATGGAACCTCTTCCACACCCTCGCCGCCGACCGCGGCACCACCGTTCTCGTCTCCTCCCACGTCATGGACGAGGCCGAGCGGTGCCACCGGCTGCTCCTCATGCGCGAGGGCCGGATCCTCGCCGATGGCACCCCCGAGGCACTGCGCACCGCCGCCCGCGCCACCACCGTCGAAGAGGCTTTCCTCCACCTGGTCGACGAAGCCGCCCCCCGTCAGGAGACCGCCCGATGAGCACTCCGCAGCGGCACCCCCACCCGCAGCCCTCCCCCCGGAGCCGCACCCACCCCGCCGCACCACCTCTGAGCGCGGCCCGCACGCTCGCCACCGCCGCCCGCGTCCTGCGCCAGCTGACCCACGACCCCCGCACCGTCGCGCTGCTCCTCCTGATCCCGGTCGTGATGATCACGCTGCTGCGTTACGTGTTCGACGGCAGCCCCCGTACCTTCGACGCCATCGGCGCCTCGCTCCTCGGCATCTTCCCGCTGATCACGATGTTCCTGGTGACCTCGATCGCCACCTTGCGCGAACGCACCTCGGGCACCCTCGAACGCCTCCTCGCGATGCCGCTCGGCAAGGGGGACCTGATCGGCGGCTACGCCCTCGCCTTCGGCGCCGTCGCGATCGTCCAGTCCCTCCTGGCCACCGCGCTCTCGGTCTGGGCACTCGGCCTGGACGTCACCGGCTCCCCGTGGCTGCTGCTCCTGGTCGCCCTGCTCGACGCCCTGCTCGGCACGGCCCTGGGCCTCTTCGTCTCCGCCTTCGCCGCGTCGGAATTCCAGGCCGTCCAGTTCATGCCGGCCGTGATCTTCCCGCAGCTTCTGCTCTGCGGACTGTTCACCGCACGCGACCGGATGGCACCCGCCCTCGAAGCGATCTCGAACGTCCTGCCCATGTCGTACGCGGTCGACGGCATGAACGAGGTCCTCCACCACACCGCCGTCACCGGCGACTTCGTCCGCGACACCCTGGTCGTCGCCGGCTGCGCCCTGCTCGTCCTCGCGCTCGGCGCCGCCACCCTCCGTCGACGTACCGCCTGACCGGCCCCGGTGCGAGGATGGCGAAGACGAGCAAGGACACCAGAACCATCAGCACGACGCACGAACCGCGAGCACCGCCCGGAGGGTGAACCGCATGACCCAGACAGTCGCAGTCCTCGGTACCGGCAAGATCGGCGAGGCCCTGCTCAGCGGGATGATCCGGGCAGGCTGGCGCCCGGCGAACCTCCTGGTCACCACCCGCCGCTCCGAGCGCGCCCAGGAACTCCACGACCGCTACGGCGTCGACTCCGTCAGCAACGCCGAGGCCGCCAAGCGCGCCGACATCCTCATCCTCGCGGTCAAGCCCCAGGACATGGGCCGGCTCCTCGACGAGCTCGCCGGGCACGTCACCGCCGACCGCCTGGTCATCAGCGCCGCCGCAGGGATCACGACCGCTCTCATCGAGGGTCGCCTCGCCGCGGGCACCCCGGTCGTCCGCGTCATGCCGAACACCCCGGTCCTCGTCGACGAGGGCATGTCCGTCATCTCCGCGGGCAGCCACGCCACCACCGGTCACCTCGCCACCGCCGAGTCGATCTTCGGCGGCGTCGGCAAGACCCTGCGCGTCCCCGAGTCCCAGCAGGACGCGGCCACCGCCCTCTCCGGCTCGGGCCCCGCGTACTTCTACTTCCTCGTCGAGGCGATGACCGACGCGGGCATCCTGCTCGGTCTGCCCCGTGCCCAGGCACACGACCTGATCGTCCAGGCCGCCATCGGCGCCGCCGTGATGCTCCGTGACAGCGGCGAGCACCCGGTCAAGCTCCGCGAAGCCGTCACCAGCCCGGCGGGCACCACCATCAGCGCCATCCGCGAGCTGGAGAACCACGGCGTACGGGCCGCCCTCATCGCAGCCCTCGAAGCCGCCCGCGACCGCAGCCGCGAACTCGCCTCCGGCAACGGCTGACGGCTACCCCACGACTCCGGTCGGCTCCGCAACCGCGCTCAGCTCCGCGCTGCGCACCACCTTCGCGAACCCACCGCCGTGCAACGACACGGCGGTGGCTCGCGCCGGCTCCTCCGCACCGTCTGGAGCCGACGGACCTACCTCTGCCCGAGGTCGCCCGCCGCGCCGGCTTCGGCAGCGAGATCACCATGCGCCGGCACTTCGCCACCCACCTCTCCACCAGCCCGCGCGACTGCCGTCTGGCGTTCCGTCAGCAGCCCGGCCGACCCGAGGTTGACACGACACGCTGCCATCCGTAAGGTTCTCCGAGTTGTCCGACGTGAGCGCCGACCACGGTCGGTCCCCGGACAGCCATTCAGCAGTAACCACTCCTGGTCGGCGATATCTGTCGTTCGGCTTTCTGTGCGCATGTGCGGAATGAAGAATCCGCGTTCGAAAGAACGCGGCCCCGATTAGCGTCGAGGCCATGGATTCGCTAAGGTCTCACCCGTCGGAACGGCTCAACGGCCGGGAAGACACCTCCCGCTGACTGGGAATCAGAGCCGAAAGGGTCTGATAGAGTCGGACTCGCCGGAAAGGGAAACGCGAAAGCGGAGAACCGGAAGGCGGAAATTGCGAGGCCCGCTTCGACCGGGAATCGGACGCGA